>JADKBM010000009.1 GCA_016715115.1 Acidobacteriota bacterium
CAACGACATCGGCGATCGGCTGATCTTGGCTCAGGCTAGATGCACCAGCGTCTCGCAGGTTTGCAGCGCGTACATAATTTTCATGACGACTTTCAAGACGGCTTCCTTCAAGGCAGGGTCCATCTGCGGGGTGTTAGGTGGAAGATTCACCATCTTGAGGAGGAGTTTTCCACCTTCTTGCGAAGAAAACCGCGAGGCGGTTGCGCGGGGATTTAGATGCGCTGCATCATTTCTTTGCTCCCATCAGGCCCATGCGCCATTCGAGATTCTTCGCGAATTCGGCCGCGCGTTTGTCTTTGGTTTTGGCAAGGTCCGCGTTCATGCGCGAGGTGTCGGCGTTCTGCTTGAGGATGTCCGGTTCCTTGCCCTTCACGTATAGAGCTTGCCCCATCCCGGCAACGCGCCTTGAGAATCTTTACCCAAGTGTCTCGGAGATGGACTTGAAGGCGTTCTTCATAACATCACGCCCCAAGGCTTTCGTTCCTCCCGCAACTGTCACGTTGTCGCCTGACCCAACCGTTTGAGAAGTCGCGCCGACGTCGTGTCGAGGATTCGGCGGGAAGGTATCCACAAGGCCGAGGCCGAGGCTTTGGGCAATCGATGAATAGTCGATAGACTCTGTTTGCGCCACAGCCAGATCGGACTCGCCGGTCCCTGCCGGGTAGATGGCATTATTGGTCCATTCTGCCGTGTCGGACGGCTGATCGATCAGCCCGTCACCAGGTGGTATTGGTTTCCCATTCAGCCATTATCTTTCTCTTGTGTCTTAGCGTGGATAGGACAACCAACCCCACGAGAGGTCGGAAACCGACGCAGGCTTCTTGCCTGATGCCGATGTCATCGTTGTCTCCGCATTCTGCGTGATTGACGCGAATTTTTGCGATTCCCGAGTTGGCTTGGCGGAATTGATCAGCCCGCTTGTGACCGATCCGGCAATCTTTCCAGCTGTCTCCGACCCGGCTACCTCGCTCACGCCCGCATTGACGGCAGAGCCAGCACCAGCCGCACCGGCCGACCAGAGCGCGGACTGCAGGACATCCGCAAAAGACCCGCCCCGCCGACAGCCCCGGATTGCGTTAGCCGTCCCCGCGCCAACTGCCGCGCTCGGCCTTTCCAACTGTGTTGCCAATGATGTTGAGACAGACCCTTTCAGCGCGTCCGCCGTTGCTTTTCCCGTTACCGCCCGCTGCGCTACCCAACCGCCGGCCGCGGCGCTGACCAAGATATCCTTGCCAGACCCACCTTGCATGGCGGAAGAGGCGCCGCTTGCGATAGCTTGCCCGGCCACACCCGACCCAATTGCTGCGCCGATCCCACTGCCAATGCCGCCGGTTGCCGCCCCGACGATCAGGCCCGGAACTGGGGCTATCCATTAACGAGACCTCTTCTGGAATCCAATACGGATCGACATCCTGACGTCGTACAGAATACCTCCCCGGGTCGTAGGTCACGTTCTTGAGTGCCGCTTGCATCGCTCCGGGCGCCCATCGGTCTGTGTCGGAGAATTCGTCTGACTGAAATACCCTCTTGGTTCCCATCGAGCCGACCACCACTTGTCAGGGTCCGACAAGCCAGATGAATCGAATTGGTCGCCCATGTTCAAGTTCATTTGCTCGCGATACGACCCAGGCGCAATTTTGGACTGGTAATCCTTATCAGCGAGTAATGCCGTTCTAGTGGATTGCGGAAGCAGGGATATCAGATCAGTCAGATTCGCGCCCTGGCCCGAGTCCGTACGTGGCGGTCTCTTGGGCCTGCCTGCCCCCCTGCTGTAGCCCATGCTAGTGCGAATGTCATCCGAAGTTCAGCAGATTGCCGATGCCGATGGTTGATCGATGAGATAACCTTTGATAGAGGTTCCCATCGTCTGAATGATGTTGTCGGAAATCTTCTGCTTTCTCGGCGTCCATATTCACGTCAGCGGCGATTTGCGCCAAGAGGTTGGTTCCGCCGGTGAAAGTAGAATTTGCCAATGTCGAGGTTTGCATAATCTGCTTGCTCTCCGGCGTCCATCTTCTGCAACTTAATCTGCGTATCGCTATTGAGTTTGGCGATAGTCTGCGCGCTGTTCGCGGAGATTCCCGCAGCGGCCAGTTGGGCCGCATTGTTTCCGGCAGCAACTTGTTTCGACGTTTCAAGTTGCGCGTTGGCCTGGCTGACCCCGGTTCCTAGGTTGGCATTTTCCCGTGCGGAATTGGCGTAGGTCGAAGCGTCCTGCGTAGCAATCGGCATAGCGTAATCGTAGGCGGCTTTCGCCCCCGATTCGGCTGCCATGCTAGAGTTGAGCAATCCTCTAGCATTTGCCTGTTGCAGTCCTTTCGTCTGTCCCATCTGAACGATCGGATTATCAGACGACAGAAGCCCCGGCAAGCGTTTCTCGACCAGTTGATTGTCGTCGACCGTCCATTTCTCGGCGACGGCTTTGGTCGGATCGACCTTGGTCGGGTCGGACTTGGGCACTGCTGACGTGACCGGCTTGGGCATCAGTTGTTCGGCGGTATAGCTTACATTTGCCATGTCGTTTCCTTAGAGCCAGATGCATGTTATGCGCATGGATAGATCGCCCGCGCTAACCGTTGTGCCTGCCCCGGTCGAGGCGTGGAAGATTTGCGGCGTAGTCTGCTGGAGGCACCAGACGTTAGTTCCATTGGCCCGCGTCCCGACGGTGTTTAGCAACACGGCTGCCTTATCCCCAGCGGTGTAACCCTGTGTCGCCCCGTTGAGAATTCCGTATGGGATCATGATATCCGGCGCTCGCGTATGGCCGTGGGCCACAGGGGAATAAACACTTGCCCCAGTCACGTTGTTGCCGATCACAACGATAGATATCGTCCGCAGTCCGCTGATAAACAGACTGCCGTGGCCTGTCGCCAGATTGACAGAGGAATCTGAAGCAACAACGCGCGCAACGCCGTTGGTCCATAGCTCGCACTCCCCGCCGCCGCTCTGGGTGCCGAATACGGCTTTCCCAGCCCCAACCCATGTGCTTGCCCCATACCCGCCCGCCGCAGTAGAAGACGCCTCAAGAGCCATCATTCCGGCATTACTAAGCACCCGGACTGCAGAAACCGCCGAAGATCCGGCGTTTTCGTTCTCGACTCTCAATTGTTGATGGCTGTTGTGATTTGCAACGATCTTACTCACCCACCCGCCGGCAGATGGCGTGACGGTATGGGTCTGCGCCCCCGTGGCGTAGGCGTAGACGGTCCGGACGGTATTGCCTGCCGTGATAGCGACATCCGACGGCCCGGATGTGCCGATCGTCAATGGTCCTGCCGTTCCGATCCACATCAGCGATGCCCCGTAGGCTGACGAGATGCTTCCCGCCCTGGTGACGAGGTTCCGGCCGTCGTGGTCAATGTGTTGGTAGCAAATGCCGCGCCGCCGCTATCAGTGTTCGATATCCCAAAATCGGTCGCGCCGTTCTGCACTTTAGACAGGGTTTCTGTCCTGACGCCTCGGAGCCGTCGGTCGTTATAACTTTCCCGGCATTGCCGGTCTGCGCGGGCAGGGTGGCGGCCAGGATCAGACTAGACGCCGACATCGATGTCAGCCCAGTTGCTGTACTGTTGATAACGACTAATTCGTCGGCGTTGCCTGTCATGTCAGGCATCTTGTCGAATGCCGTCATGATGGCTGCGTAGATGGCCCGGATTGCCGACGATAAGCCACGGGTATGGGCTGGCGGTGTTGTGCCGTCGTAATTAAAAAAGTCGTTTGACATGGCTACCTTTTGAGTCGGCGGACAATGTAGTGGAATGCGATGTTTTGTATGGAAAACGACTGATGAGTCGCGCTGTTGCCGTAGAACATCATCGAAAGCGAAGTTTCCGTCCCGTCGAGCGATACTTCCAGCCGATTGACGGTCGGCCCATCCCAGGTGAATTCGTCCCAGATGAACTCGTCCCAATATCCCCCCGGCTCCATAGATCGGGACATCGGTGGCTGACCCGGCATCGACTTCCACCGATCCCGCCCCCATCTCATACGTCACCTGGACCGACGCGGGTCCGTCCGATACCACGTCAAGCACGGCCTTCTTGAATGTCTTAGTATGCTCTGGCGAGTTGAAATGATTGAATGGCAGCCTCAGCCATGATTCGATAGAATCGCCATCGAAGGACGTGCCCACCAAGTCGCGATAGACGAATCCGTCGTCAGAGCAGAAATAGGCGTATTCCCGCCCGTCGCTATTGTTGCCGGCGACATAACAGCGCACAGGTATTCCGTAGTCCAGTTGCATTATTCCGACTGGCTTTCCTCCAAGAACGGTCACGGCCAGAATCGTATTGTCAGAGAAGAACAGCCTGTATTGATTACGCTCCTTGAGTACCGCAGACTCTGTTGCCGTTCCTTGCAAGCGATTGATGAGTGGCTGAATTATTCCGCTGACGGCGGCATACTGAAAATCGCCGAAATTCGAGGTTGCTGCAATCTGTTGGATTCCCCGTTGAGACAGGGCGAAAGCCGATCCGATGAACTCGGCGGTATAGGGAGCGCCAGTTGCCAGTCGGCCGCGCTCGACCCGTACAGAACATGGGTGCTATTGACCGAAAATATCGACATCGCGCCGCCGCCGGCATCGCCCGGCTGTGGCAATAGATCAGTGATGTCGTCGCCAATCCCCAACTCGTTCGCTCCGGTGACAGGACTCCACTCAAGCGGAAACCCAATCGACGAGTGTTGCAGCGAGCCGCGGAAGGACAGGAACAAATGCCCCTTGTGGGCGGCGACGTGACTCGGGGTGTCCGTTGCCATGCCGGTGTGGATAGGGGCAATATATGTCCCGTCGAACTCGAAAGCCGTTCCCACCCCATCACAGCCATAAACTCGAAGTGTGTCCGTCGATCCGGTGAAGTTGTGATTAACGAACTCGTAGCGCCCGCCTGGCGGGCGGGTGATCGCGGTCTGGATTCCGGCCAAGGTAATCGTTACCCCGCCTGTTGCCGTGGCGGCCCCTGCGGCGAAGTTCCCGCCACTTGGGGCGGAAATGACGAAGGTTCCGGCTGCCGTACCTCCCCATGCCCCGGTCCGCCGAACCACTCTGCGTATCGTAGCCGTGACCCCACCTTGAGTCAGCGTGGCGCCATCGGCTGGAGTAGCGCCACCTCCCGCCGAGAAGGTGACCTCGTAGAGGAATGGCACTTGTACCCAACCAGAGGCCGATTTCTTCCACAGGTTACAAGCCGTCCCGTCGGCGTTGTCGCGGAAGGCATAGACAACGTCTCGATACAGCCACACCCCGCGGATTGGTCCGCTACCCGGCGGTGGCAGAATATCGGCTCTTCGATCATCGGCCGCTAATCCTCGATACGCAGCGTCGTCTTCGACAGAAGATGCGCCAGATTCCACCGCAGCCGAGATGATAGATCCTTGCACTACAGCGGCAATCGTGAAGCTCTCTCCCTGAGCGAACACTCCCGTCACCCGGCCTAGAACAAGACTTCCGCCGTTGACCTGCAAGACCTTTCCGGTTGCGGCCGACGTTGCCCCTGTAGGTGGTATTGCCGGACTGCCACCGTACCAGTGATATCGACCATGAGCAGCCAATACGAGGCATCACTCGGAGCTGGTTGTCCGTCGTAACGCTCATAGCCATGCGGCCGGCGATAACCGCCTTTCACCGAGTCTATCTCGTAGTTCTGCGAACTGAGCACAAAACCGGGCTTTATCAAGGTGGCAGCGGACACCATGTCAAGCCCACCGGCCAGCGAGAAGTGCTGAGTATCTACCCTGACGGGGACCATTTGTGCCCGCATCAGGCGAGCGTCCCGCTGATGGTGATCGGGTACAGTTGGTCGCGCTCGAGTCTGGACATCATGCGACGGAATTCCTGCAGACCTTCCTGATAGACTTCCGGCGCAATTTCGCTCGACGCATAGAACATCATCGCCCGATAAACGATCATCATATGGAACCTATCAGGCATTCCAGGCGTATCGGCGTTATTTACCAAGGCCGACGGCTCCTTGAAATACTTTCCATCCACCGTGTAAATAGCGTCTGGTATCTGCCCAAACGCCAGCCCACCGCTAGGGGTTTCAGCAACAGCGACCGGCTTGCTGTAGGAGGTACGCATCGAGCCAAACATGTACGTGTCGCGCCAACCGGAATATGGAATGACATCGAGGAACTGTTCGTTTTCTGCCGAACCAGAATAGATGCGCCAGCTCTGCGAGAAGTCCCATGAAGCCATGTCACTGGCACTGCATTGGGCTGGAGTGTAAGTGGCCTGCTGGACGACGGTATTGAAGATCACGTCGCCCTGCATCCATTTCCAATTTGGTCGAGACTCCTGAATGTCGATCCAGGCGTCATTGATCCAATTGACCACCCGCAGCATCTCTCCCGTCTGTCCGATAACAGATGACGGCCCCGTGCCGGAGATTCGGCACTTCTCGCGCAGTCGCTGGGCGAGTTGCAGGAATGACATGGCGGACATGTCAGCCCTCGTTGATAACCTGGCGGAACCACGCCGAGCCGTTGGGGTTGCTGTCCTCGATCACATGGATCGGATACTTCAATCCGGTACGCCTCACGACGCTATTGACCGGGTTGGCTGTCGCGGTCGCTGGGGTAATCTTGGTGCGCATGGAGATCGGCTTCGCCCGCAACAACGACTCCAGGTACTTGCGCTTGATGATGGTCGGAATCCCGCGCATGATCCACACGGACCGCCCCTGACACGGGGCCTGAACAGGGTTTTCCGCCCATTCGTTTTCTTCTGGGTCAATCTGAATCGTGACGAATTCCTCCATCATCGCCATGTCGTCCAGCCACTTCTTGTTACGCGGGCCGTCGACCGGCTCAACCTCAATAGGGGCGGGATCCTCGAACGCAGGGATTACGGTTTCCCCATCCTGCCCGATTTGCATTCCACCTGCGTCATAAGATCGTTTGATACGAGCCATACTGAATCTCCAAAAGAATGCGGGCACCCGAAGGCGCCCGCGAGGGTTAAAGCGTCTGTTGCTTTTGCGATTAGGTCGGCGCCCAGGGGGTGGACCGCGCGAACACGACATCCTGATAGTCGATGTCAACGTCCGTCGGCGGGCCGGCGAGGTTGCTTGCGCCGAACGTCCATGCCGCGCCACTTGTACCGACCTTGACACTGACGTAGCCGATCGTGGTGTAGCTATTCGGCAGGCGGGCCAGTTGCGGCGGGGCGGCCGGGAAGTCCTCGTCGCTGTCGAGCACCACGATCTTGCTCTGCGCCACCTTCAGCGCACCCGCCGAATCGCGGCCGATGGTGAATACAGCGCCAGAACCGACCGGAATTGCCACGAAGGCTGCCCCCGTCACGATATCTGTGGTCGGCGTAGCCTCGTTGGAAGTGATCGCCTTGGCGTAAGCAACGCTGTTGATCGAGTAGGTGATGGCGTTGGCGCTGGTAAGCGTCGTGGTAGTGCCGGCGGCAAGACCGGCCTTTCCAATGCACATGTTGCCAGTGAAGCTTTGTTGGTTCAGCATGATGACTCCTTATGTCTTGGTGATGGCGGCGTCGAACGTCGCCACCGTATTCGTTGCGGTAACTCCGGCGTCTGCGTCGAGAATCGCTAACACGGCGCGGATGCCATTGATCATGGCCTCAAGCACAGGGCGCAATTCCTTCTTATCGTTTAAGTTGGACATCGCGGAGATGCGTGGAGCAAGCTTTTCAGCAGCCATGAGAATCTCCTTAGGCCGACAGCGTCGAGATGCCGACGTTGCAGATCGCAATCCAGCCGTTGTTAGTCACAACCGCAGCATCCCACCAGATCGCGCCGACATAACCACGCTGACCGAACGGGTCCGCCGAGGACTTGGTGCCGACAGCGATATTGGTATAGTCGAACGAATTGCCTCTCAGAGAAACATCTCCCCAAGAGTTTTCGCCGGTCACGATCAGCGGATACACGTCGATCAATGTGCCGGATGTCGATACGCAACCCGTCGAACCAATCGCGGCGCCAGCATCCTCATACGGCACGAATTCCGGCCGCAGAATGAAGCGGAAGCCTTCGCAGGAACCGACTTCGCCAGGCAGCGCCTTGGAAATATCCCCGTAGTCCCTCACCCACTTCCACCCCGGCAGATTGGACGCATCGGCTTCTAGGCTGGTGTGCCCATAGATGTTGTATGCCTCGTCGACGGAAACGGTGCCAAACTTAACCGAAGATTGCAGAATCGAGTTGACCGGCTCTGCATGGTCGGCGCGCAGCGCGCGTTTCATAGAACGCAACAGGCCCAAGGTAATGGGTCCGGCCACGGTGCCGCGCGAACTGCCGGAGCCGCCGTAGAATTGGTTTGTCGATGCGCGCGTCGCCCCGTAACGGACCATCTCCCTGACCAGGGTCATCCGCTCGCCGACCTGCTTCTTCTGGTGCTTCGGAATGTCATCCTCGTAGAGCAGCGCCGTCTTGTCGGTATGGCCATAGAGAATGTCGTACTGGTTCAGAACGACCGTGACGTCACGCTTGTCGAGCGAGTCGGGCGGCGGCGTAACACCTTCTTGCGTCATGTGCGCTTGCGCAAGCGCATTGCCGCGATCCCCTGTGCCGTGGGCGAAAAACTGATTCGGATTGGTGACAGTTGCCCCATACGGCAGATACTGACGCATCTTGATCGTGTCCCCCTCATTCGTCGGCATCTCATAGTGCTCGCCGACCTTCGAGAGACATTCCTTGGGCATAGCGTGAGCAAGAATCTGCCCCAATACAATGCCTCGGCGCTGTTCCGGCGTCGAAAAACTTGAATTCCTGTTGCCATGATCTAACTCCTAATTTGGGTTTTTCAGCCCGTACTCCATTGCGTCGAGCACGGACATGGTTGGCAGCGCCACCCCACCAGACTTGGTCGGTGTAATGGCAGCGTCGAGCCGTTTCGTGTTGTCTTGTTTCTTGGATGTTGCTTTCTTGACGTGAGCCTCATAGGCGTTGATCGCCGAAATCACGTCGCCGGGTTTCCACGAGCTATTGATACGTTGCTGGTAGTCGGCCGGTTGTATGACAAACCACTGCTTGAAGCCGGCGCTATTCCGCACTTCCCAGTCCTCGCGCAACTCAGTCAGCCTTTCGATTGCCATTTCCCGTCTGACTTGTTCGACGCGCTCAGTGACGCGCGCATCAAAGTCTGACTTCAGTGATTCGGCATCGAATGCCGGCTGTGCCGGTTCAGATGGGGTTGCAGTGCGTCGCGACATGACCTTCTTCAGCGCCTTGCCGACAGCTCCGCCGATTTCGGACACCCCGAGTTCATCGAAGTCCGCCATCGCTTCCTTCAGGTCGTCGTCGGAAAGTTCCGGGGCTTGCGACTGAATCGAAGCCAGCAGTTCCTTCTTGATGTCGTCCTTCAGTTTCGCGTCGCGCTTCTCAACATGCGCCCGACCTTGCCGAACACTTGTTCGTTATGGTCGGAAAACCGTTGATTGATGCTTGCCTCGAATTCTTTAATCGGGTCCGGTGGCTCGGTAGCGGCCGGTTCCTCGGCTTGGGCTTCTTGGGTTGCATCGTCGGTTTGCTGCTCTTCTCAGTGAGGTTAAGATTCATCGCTGAAACGACTGTCCTCTAGGAGCTCGCCCACGAGGCTCGACAGGCGGCTTGGGCAACCTATTTGCCGGCGCGCCAATTGCCGAGAGTTCCTTCATTGCAACTATATCCATCGACTTCATCGTCAGCTTGGCTTTCACGTCATCTAGCGTCATCTGGTGGCGCGAAGCGTAATCTAGCTGTGCCAGTTCTAGCGAGGCTCAACTCGGCCATGCGAGCTTTCGTGCTCGCGCTGGGTGCGATCGGTCTCCGCCTGAACGTACTGGGTATCGCGATCCGTATCGGCCTTGATCTTCCGGGTATCGACCTGCGCGCGAAATCTTCGCCGCTTCGATCTGCGGAGCGGATGGTGCCAGGCTGCTCGCTGATCTTCTTCCATTCCTCGTCGTCATACAGGAACTTGCTTGGGTCGAGGCGCTGCGATCGCGCCATCTCTGCGAACCACTTGTCCGGAGATACGCGGAATGGATTGCGCTCCTGCTGCACCAGAGCGCCCATCTGCAGGATGGCTTGCGACTGCAACGCCCGCTCCACAAGAACTGCGGAGCCGCGCGCCTTGATCTGGAAGTCACCCTTGGCCTTGTCGTTGTCCGAGTACATCATCAGAAATTCGTAGTAACGATTGATATGCGGCTCGATAATAGATTCGTCGAAGGTTCGCGCCTTGTCGCGCGGGACGACACCAGCGTTGTTGGAAAGAATCTCCATGCCGCCTACGGTATCTGGCGCCTGCCCCATCTGCCCCTGCATTAGCATCGGCTGTCCGGTTGTGTCTTCCGCAACTTTGAGGCCGAAATAGACGATGTTTTGTAATTCTACCTGCTTGCTAGGTATGTCGAACACATGCATTGCGTCGCGGATAGACTGGGCGTCCGCGGCTTCATCTAGTTCAAAAATCTTGTCGCCGTTAATGTCCCACGACCCATCCATTGGATTGATCACTCCCCGCTTGATGCCGAGAAGCAACGCCGCGCTCAGCCTGGCGTTGTTGAGCATCAGCCGGGTTGCTGCCGTGACGATTTTCTGCGCCGCGCGAATCTGGTGTGGCAGGCCGTAACCTGTCCATGAGTTCGCCCGCTCCGACCAAGGGAACACGTCGTATGGGAATTCTCCGGAATCCAGCGGATTTTCGATGACCTTAACGACGCGGTTGTTAACCAATGTGATCTGAACATAGGCGTAATCGTCGCCGTCAGGCTGTTCCTTTCCTTCCTCGCTGTCGCTATCAACCTCATCATCCGTGGCATGGTGCAGCGTCCGTGCCGCATCTAGGTCGGAACGCTTAACGTCGCCGTAGAAGTACCAGATGTCGTAGAGTGACTTGTCGTTTATTCCATCACGCCGGCCGCTCGTCGAGTCTGTCGAGGACCATGCCTGCGGACCTTCTTCTAAACAGGCATCAATCTCGGGGTCGATGTAATCTACACCTTTCAAGTCACGCAGTTGTTTGCGGGTAATCTCATCGTGCTCGACGATGAACGACCCATTGTGAATGTTGTCGCCGCAGGCCGGGTCGGGATAGAGGTTCCACGGACTGATGCATTTCGAGGCCGGCGCAACCTTGACGCTGATCTGCAACTGCGCGCCCATCTCCGACATGACGACTTTTGCGGCTTTGCGCTTTACCGGAAACGGCCCTTTCAATACCCCGACGCCAAGCTTGCCGGACATCTTTATCATCTTGCGCTGTTCGGAAACGAATCCACTCTCGGTATGCCAATCGTTGATTTGTTGCTCTGCCGCTTTGGCGGCATCCTTGGCCTTCGCGAGTGCTTGTTTCGCAGCATCGGCAACGGTCATTTGCACCTGGCCCTGCATTCCCGCGCGGTTTCTTCCTCATCCGGACCGCGCATCATCGGCTGTCCGTAGTCATCGAGCAGAGGGCTTGTATTGTCTTGCGCGGCATCGAGTTCAGGAATCGGGGTCGGCTCAACCCCGTAGTTCAACTCGTCTTGAGGCAGCAGCATGTCGGCAATGCGGGCCGTCGCTGAATTTGTGTAGGGATAGGTGATGTTGAGCAGCAGCGTTGATCGGACGTCCTTGCTGTCTGAGTTTTTCAACAACCCACCAGACATCGACGTCGGCTTGCGTGTGGCGGCATTGCTGGTGCCGCGGTTGGCGTCGTCGATGCCTTCGTATTGCTCCTCGGCGAGCGCCCATTCTTCTTCGACACCGGACTGTTGCCTGTACTTGATCGCCTCGTCACGCTTTTCACGCACGATCGCAGACAGCGCCGCAAATCGTTCGATATTCTTCTGTTCCGTGCGGCCTGGCGACTCTTGTTCCGTATCGATCATCGGCGCATCCTATTAGTCATCATTTCCGCCCATTTCTGCGCCGCGCGCCTACCGTAGCGTCGTCTGAATACGTTGCTTACAAGCGATTGCCGGCCACAGGCAACCGTAGATAACCCAGCCGAAATCGTCATGTTCGATACGGCTGCGGAAATCGCGCCGCCGCCGGTGTCCGGCTCGCTGAGTCCGGTTGCCGTCACCAGCCCTGACACAACGCCGACATGAATCTGTGTTGCCGCCGTGCCTGACAGTGCAGAGACAGTCGAGGCCCCTGCCACCAATGCAGATTGCGATTGCGTGGCGGCTGGCGTGCTTGATTGCGTTGCACTGGCCGCATTGGAAACCGCGGCAAGTTGTGCCTGTGTGCCAGACGGGGCGGATAGCGCCGCATCACAGACCAACGCAGCAATCACGGCAACCTGTGTCTGGCTCGCAGCGAGAGAGTCCAGTAAGGTCGCCGTCGCCAGACTAGCAACCGCGCCTTGAATCGCCCCGCTTTCCTCTTCGGCAAACTCTGCGTCGAACCAGCCGACAGCATCGACCTCGGGCGCGAACCAGCGCAGCGGATTCGCGTTTTGGTCGAACAGCAGCATGGCTTACCTCAGAGCGTGCGCACCCACTTCAGCAGCGCGCCAGCCTTGGCCGTAACAGCAGAGACCGTGACCTCGGAGGCGAAGCGGGCAATAACGGTCCCGTTGCTGCTCGGCTTGATCACGCCAGCAATCCGCGCCACGTTGCCGGCGGTCAGCGAGGTGGCATTCGACGCCGCAGGGATGTCGTAGGCGGTCGCGTAGTTGGTCGTCATCGACGTGGCGGTCAGCGTGTATTGGCTGGTGTAGTTGAGCATCGTCGGCGAAGCCGGGCCGTTGATGGTCCAACGCGATCCCGTCGTCGTCGCCGCCGAGGTGTATGGAATCAGGAATTCGAACTGGTAGGTCTGTCCGGCCGTGACCGCGAACGACAGGCCCGTGACATCGGCGATCGTGTTCGCCACCGCGTTGTTATTCACCACATCCGAAGCGAGGACAACCAGATTCATCGCATTGACCGCGGGCGAACCGAAGTCGGTAATGTGGTGAATGCGCCCAGTTGCGTCGGTCATGCTGAAGCCTGCACCTTCGTGGTAATGCAGGGTGTCGCCGGCAGGAATCGTCGCCTGCACCAACTCCATCGCATTGGTGCCGTCGGTCAGCACAACCTTGACGCCTACTGATGTCGTAGCGTGGCGGTTCCGCACCGTCAGCGTCTTGACCGTGCGGTAGGTGCTTGCGCTTGGTGATGCCACCACATCGGTCGTCGTCGCGGTGGTAATCGGCGTGTTCTTCCGCCCCGGCGTGGTCGTCGTGCCGTTCAAATCGACGTAGGACGCATGAGCATCGACGGTAATCGCCGAGTCCGTGACGACCTGAATCTTGTCCGAGGTAGAAGCGAGCAGCAGCATGTCAGGTCGGCTGGTTCAGCGTCCAGGTCCACGCCGGCACGGCCAGCGTGTTGCCGCTGAACATTTGCTGATTGTTGGTCTCGTCTGTCACGAGCAAGACCGCCGATCCGACAGAATCGACCACGGCGATATGCGTATCAGGTGAGGCTCCTGAGTTTGCCGTGAGCGCAATACTCTTGGCGGCGAACGTGCTCACACGCGCAGCTCCGGCCGCACCGGATTGCACGATGTCTCCAGCTGCCAGATCGACCGATCCACAGCTATTTGTCGTGACGACCGTCGAATAGGAATCGCTGGCCGAATACGCTTTAATGGCGTGCATCTTCACGCGGCCCGCCGTACCAGCCAATGTGCGGATCAGGTCCGACCCGCCATCCATCACCGACTGCGAGGTCCACTTAGCCATCCATGTTGCTCCGTTTGATTGTCATGCCATTAGCGCCCATGTCGCCTACGATAACTGCCGACGCGCCATGCGCCGGAGAACTGATGCTCCTGCCCGGTAGAACTTGTGCCGACAGACTGCGGTGTCCATGCGTAAGACGCACTGTTGGCCGCTACAAGATACCCGGCGCGCGTTGCCACATTTTGAGGCGTGAAAGTGTATCCGGCATATGCGATCGTAATGGCAATGTTGCCGGTCCCTTTGCTGGTTCCGATGTCCTGCGGCGTGAAAGCGAAAGAGGCCGATACAATTGTCGAAATCGCAGCAGACCTCGTGCCGACGGACTGTGGCGTGAAGGCGTAAGATGCGCTCTCTGCCGCCAGCGGCTCGATTCCTGTCGTGAAGACTTCCTCGGTCGCCCACGATTGCGGCACGCCGGCCACCAGCGCAGCAACGCGCCAGTAGTACGTCGTGCGGTCTGCAAGTCCAGTTATCGCATAGGTCAGGACATCCGTTGCGACTTCGGCGCTGTTGGCATACGGCGCACCGGAATTACTATCCCACTCGATTCGATAGCCTTCGTTTCCGGGGACCGGAAGGTATGTAACATCGACGGTTCGCGTCCTGCTAGTCCCGACATTTTGCGGCGTGAAGGCGAAAGACGCCTGTGCGGCAAGCATCGATGCGGCGCCGCCTTTTGCCGTGCCGATGTTTTGTGGGGAGAAAGCGAAAGAGGCGCTATCTGCGGTAACCGAGAATCCTGCTTTTGCTCCGACATCCTGCGGTGTGTGGGTGTAGCTGGCAGACTCGACGGTTGTCGTTGCGCTTCCGCCGCCAGATGCGCCTTTTACAGCGACCCCTATGACGGCCCAATCTAATTGATTGGTGTTCGTCCCATTAATTGTAAAGTTGATGGTCTCGCTGGTTGAAGTGGCGGTCTTGGTAACGATGCACATTGCCTCGAAATTACCCGAGTGCTCCATCGTGTATCGTTCTGTGGAGCCTGAGCCAGCCAGAACCGTCCTGTCACTTGTGGCGGTCTGATCGACAAACCAGCACGCCCCGACAATCAAGTCTCCAACGGCGCAAGATACGGATAGACTAGGCTGCGTTCCGGAAACGAAGTTCCCGGTTGCAGTTGCAGGGGTGCCTATCGGCGTCCCCTGATCGACTCCTGTGAGGCTTATTGCGCCGCCAGCCAGCTCGCCTTCCGTGCTCCCCCACGAGTAATATGACGTTTGGGAAGCTGCGGCAGGCGCGACCAGCGTATATAGCGACAGTTTCCCGAATGATCCAGCATTGACGGTAGAGCCTTGTTTGGTCAGTGCCGTTCCGCCAGACCCGCCCCATTTAGCGCCGGACGGATCAGCTACCGGATCATCCCCGGATGCTGGGAACGCCAGCATAAATCGATTTGATCCGGCAACCGTCCATGACGCGCTAGTAATGGACGTTGCGCTCGACCCTTCCAGGTCGCTATGTGTTGCGTCGAAAACAGGTGTCGCCATATTTACCTAGGCCTGAACTTGTCGCGGCCAGGCGCAGCCAGCGGGTTGGCGAGTGCTTTGAACGCACCGAAGGATCGTTTTTTCGTCACGATGTCTTGTTGCAATAGACCGAACCAGCACTCCTCAAGCGCCGCCGTTGCACAGCGATCTGTCAAGACGTACCAAAAACTAGGGCCAGCCCATGATTTTCCGGCGAGGATCGGAAAGCCGGACGACACCCAACTATCCGCTTGCAATGTCGTGCTGACTGAACCCATGTTGCCCGTTCCGCCAGTTGGAATCCCCCATTCCGTCGTACATATCTTTAGCGCCGACTGCCCGTTGTTCGTCATCGCGGTACGCAGCGAGGTACCTGTGTATTGCTCCATTTGCATCCACCCGGTTCCGAGTCCGCTCACGTAGGCCGTTCCGGGCGGCTGCGCATTGTTGGTATATGGGTGATGGCCGATGCAATCCCAATGCTCTTTAGCGCCGGCAATGGCGTATAGGTCTACCAGATAGCCCATCGCCGTTCGAGACTCTGTGCAAGCAGACCCGGGAGAGCAGGCTGCCGGCGCATCGACGGCAGGACCGGTCCCGGCAGTTATGACGGCTGTCTGCGGTCTCGCAGCCTTCGCCGCGTTGTAGCCTGGCTCAAGCACCTTAGCGTAATAATTGGTCGCGCTGACTGCCGGGCAGGAGAAGCCTAGAGAGTTTGGCTCATTCCAGAACTCGACGGCATCCGGGGTAAATCGAGCGACCGCCGCACCGACAAACGCCCCGAACGCAGCGCCATTGACCGGCATTGCGTTGCTGTTCGTACAGGCCACGTCACGATTCCACGCCGGCGAGTAGCCAAGCATCAGCAGAATCTTAAAGCCACGAGCCTTTATCTCGTTTATTCTCGTGTCGTACTCAGACCACGTATAGACGCCCTGCGTTGCCTCGGCTGTCGAATGCGTTACGTCCATACGAACCCAGCATGTCGATCCGCACATGAATGCGATTGCATCGAGCGCCTGTGCCCGTTGCGTGGAATCCCAAGCCCCATTCCGGAATTCAAGCGGCAAATTGACGCCGTATCCGAAGGATAGATTAATGTGCGAGGTAGCTGTCGCCGATGTGCTGGGCGCAGACTGATTGCCCGCGGCGTCCTTCGCGCTGACGCGATACTCGTAGCGAGTCGTAGTCGGTACCGTGTCGGCGTAGCTCGTGCCTGCCGGCGCGGCGATCTGCGTCCATGCCCCGCCATCGGGGAGTGAGCGGCGTTCGAGCGGGTAGCTAGTGACACCTACCGCGTCTGTCGATGCAGACCATGTGCAGGTAATCCCCGTGGTAGTCGAGGACGGGCAGGATAGGCTAGCGGGAACGGTCGGCGCGGTAGTATCGCCGCTGTCTACCAATGCACACCCTACGCGGTCGGTAGCAACGACGAGGTTATCCCAGTCACGGGTGCGGCCAGATACGGCCAAGCCGGCATTTTCATAGTTCTCGAACGACATCATGTTGATGCCGTTGTAGGTGCCGGCGTAGCTGCCGCGCAGATTCAGCCCTGTTGCCTGAGCATCCAGCACCCCATCGACCCACAACTCCTGCACCCCGTCCGATGCGCCAAGCGTATTGAGTTTAACGTGGCCCTCGATGCACTGCCATGTGTTCGCGCGTGAATTGCCCATCACGGGGATAGTCCCGGCGTCAGCCCCTAGCCAGGTGAAGTTTGCCGTATCGTTCCACGTCGTCGTCACTACCGTTGAGCCGCTAACGCCAGACGCAGGATCAACGCCAAGGACCGTTGAATACGATCCACCACCAGACCACCAGTGCGTCATGAATGTCTGGTTCGGGCAATACCCTGTTGCGCTTGAGCACCCAACAGCGCGGGTGAATTTCCAGCCGTCGCCTGGATTCCAGCCCGCCGAATGCTTGATGTACGCACGCCAGTAAATCTCCGTGACATCTGTGCTCGACTTGACGTTCGGCGTATAGGCCGTGTCGCCGAACACGATCTTGAAGTCGCCACCATTTGACGTCCCGGTTGTATTCGGGAAGGTTGCACGCAGTGAATAGCCGGGGCTTCCATTTCCGGCGGATCGCACCATGCTCGATCCGAATCCGTTTGAATCCCACCATGACGCGCTCTTATCCGTCTCGAAATCGTCGCACCAAATCCACGTCGGATGGCTGCTTTCCCACCCTGACGGGCATCCTACTGCGCCCCCTATGTTGCTGACCGTGACGCTGATCGTCGAAGAAGTCGTCTGATTGCTGCTGGTGTCGGTGCAGCGCGCGGAGAGTGTGTGCGTACCGTTGCTTGCGCCAGTCGTGTCCCACGTGATCGAGTAGGGACTGGAAGTATCGGCAGTGCCGAGACTCGACCCATCAAGCAGCATTTGCACGTTTGCAACTGCCGTTTCATCTGTGCATGTTGCGGTGACAGTTTGATTGCCGCTGACAGTCGCGCCGGTGCTTGGTACGGTGACAGCTACGCCGGTCGGGGCGGTAGTGTCTCCCCCTCCAAAGGTGGAGTTGAAAACGTTGTCCGTTGAGATGTCATCAACGTAGATCGTTCCGCCTCCCGCCGCATCGTTCATTTGGAAGTACGGCATCATCATCCAGCCGCCCCACGACTCCCACCATTCCGTCCCCGCGTCGTCGTGCAGGATGAAATTGGATGTAGTCCCCACAAGTGTGCCATTGACCCACGCTTTTATTTCGCCGTCAGCCGTGGATGTAGTGCTGTTCGGGCGAATCATGACGATGTATTCGCGCCACGTGTTGTCGGCCTTGTTGGTCATATCGTAGTTGATGCTAGGCCCAGGATCGACACAGCCGCCACCAGCGCCCGCGCCGTCGCACTCTCCGACATTGAACCCGCTCGCTTGGACGTATCCGGTCCAGCCCCTGATGCCGGAATTGCCGTCAAAATCTGCAACCACGCGGGACGACTTAGTCTTTGGCGTAACGCTACCCCAACTCCAGCCGGTATTTATTCTCATCCACCAGCGATAATAGATAGCGGGACCACCAACAATGTCTGCGCCTGTAATACGAATCGGCGCGTTAAGTTCTTTCCCCTGTGACTCGTCCCCTGTCGATCCATCTACTATTATTTTCATGGAGCACGAGCCAGAGTGAGACACCGTGCAGTCCTGCGATGAATTACCTATGTAGCCGTACAAGAAAGTCGTAGAGACGCCGTTGGCAATATATGTGTTGCCCTCGGCACCCCACGAGAAATAGTTGGTCGCGTGCGCGCTCCCGCACACAGCGAACAGAGCAACGACGGCGAGCGTATAGGTCGCGCTCGCCGCACTACGCCACAACAGGCGATCGAACATCACGCGACCGGAGCGAGATTGAGCTTCTTGGCGACAGCCATGCGCTTGGCAATCAGGCCGATTTCGCGCTTCGTCGCGATCCAGTCGGCGCCCCAGATATTTTCAATCTGGTCTGCCAGTTCAACTGCCCTGATGCGCGCCATCTCAGCCCTTGCATTCGCCTCGTCGAGTTTCGTCTGGATCGGGGCGGTCTTCGCGTAAGTCGCCTCGACAACGGAGTTTAGTAGATAGTAGCGCGACTCCATGTCGCTCCACGTCATTGCATTTACCTTGGCATCTTGCGCGGCCACGGCTTCGATTGTCATTGCTTGCGGTTTCATACTTCACCTCGTGTAGGTTGGTCGACAACTAGTCCCATCGTGGCTTTGCCAGGAATAGGCGGGAAATATACGTTCTTGCCAGGGTTGTTTATGTGCAGCGCATAAAGATCAGCCTTTTCACGGGCGTCCAATACCGCCATCGCGTAGGGGATATCAAAATCAATCCCACCTGGCCGCATAAACGGTTGCTTTGCAAGTTCAATGATACGCGGCGACAGCCCGGCCTCAATCAACTGCCCGTCTGTCGCGGTGTAGTCGATCTTCACGCTTCCCCTCGTGTGCGAATTTGGGGGAGATACATCACGTCCTTAATGCCCTCTGCCTTGAGCCTAGCTCCGCTCTCGACGACGACAGGATGACCTTTGATCGGGCGGCCCTCG
This sequence comes from Acidobacteriota bacterium, assembly GCA_016715115.1. Classification (NCBI taxonomy): domain Bacteria; kingdom Pseudomonadati; phylum Acidobacteriota; species Acidobacteriota bacterium. Next base: position 19,173 of record JADKBM010000009.1, read on the forward strand.
CCATCTACCCACGCGATAGTCAGTTCGGAGTTGTCTGACGTGACGATCTTGAGCAGGTGTCCATTGGTGATCACCTCGCGGACTTGCTTAGCAAATAGCCGCGATGTCAGGTCGCCATACAGGCCCGGTACGCTAGCGCCCATCAGACGAGTTTCCACAGGCCGTTCGTGGCGTCGTGATCCGCCGTGAATGTCTCGGTGTTGGCGAGCGTCACACTTGAGCCGTGATCATAGTAAAGAATCCCCGCGTCGGCGGGCGAGGTCGCGCTGTCGTTGTAATAAAACAGGTAGCGGAACGGGCCGACAGTGCCTGTGGCCGTGAGTACCTCGTCGGCAACAGTCAGCACGATGTCGTGGTTGCCGCTGCCGGACTCGGTGACGGTCACCGTATCGAGCGTCAGCCCGCCTCCAGCGCCGCCTGTATAGCCGCCACCAGTGGACAGTTGCGTGATGTCTGCCAGCACAGTATTGGTCTGCGCTGGGCTGGTGTTCGTCAGCGCCACCTTGAAGGTGTGAGTGCCCCAAATATGCACGCCTTTTGCCAACTGCTCGCAGTAATCGAAAATCTTAACCGGTGTAGCCATTGCGGGTCTCCCGTCAGGTGCGCAATGGCGAGGATCGCCGCGCGATAATGATAACCGTGACCGACGCGCCAACGCCGACAACGGTAAGGTTCGGGCGCACATAGAGCACGCCCTCGAATGGGGTAATCACGGAATCGACCGTCGTTGTCGCGCTCTCTCCGGTGGCCCCATTGGTCAGCGTGACGTAGTTGCTGCCGTTGCTGCCCTGAATAGCGGCGGTCGCCCCGCCCCAAGTGCCAGTCAAGGTAAAGCAACGATCTGCCCATGCTGGAAACGCCAGGGCATCTCCGATCGGGTCGGCCGTCGTCAAGTTCCATGTGTATTTGATGATCGAGCCGTCGCCGGCCGGGTCAGCGGTCTGTACTGGGATTGCCATCTATGACTCCAAGCAATAAAAAAAGCCGCATTGAGCGGCTTCTGGGTGATTCGGTCGGCAGATTTGGCTAAACGCCGGTGTCTCTGTCGAAGGCGCGGCGGGGTGGAATACGCGATCTAGTTACCTCATCTTCGTTACTCAACTGGTCCGCTACCAGAGCAACATAGCGATAGTTGTCCGCCCCGTGGCTGAACTCATCGTGGAGCGGCGCTCCAGGCTCATTGGTCTGAGCGTTAATGCTTCTACGGTAGCGCTTGAGGCATTCGACCAGCCGTTCCGTCTTGGTCTTGTCGAAGTAAGTCTGTTGGAACGCCATTCTTGCCGACTTGATTCCGTCCTCGACGCTCACAGACGGAACAATCTTCACCTTCCTACCAAAAGCCTTAAGTATCTGCTCCGCGCTCTTTCCGGTCTTGAAATCCTTCGTCCTGCCATCGTGCGGCAGGTAGTCAGTTCCCCAGTTGTACCGTCGCTGATTGATCTCGGCACAATACCAGTCCAGCGTCTTGTGGCTATCCTCGATGTAGTCAATCACTCTCAGTTCTGACCTGAGCCGCTGGACAAAACTGATCGCCATGGAATCGTTCCATCCCAGATCCCAGACGGTATGGACCTTCAGCCTCGGATCGTAGGGGACATTGCAAATCCGGCCATTCCGTACCGCAGCATCTATCTCGTGAGCGTAGATGGCCCCTATAACCGCAGTCCGGCACTTTCCTTCCCAGATGGTGGCGTAATCCTCTTTGTTCGTCAGCTCGCAGTGTCGTCTTTCCTGCTCCAGCACCTCGGGAAACCACGGATTGTCAGAGTAATTGACCTCGCAGACGATTGACCCTGGAGGTGGGTTTGTCACGAACCGAACATATGTTTCGTCTGTAGAAAGCTCAGGATTGAAGCTCACCCAAATTTCTGAGCCAGGCTTGCGAATCGTCGGAATCAGGATGTTCCACGACTTCCGGCTGACCGACTGGGCTTCTTCAACCCAGCATCGATCTACTCCTTCGTAGGACTTGAGCGATTCCGTCGTCTGACTCGCGAGCCCGGAGAAGATGAACAGCGTCCCGTTTGCCCCGCGGATCTCTGTTTCGAGCACCTCATAGAACGACCCGAGTCCCAATTCCGCGATCTGGTCGGTCAATAGCCTATGAACCGAATCCCTGATCGACTTCTGTATCTCACGCGCGCACAGTATGCGCAGCGGATTCTCAGCGCCTTGTATCAGGAGAGCCCTGGCGTAACTCCAGCTCTTTGCGCTGCCGCGCCCACCGTATGAGACCTTGTATCGATTTGGCTCAAACAGAAAACGCAGGGCTTCGGGGAACTGCGCTTCGACTTCGCTCATTTTGCCCGGCGCTTTGCCATGTACTCCCGCATGTACGCGCGGCGACTCTCAGGGTCAGCGTGTTTGCCATGTCGGCTGTTAGCCACCGCGCAATCGCTGATTTCGTCAGTCCGGTCGATGTTAGCCACCACGTCAGGCGTTTCGGCCTGTGTGTTAGCCACCGAGCAATCCTTGTGCATCCATGACTGTTTCGGAAAACAAGCCTTGCCGCACACAGGACACTTTGGCGCTACACGATCAACAATCACTTGAACGACACCCGAATTCCGACCGGGATTTCCCCACCGTTCGGGCCGCTTAGGGTCTGTGGCTGTATCGCTTTGCCCCACGCACGCTCGATTATCGCCAGCGCCGCAGAGAGTTGGTTGCGTTCATTGCTGCCGCTGGTCATGATCTTCTCGATTACCGCAAGGGCTGCAGGCGTCTTCCCCTTGCACGCCTCGACCAAATCAAGCTCCTCTTGCGTCTTCTTTGGGCGACCGCCTGGATTGCCGGTCTGCCCTGGCTTGAACGACGACGACCGCTTTCCGCCTCGCTTGCCTGATATTTGGCTGTTCTCAGACATCCGCCTATACGCCCATGATTACCGCAGCCGACGACCTCTTCTTGGCTGGCGTCTTTGCGGGAGACTTCTGCCTCACTTCAACAGCCTCGCTTGCCGCCCTTGCCGGGGCGCTTGACTGGATTGGCTGGCTTTTGGTCTTTCATATTGATTCCTTTGAACAAGTTTGAATATAAGCGTTTCCATATATATGGATTTCTCTACATACCGCTTGCGTGCGTTCGCTTTGCGTGCTACAGTGTAGCCATGGTGAGCGATGGGCGCGAACCAGCACAGACGGGGGATGGGACATGTTTGCACTAATGAATAACCGTGGCTCACAGATTGGCTTGTACGACACGAAGGCCGAAGCACAAAATGAAGCCGATGCGTTCAATGCTCGTGGGCTAGATGTGTTCGCGTGGGTTGTCGAAGCGCCGGCTGGAGCGGAAGCCGAAGACATGCCGGGGCGTGGGTTTATTTACGGTTAGGCGCTATGACACATCCAACCAAAGACGAGATCGTCGCCGCCCGCAAATACGCTGGACTCACCCAAGACGAAGCCGCCGCGCTTATACACGGCACCAGGCGCGCCTGGCAAGAATGGGAAGCTGGGCGACGGAGAATGCATCCGGGGCTGTTCGAACTGTTCCAGATCAAGGAATCGGAGCTGAAACCATGAAATACATCACAATCATTGCAGGTCATCCAGTCTCGATGCACCGGAAACCTGCCAGAACGCCAATAATCCTGCGGGCAGTAGAGATCGCCAGCTACTCGGCCAAGCTGACCGTCACGATGGCAATCTGCTGGATACTAATCGTTGCGCTGCTCTCTTTCGGCTAAAACCAGTCATATCAGTCGCAACAAAGCCCGCTCATGGCGGGCTTTTTTATGGTTGCGAGACAGGGAATCGAACCCCGTTCCTCCTGGGTATGAGCCAAGCGGGCTCCCGGCGCCCCCTACTCGCGATTGTCCTTGGAACGGCGCTACAGTGACTAGGCGTTGCTCACTTGCATACGTTCCACTGGCCGCTGCGCCTGTTCGCTTCCCATGCTCTTTGCGATAACGCAACGGATTGGCGATGTCGCTTATACTTTTGCATGGACTTGTACCTCTCGGCGCTCTCTGCGACGGCCTTGTAGTCTTTGCTGGTCACCTTGAGTCCGCGCATAGCTAAGAGTATTTTTGCGCGGCGGTCGGCTTGTTCCTTCTTGGTTTCCCATAGCCAGCCGGCGAGTTTTGGTATGTAGCCGCACACGAATCGGCGAACCGAACACTTCCAGTGGGTGTATGCGTTCGGCACTCGATGCATTGCGCTGAGCGCGTCATCTTCCACCAAGTTGTGCTTGCCGCGGAAAACAACCACGGCCTTGACCATCGATTCATCCGGGGAGTCGAACCACGAGTCTATGAGGGCCTCGTCCCACGACCGTTGCAACTCAGAGGTAGCCGTCATCCAGAAACCAGGCGAATGTAGGTTCCGCCGCGCATGGTGCGGCCCTTGAGTTGCGAGGGAAACGGCGCGTCGAGGCGCAGCCGCAGGTTGAGGATGTACTGGCGGATGAGTGTCATCGGTAGCGCGTTCGGCAATTTTTGGGCGAGCAGGGCTTACGCAGCTCGCTCTTGGTAAGGTGTTATTCCGGACGACCGTCGAGGGCCGCCTCTGCATTCCCTGCCATTATATACCATTAAAATCAAGAGTTATCCAATATTTTCTTCGCTAGTTTCTCGTCCCGCATCATGCGGATTCTCGCCCCTCTGGCCATCGCGTGCTGCCGGCGTTCGAGGTCGGCTAGCACGTCCTGCGCATAGCGCGAGTCGATACGCCGTATTTTCGCCCCACTACAGGATCCGCACGGCACGTCAGACAGTCGGCCGGTGCCGACCTGCACCTCATAGCCACGCCCACTGCAGGCAGGGCAGGCCGGCGCCACAATGAACGCCACGGCATGCTCTGCCGTCCGGATGATTTGCGACTCTGTGAGGTTCCACGCGAACCGACTCGACCTGCGCCTGACAATGTCCTTCACCCCTTTGGCGAGCCGCGCCGTTTCTAGTGGCGTCAGGCCATCGGCTACCATCCGCCACAGCGAGGAGGCGATCCGGTCGTGTATCCCAGCCAGGGCCATTGCGCGCAGATAATGCACACGCCGTAGTTTCGTATGGTCCCGGCCCTCGTCGAGCGCCCCGTTCGCAATGCATTCGATAGCAATGTCTGAAACGGTTTTGGGCTGCGAGCCGGTCATTTAAGCCGGCTCCCGCGCGCACCGCAGTCCGTCCGGGAATGGCTCATTGTCCCTTTCTCGGCTTGAGCCAAGTCGGCCACAAGACGCCAGCTTTGGCGCTGGAGTCGGCCGTGATGCCTAGGGCCTTCATCTCCGCGATTATTCTCCGCTCGATATCTTCGGTCGTTAATACGATGTTATTGCGCAGTTCTTTGGTTGTTGTTTCGGTCGCTCTTTCCATGATCTACCCCTTCCTGCAAGAACTGTTGATGAGACTTAGCAATTCTTGCGCTGCAAGAAGCGCCCCATCCCGCTCGTGCGCATAGATAAGGCCGATAACTTGCCGTGCTTTCTCGTGGAAGTCGGCGTACAGCGCGCGGGACAGGTTCTCGCGGGCTAGCTGCAGCGCCTGCTCGTACTCCAGTGCGTTTGCCACGAATCTCACACTAACTACGAGTCTAGCCTCGTATTCTGTCCCCTGGCCGACCTCTATCACGGACCTGACGGACAAATCAGCCCGCGGAGTCAGTAGATTGTTCCACGCCAGAGAGGGGAGGTCCTTAATTCTCTCGACCTCAAGCCGATCAATTATATCCATGTTCGCTCCAATCTTTTCCGTTGTCATGATGCTCGCCGCAGTCCACCCGGCCTTGCTGTCGAATTTGATCTTTCCCGCCCTGCGCAAAGACTGCAGTCGTTCCTCGATCACGCGATAGGCTTTGCGCCCAAGTTCGTCAGCAATCCGATCCGCCTCGATCCACACTGCGCCAGCAGCAATGCACGCGAAGCGAACGCCGTGCGCCCCGACGCGGGAAAGAATCAATCTGTCTAGCTCATCGTAATTGCTCATTTTTCATACCTCTCCGCGTAGGTGTGTGGTGTATGCAGCCGAATCGTTCCCCAACCCAAAAACCTCCACTCTCGTTGTAGTCATAAATCAGCATGTCAACTTTCTCGGTTTCAGTCTGCCCCCAATCCCCCTCTGATAGTTTTTCGCTTTGGCAGTGACCGGTTTTGTCTCGGTGCAGGCAGGTTCCGCAAACACCTCTAACATTTACGGCAGCCGGACCTTGCGCCGGCATAGATTCGGTGTTCATTGTTCGCCCTTTCTCGTCGCAAGGTCCGATTACGTCAGCGTTAGGCCCGCTCTTCAGCTGCTAGAAGCGCAGCGCGCGCAGCGCGCATTGCCTTACACTCGCCGAATGTTGGCCTGTCAATGTCCACTCGGTCGGCCGCGAAGACCATGCCATGCAGCGCGCGGCGCAACTGGTCAATCAGTTCTGCATCGGTTGGTGCCGCCGCGCGCAGCTTGTTCTCGCGCGCTTCCGCTGCCGCGCAGCCATGCGTTCGGCAAATCGTCGGATGGCTGCATCCAGCGCAGTGTATTGTCATCGTCACTCTCCTGCCGGGCCTAACCCAGCGTTCGGCGTCATGGATTCTGGCCGAAAGTTTGCCACGAAATTAGGGTAGTAGTCATGGCAGTTGTCGGTGCCAACCTCAATCACGGTCTGGCCGGTGCCAACGTCGATCAGTTCCAATATGTCGGAGCCTCTACCATATTCGGAGAAAGGGCGATGCCGGCCAACGACGCGCACAGGCTGGAAAACATTGGTCATCGGCCAGTCGCCAGCAGTGATTTCTTTCATGGTGCTACGGCAGCCGTCCTCCGGGTCTTCGGTGACCGTATAGACGTTCCCATCCAGTCGAAACCGCATCGCCTGGCATGCCTTGAATGGCTCACCCCATGTCTCCACTTGTTCGGTCGAGAAGTCCACCGCGTCAAGTATGTGCTCGCCTACCAAATCTTTCAGTTCCATGTTTTTCCTTTCGTCGTTCTTGCCCTTGCGGCCTTCTTGGAGAAGATTTTTTTCACTCTCTTTAGGTACTCGATGTCAAACTTTCTAACGTCGTTGTTTGATTCGACCGCCTCAACCTTCTCAATCCCAATTCTGGAAATCATTCCAACTCGTAGCGCGGCGACGTTTCCACCTAAGTGGCGGTTGCACTTGACGCACGCAGCCGCTGCATTGTGCAGATGAAACCTAAGGTGAGGTGCCGCACCGATGCTGCGATAGTGAGAACAGTCCATTGTTCCACCGAACTTTTGATCTGGCATTGCCCCGCAGCTCGCGCATGGCTTCCCATAATCGCGCATGCGCACGTAGTAGTTCCAAGCCTTCTGCGCTTCCTTTAGGTAGTCTGATCGAGTCTTGATGGACTCTCGTCGGGCCTTGATTTCCTTGCGCTCTACGGCTTGTCGATTCTTCCGCGACTTGTCTGCAGCCTTATCGGCGTATGCGACCTGGCAGGAAAAGGCTTGGCAAGTCGGCTGCATCGGGCGAACTGGCTCAAATCTCTCTTTGCAGATTCTGCAAGTTTTCATTTCTGCCTCATTACAGCCATCGTGGCGCGCCTCAACTCCTGCGCTGCATCCTTCCCTCTAGCCGCCTCGACTCGTGCCAAGAAGGCAGTCCTAAGTGCGTTTGTGGGCATTGCGGCCAGCATCCTAGACTCGCACTCTGCCAGGTATGCAGGGCAAGACGAGCAGACTACCGTACCGGATAGCAGGGTGACGGGCTTTGTCTCTATCGTCTGACATCCTAGGCACTCTCCGCTCACTGGCCGTTCCAGCCAAGCAGTGCTCTCACCATGTTTATAGCCTCACCGCGCTGCTTGTGCGTCATCATGTCGCGCAATACCTTCCGCGCTTCATAAGCAGCCTTCTCCGGCGAATACAGCGGAACCGGTGCCATCGGTTCGTTATTCACATGCCACAGATAGCCATAAGCCAGCGCCATTGCAGCGCGCAGCCGTTCAATCTCAGTAGCAGCCTCGGCTCCAATCGCGCCGGTCAGCGGCTGGTAGCCTTTTTCATCGATATCCATAATCCGTTCAACAATGTTCATTTCCGCTCTCCGTAGTTAAGACGGGGCCACTGCTAACCCGTAAGCTGGTAACAGAATCCCCTTCTGGTATATCCAAGCCTCTTGATACTCGATCACGCTCGACATCCTGCTGGAACTCATCGAGGCCGACGATTCGCGGATATTCACCATCTCGCCCTCAAGGCCCTCAACAACCTCCGCCCCGAGTCCAGTAGCGATGGCGTGCCCCGAGATGAATAGCGTTTTCCACTGCTGCGCCGTGATCCGCTTTCCGCCGAATTCCGCACATTTCGCCACATCTCCGCAGGTTGCGTGAAACTTCGCGTTCTGTGCAGGTGTTCGCTTGCGCTCTGCCAGCCACATCAGCATGCCGTCAGGAGAGGAGTAGATCGCATCTACTGCTAGAGGCCTTGTTACGGAGGATAGGGTTATTGGGCGCATCGTTATTTGTCCTCTGACAAGATACGCCACGCCAGCGTCCTGCGATGTATGCCTCCTGCCGCATCTATAGTTTTCACGTAACACGTCTTGAGCGGAACACCATCACGCCGTAGCGCCCTCACCACTTTATCCGGATCTGCACCACCGATCCAAATTTGCGGATCAGTCAAAGTCCTACCTGCCTCAAACTGAGACAAGCACCAAGCCTTTTGCTCTGCAAATGTATTGCACTGCCATAGCATTATTGGGCGCATATGTAATGCTCAATGCTATCTTCACCAAACTGGAATGCGTGCTTGTTTCGATCTTCAATCGGAACAACAGTACCTTTTTTCCTTGCGTGACCGATCGTATCGATCCATGATTCATCGTCAAAAATGACGCCGAATTTAAACCCTCTTGATCCGCACGATGCGGTTTGTATCGTGCCTTCGGATCCGACAATCAAGAAGTGCGAACAATGCGACCATCCTGGCGCTTGAGAATAGTCCGGAGTCTTCGTTAAACGCACGCGGTCTCCAACCTTAAACGGCGAAAACCGCTCCATCAGGAGATCATGAGCAGCAACCAACTCGAGTAAATAAAACTCAAGCGGTCCTCGACCGAGCATATGCATGGACTCCCGCAGCATCTTTGCTGCCTTCTTTACGTTCTGGTAGTCAATCACATTTGATCTCCTGTCATGGCTTGTGCAGACACGTCTCAACGCAGTCGGCATGCCCAGGTCCGCCGGGCTCTCCGTAGTCGTAGTCGCCGCACACCTTGCATCGATAGACAGCTTGGCTGCAACCGTCTGTATAGTCTTGCGGGCAGTGCCGACCTCCATCGCTCTCCCAAAGATGCCGTCCATCCTTGCATGCGTCGCTGCCGAGCTGCATGCTCGCCTCTCGTATCAGACGATTGAGGATGTCTGTCGTCACGCTATGTACCTCCTACCGTGTATCGTCTCTGTCGTTAGATAGATCAGGCACAGGCAGTGGAAGGCGGTCATTCCGTGAAACACTTTTTTGTTCCACGGGGTCTTGCTGGCATTTTCACAAGACAACCAATGTGCAGGTTCCAACTCTCAAAAAAAACTCCGTGGAACAGCCGTGGAACACTGTTTCCTGGCGTTTTGTGCATCAAGGTCTCGTCCGGTACGTGCAAATATCGCGCGCCGTGCTCGCGCCGCAGCCGAAACGGGCCGCGAGAGTCCCGTAGCCGAACCGATTCCCGCTCTGCGCTTTTCCGATAGCGTAAGCCTCGCGCATCTGTGCCACCTGGGCGTCGCTGAGCTTCGCTCTGTGGTGTTGCTCGCCGACCACACAGCCGGTATGGTTGCGACGCATGTTGGGCTTGCGGATGGTCATTTCGGCTCCCCATCTTGCTGCACGGCGTCGAGTTTCAGCGCCGTCTTCCCCGGACGCCACGACAGCACGATGCCGCGTGTCGCTTCGTTGAACTGATTGATTGCAGCTTCGATGGGGGGCGGAAGGTCTTCCTCGCCTTCTGGAATATCATCGCCCCACTCGCTACCGTCGAGCGGTCGAACAGTAACCGGCCTGCAGATGATGAGGCGCATGCCTTCCAAAGTCATGTCGTCTGGCAGCTGGTCTTCAGCGTCGTCGAGCGACGAGTAGTATTCGGACAGCGCGTCCGAGTACAGCACCGCCTTGCCGTCCCATTCCTCTCGCGGCATGGCGTCGTATTTTGCGATGTCGGCAAGTTCTCGGCACCCATCGCATTTGGTGTAGGGCTTTCGCGCCGGCTTGCCGCACGTCTTGCACAGACAATGTGTGCTGCTAGCATACCGTGCGGCTCGCTCGTCGAGGTAGATGAATCCATCTATGGTTTTCCACCCATGTACGGTGACGGCGGTTACCGCTTCCGGGTCGTCCGGAAGGATGATTCTCTCGTCAGTCTTCATTCGATGTCTTTCAGCGCTTCCTGCGCGTTCTTGATTGCCAGGCTAGGCAACCACTCACCATCCGCAACTCGCGTCAGAACCATCCTCGCCCAGTCCAGCGGATCAGGTGGTTGGGCATTAGCCAGATGTTTCGCATAGGCCATAACCGACTCACGGTCCAGCCCAATACGCCGATCGATAAGCCAGTCTCTGTCCTTCATGGTCGCGGCGTACTCGATGTTCTGAAGGACTTCGGGGTCTGTACCCTGCGGCTTTGCAGGGACGTAGTAGGGTTTTTCAGGAGGTGCGGCGTCAAATCTGCTCATGATGTCCGCCAAACCCTGACATTTGTTTTGTCCGCCAATGTACGGGTTGCGAAAGTCTTTCCGTTTCTTTTACCGTATAGGGCCGCACTTGCTCTCGCGTTCTTGTATTGATTCTTGTCCACTACAAAAGAATCTCCGACCTCCATTGAATCAAACGGAAACCGCCCTTTTTTATAAGGTTGCCTCTTTTCAAGAGGAACTCCCTTTTCAATCACATATTCAGACTGGCTCATGGTATTTCTTCTCCCAGATTTTCAAGAAGTTTGCTTCCTTGGTGATCCACTCTAGGTTCGCAACGAATACCTTGCGACCGTTCCCCGGAGTTGCCTGCCCTGAAAGAAACTTGCTTGCAGAGCAAAACTTAAAGAACTTCTCCCACGTCTCAAGGTCTGGTAGCTCCCCGGATTTCCACCGCTGCCTGATCTGCGCCCTTCTGGCTTCCGATAAGCGAACGACTTTAGGCATTAACGGGCAGTGTTCGTGGTACAGATCGACTATTTTCTGGTACGGAATAGGGTCTAAACGCACCGCGTTTGGACTAATAGCCCCGTTAGGGGCTATATAAGGTTCACCTGCCTCTGCCTCTGTATACTGCTTGGGCTTACTTGGCTTATCAGTGCTTACGCTAGGCTTATTATGCTTACTGTCACGCCAACGCTGCTGTGCCAGCCGGTTCTGTTCCCTGCGATCTTCCTCGCTCCGAATTGCACGGTACTTGCCGTGATTAACTACGCGCCAACCCCAAGATCGATGGTCGTCTATCTTGATGATTCTT
>JADKBM010000010.1 GCA_016715115.1 Acidobacteriota bacterium
GCTTCGTTTTCAGATTTCGGATTATTTTACGTTCGGCGGTCTTCTGGTCGAGGATATTCTGTCGGACGGACAGGAGTTTCAGATCAAATCGGCGACTTTCCGTGTGACCGACAAAAACGGGACGACGAGCGGAAGCTTCGAAGAAGGCGTAAATCTTGAGGCGAAAAAATCGCACAAAGTTAAATGTAAAAAGGTGAACGGCGGCGCGAATCGGTTTACAGCTTTCGAAGGCGATCGCCGGAAACGCCGGCGGCAAGCCGTTTCACGATTCCGGATCATCGTCGGCGGCAATAACGGAACTTCCGAGTATCCCGGCCGAAGGTGAAATCGTATTTCTCGTCAAGATCAACGACGAGTTCGACTTTCAGGGGCCAAAGGAAAAACGCTTCGTCGATAAAGAAGATCCGCTCAATAACTGCGTTACGATTTCGGTGGTGATGGAAAACTCAGACGGCAATCGAAACTGCTCGGTTTTCGTTGTTCGGACGATAGTTCGACATCGACGATCATCAAACCCGGAGTTCTCACAAAAGAAGTCGTCGCGCGTAACGGAGATCCGATAAAACCGGCGGACGGCAATCCGCCGCGATTCGCCGCGGGCGATACGATCACGTTTCGGATCACGAAAACCGTGCCGTCCGGAGATTGGGAAGATATGGTAATCAAGGATTGGTTTCCGATGCCCGCGCTGAAAATCGCGTCATTAAACACCGCGCTTCCGCCGTGCGGCGGCGGCAACTTCCCTGCCGCAAACAGTATGTGTTACGAATCGGTCGACACGGTTACCGCGGGACTATTAACGGTTACCGCAGGACAATTACCGGCGGTGAGCACTTTACAAAGCGACAATAGCGTCAGTTTCAATTACGGGACGCGAAATGATCCGGCCAATCAGCAGGCCGTCATCAGCATCTTGATTTCGCTGACCTTCACGACCGATCCATATGCCGACGGGCTTTCGTTTCTCAATGAGGCGCGCGAGTGCGAATCGAACACCTTCGGCACGACATTCTGCCAGATCGCGGTTGCGCCGTTCGTTCTGACGGAACCGAATCTGAAGGTAACGAAGGCGTGATCGCGACAAGCAATCCTTTCGCGATTTTTCGAGAATCCTCCGATTCTGCCGTCGCCGCTGGCGTTGAACACCGGTTTAATGCCGCCATCGAGTCTTCTCGGGCCGAACGATTGTCTGGGACCGAATCAGACGACACCGCCTCCGCCAGGAGCCTGTAATGCGATTTGGTCGCCGTCGCTAAATTCGACGATGCTCGGAACCGGCGGCTTCAACGCGGACGTCAAAAACGTCGATGCGAACGATTGGATAACGTACGGCGTCGTCGTCGAAAACCGCGGATCGGGATTGAACGGGGCGTTCAACGTGGTTCTGAACGACTCGTCAACTATTCCTGTTACCCCTGTGATTGCGACCGGCCTTCGCGCGCACGACGGCAATCGAAATTGGTTGGAACGCATTCCTGCAATCCCGACCGGGTTCCCGATGGCCTTAAAGGATCCGGGCACAACGCCGGTCGATCCCGGCAGTCTCGACCGTTTTTCATTGACGAGCGGAAACAATCTCGCGGTCGTTACCTACAGTTATCGTTTGCCGCCTGGTGCGCTCACGAAAATCGGGACGTGCTACACGAATACTTCGGCACTGCAGTCATATACGGCGAGCCTGACGGGCCAAAACGGCGTCGCCGCGGGCTTCGGCGAACGTCTCGGAAAGCCAAAGCGTGCGTCAATCCGACGCTGACGAAATCGATCGTCGCGACTTCCGAAGCTCATACCGCGCCGCAAGTCTCGACTGTTCCGCAAACCGCGGCGAATACACCGCGCGTCGCGATCGGCGAGGTCGTCCGATATCGCCTTCAAGTTAGAATTCCTGAAGGAACGAGCAGCAGTTTCACGGTCCGCGACGCTCTGCCGGCGGGAATGCGATATCTCGCGGGCAGTGCGCGGCTACGTTTCGTTTCGGCTACACCGGTTTCGGTTTTGCGGGCAAGTTTATTAATGCCGCCGGGATTTTTGGACAGCAGGGAAGCGAGGCGAATGTTAATACGATCACGCCGACGGTAATTCCCGCCACAGGTTAGCGACCAGAGCAATTGCGGCACCGGCGGCCCTGTCGATTTCAAGCTCGGCGGCGTCCGAAACAATGAAAACGACCCGAATCAGGATTCGCCGTCATCAAATTCTCGGCGCTTGTTTGCAATGTCCCCGGCAATTTCGACAGCAAACCGCTCAAGAACACGTCGGCGGTTATCGTGGACGGACAGTCGTTTGCCAACGAAAACGACATCAACGTCTGATTGTCGTCGAACCGAATCTGACGGGTTACAAAGAAACTTACCGCCCCGACGCTCAACGGCAGCCCGACTTCGTTTGAAATCACGGTTAAAAACACGAGCGCGGTCACCGCATTCGACGTCGAAATCGGCGATCAGCTTCCGGTTGGTTTCGTTCTTTCCGGAGCGCCGTCGGTCGTGAGTTCTTCCGCGGCTTGTTTGCCGCCACCGCCGACGCCAGCGAACGGTACGAATGGTTTCACCGTCGCGCAAATGCCCGCCGGCTGCCAGGTTGTTGTGCGCTACAACGCGATCGTTCAGGGCGCGTGCCAGACAGAGCGCGAAAACATCGGATTCGCGACATTCACGAGCCTTCCGGGACTTCGCGGAACAAGCAACGCGACGCCGGGAACTTCGGGAGCGACCGACGGCGAACGCAACGGCACGACGCCGCCCTTGGCGACAAACGTTGCCGCCGCACAAGCCTCCTGTTCGATTCAGAATCGAATGCGTCGGGCCGGACGGACGACTCTTGGTCAAAGTTGTCGTCAAAAATCTTCCCCGGATTCACGGCGCCGGCGTCTGCGCAGTACGTTTTCAATATCGCCTGCTCCGGCAGCGGTCCGAATCAAACCTTTACGCTAACGCAAGCAAATCCGGGCACCACGTTCGGTCCGATGCCGGCCGGACGAGTTGTACGGTGACGGGAAAATCCATTGCCGACGATGCCAAGCGCGACTTGTCCGCTCGTCGGCTGGTTCCCGCCGATCTTCAGTAAACCGATGCCGATCGTCATTCCGCCGGGGCAAACCGAAACGGTCGAAGTCGAAAACCGCTACGGCTGTCTCGCGGGAAGCAGTCAAAATACGATGGGCGAATCACTCTTGGACGTTGGAATGTAGGGAGAAATTTTATGAAAAGTACCTTTTGTTAGCGACGATGTTTTTTGCAGTGTTTTTGACGGTTGCGGCGTCCGAAACGCGGGCGCAGCTTAATGGCACGGTCGTTTACACCCAAGGCGCGATGACGGGACAAGCAACCGTGGCCGGGAAACTTTGGGGAAACAAATGGATGCGGTTTAAGTTCAAGTTTATGAACGGCAAACCCGGTTTCAACATCATCGAAAAAGCCGGACTGACGAGATTCACGTGGACGCTTCGCGACCCCGACGGCGCGATCGTCACCGATTTCGAGGCCCCGCTCAATAAGCCCGGAGTTTACGCGTTGGTTTTTCGACTGAAACCCGCATACGCGACGAACAGTCCCAAGCGAAGTTTCAAGATGGTGATCCAGCTCGAATGATCGATGATTCTTTTTCATTCGGAATTTCGGATTAGGAGGTCCAATCGGCGGGCGGACGGCGGGCCCGAGAAAAGCAGTTTGTGCGATCTAGGCGGTTCTGTCGGCCTCTCCGTGAGGTACGGCCCGAAAGGGTCGCCCCGAGGCGGTGATCGGAGCCCGCGTAGCGGGTGTCAGCGTGTAGCCCGCAGCGCCAGCTGCGGGGGAGCTGGCGCCAAGATATGATCGGAGCTCGCGTAGCGGGTGACAGAATCCCGTCCGTCTGTCGACCGCTACGCGGGCTCGGGGCAATGAGCCGCCCCGGATCCGACTCCAGACGAAGAAACCGCGTCTTATCGATTGGGCACGCCCGGCAGATCAAATTCCCCGACCCGTATCGCTCTACTAGGCGGTGTCAAAACACTCGGCTTTGCCCTCACTATCGATGTTGCCACTAGCTTCAGAGGTTGCTGTGTCAAAAGGCGCTTCGAAAAAGGGATTCCATGAATTGCTTTTCGTTTTAAGGAACGGATCGGAGTGACAAGAAGACCTCGGCTTTAGCCGAATGTTGGGCTAAAGCCCTGACACAGTTGAATTTATTTGTATCCGTCAGCTAAAGCAGACGGCAATTCATAAGACAACTTATCACTAGCAATCACTCTGAAAAACGCGATGTCGGCATTTTGACACAGCCTCTGAAGCTGGTGGCAACATTGAACCTTCGAATTTGATTCGGACTTAGAGTGGAGTCCTCAAATTCCTGAAATTCTGAAATCTCTGAAATCTCCGAGGTCTCTGAAATTTGCGGAATCATCAAATTCCTTTACCCATCCAGCTTGATCCCAAACGCCTTTCATCACGTCGCTGATCGAATTGGCGACGCCGCAGGATTCGATCTTCGGGTTTGCTGATAACGATGTTTTCGAGGTCGACGGGCTTCTTCGACGTCGGAAAATTGCAGCGAGCTCTTTCGGGCGCGCGAAGATGAGTCCCCTCCGCGTGATTTTTCATCGTCGACGACGAGCGATCCGCTGTCGCCGCCCTTGACGAAGCTTGAGCGGTCGGTCGGAACGATCAGAAACTGGTCCTTGAACAACGCATCGGTGCGGCGGGCCGAGTATTTGACCCAGATGCTGAGATGGATCGAGAAGACCCGGCCGCGAGTATAGCCCGTCGTGCGGCCGAATTTTGGCAGTCGGACCGAAGGGTAACGGATTCTTTTTCGCAGAAATCCCGTGGATGGCGCCGCGATGCGCGGAATCTCGGCACTATAAGCCCGGCGGCGGTCAATGCGCGCGATAGCAGCGTCCACGAAATTCGGATTCTCGACGTCTCCGCCAAATTCGATCGGTCTCACGTCGACAAGTTCCGCGACGGGCCGGCCTGAAGAAGAATCCCCCGGACTCGGTTGTTGACGAGATCCGAATCGTCCTTTTTCAGCCCGTGAGAGATCGGCAAAAACACGCGCGTCGACAGCAGATACACATCGTTTTTCAAAAAGCCTGCTTGGCCCGCGGAAAATAGATTCGGCGAAAGAAATACCTGATCGTCCTGAACTCTCCGGTCAAGTTGGCATTCGCGGCGCTGATCCCGCCTGTTAGAACGTCGTGCCCGCCCCGTGTACGGTCGATCTCAGTTTGCGTTCAAAATCAGCGCGGGCATCTCGTAATGAGACGATCGGAGTTCACGGAACTCCGCTGGGCAGTAATCGCGTCGGCGGATTCTGACATCTCGCCGTTCGCATCCTCAACGAAAACCTGAATGCAATAGTCGTTGCCTCCGTCGATCTTTCCGACTCCAATGGCAAATGGTAATGTTCGCCGATCTACGTTTCTTCAGCCATCTTTGGGTCAGTTCGTTCTCGCCGAAATCGCCTTTTTCAATCCACGCAGATTCGACAGCGCATTTTTTCCGTATCTCACTCGTTCGAGGATCTGTTTCGCAAGATATCCGGCAAGTATCGAGGCGACGAGGATCGCGGCTACGGCTGTGATCGGCGTCCAATAATCCGCGACTTCGGTCGGCGAAAGCTTTTCGGGCTCAACCGTCAACGACGCGGTCGGAGTCGGCGATCTCCGCGGATTCAGTGTTGATCTGACACCCGGATGAATTTATTCAGATTTGAATTCCTAATGCATTAACGTATGAATTCCCCAAGGCTCGAATTTGAAATCTCGTTGCCGTTGTCGTTCGAATTGCTTAGTTTCGTATCGGAGGTTCTCGACGGATCCCGCGTTGGTTCTGCAATCGCGGGCAAATTGGGTTTAAAGAAGGCGAATCCGAACGCCGGTCGCGGCAGAATCCGATTCGAAGTTCAATAAACCATCCCAGTTTCTAAGCATATGGATGAACACAAATTGATCGATCGCCGATGCTTCCAACGAAAACATCCAAGTTTCTCCATCGAAAAGAGCGTCTTGCGAAGGTCAACACCAAAACGTCTCATCGTGCTTAGGACTTGGCGAACTTTGCGCGGCACTCACGCAAAGTTCGCCAAGATCGCGGAGGCAGGGCAAGCACCCGTAATGTCGCGATATTCGAACCCGCAAGACGACCCACTAAACAAAACTATCGATCGAGGACTTGTTCACCCGCGCCGCGTGGTGCAGAAATTCCGTCCGATGACCGGACCGCCCGAATCGCTTCGCTTTCGTCTTGCGGCACGAGTTCAAACTTCAAGGCCAGCTCTTTTTGTCACGCAAGAACTGGGATAGCAGACCGGAAGATCGTTGAGCATCGCATCCGGATCGGGATCGACGTTTGAGATCTCGATCTTGTAGGGCAAACCCTCACGGCGTTTGAGCGCGATGGTGTGTCGCACACATCGCCGCAGGAGATCGTCACAAAACCTCATCCGGGTCGAGATTGACGCCCATCGTTTCGGCGAGATAGCCGAACGGCTCCGACTTTCGTCCGCGATCTTTGTCGAAACACGGCGTCTTGGCGTGATCTGGCTCGCTGACGGCATCACGGCGTAATAGAGACCGCCGTGAATTGAAGCCGCGTCACGCCGGCCGCGAATCGACGAACGCGGCGTTAGTTTCAAGTCCCGCGCCGTGCAGTTCGCCGCCTTCGAGGTTTACGATCCAGCGAAAGTCATTCTCGTCGCTCGCGGAGTAATCCAAGCGGTCAAAACCGTCTCCCAGAAATATCTCGCAACCGGCGGATTTCGACGCACCGCCGATCTCGATCGCCGTCACGTCCGCCGGATCGAATTCGGGCAGTTCGATTTCAGCATAACGAAACGCATCTTTCCTGACACTTCTCAAACTCGGACGCATCACCCAACTGACAATTTGTGATTTCCGCTTCTAATGATCGCCGTTTCGTTGCGTCCTCGACGGAAATGAAACAAGTGATCTTGAGCCCCGAGCCTGCACGAAGGCGGTCGCTGTCTTTCTTGATACCGGCATAAAAATGTAATCTCCTCTTTTTCAAAATAATCGTGTAATTCTTCCTGGATATGTGCTGTTGCTGCCCAAATCGTAACGGTTCACTTCTCAAAACCGCCGATCGACGAAAATGCCGCCCAAAAATAGGGCGCCGCAAATTCGCCAGATCCCTTGGCCAACAAGATCTGCGCCTGTCGCAAGGCGTCTGACGCGGTCATCCCGCGGCTTCGGTTCTCGTGAAAACCGTCATCAGCTTCGCCGTCGCGTCAGAATCGACCTTCCAGCCGCCGGCGACGACGATCGGCGCGCCGATCGCAAGAAATGTCTGCGCGATGCCCGTTGCCCCCTCGCCTTCAACTAATCTCTCGCCTGACGTGTCGCAGGCTGAAAGAACGACTAATTTCGATTTCGGCAATCTGAGGTTTGCGAGTTCGAAAACGCGAACCGCCATCATCCTCGGTCTTGCTTAGAAGTAATCTCGAATTCGGCGCCGATGAATCGTTGACAACGTAGTGTCCTGCAAAAGGAAAAACTCCGACCGACGGCAACCGGCCAACGATCTCGCGGCGCGTTGCGGCCCTGCCGGTCTTGATCGTCGCTCCCGGAAGATTCGGGCGATCGACTCGACGACCGGACTCGCTTTCGACGGAAGATCATCGAGATCAGGATTCGCCTGCCGATCAAACTCCGGATTACCGACGACGAGCGCGTTTTCGGGCAACTTCGAGCGGACCGCCGCGATCTCCGCGGGGCGGACGAAGATCGCCTGCGCTGGGCGCAAGCGCGATCGTCCGGCTTTCGATCAGATAGCGGCCTTGTTTCTCCGAAAAAAGTGCGGCGAACGGCATCCGATAGAGTGCTTTGTCGGGAACAAAAACGATCCGCGCTTCCGGCGGAATCCGCTCGATCACCGGCTCAAGAATTCGTTCGAACGCCGCCACCGAGGCTTCGCGAACCGTTTCCGCCGGGGCGTTTCGATCGCGAACCAAAACGAGAAGTTTATCGGTAAGATCTTCGATCGCCTCGCGGCCGAGCGGCAAGACAAACGGTTCGACAGCGTCGCGGCCGACGATCCAGACATAGGTTCGTTCACTCTGGACCGAGAATTCGACGATACGGGTCGATGCGGGCAGCCGGCGGCGGAGCTCAGTGACTGGCAATGGCTTTGAGACATCCGGAAATCGCCGCTCGATTTCGTCCACGGATGTTCCGTCGTTGACGAAATCAAGCAGCGTTCGCGCCTTTGAAAGTTCGAGATTCTCCAATGCCCGTTCTGAATCGCCCAATCTGACGGCATTTTCGACGGCAGCGTCGTCAAACGGCCTGATCGTTCTTGAAGAACCTCGTTGCGCGATTCGGAATCGACTATCTTGGATCGGTACTTTTCGGCGAGGTCGAACGTCCGCTGAAACTCGGCCTCGGCCTCGTCGGCGCGCCCAAGCGCAAGCAAACATAAAAGCCGCCCTTTCGCCGCAAGATAATCGTCGAACTGAACCTCCGGGCTCTTGCTGTTCATTTCAACGACGCGGTCGTAACCGTCGAACGCTTCGCGAAAGTGCCGGAACTCGCGATGCGTTTCGGCCATTTCGATTGTCGTTATTTGGATCAGACGCCCACGAAGCGCTTCGTCAGCGGTCGTTTCGGCCATACGCATCGCATCGTCGCCAAATCTCATCGCCTCGCGATAATCGCCGAGCGATCGCTTTATCTGCATCAAACGGCGCACCGTATCGTCGATCACTTGCGAG
>JADKBM010000011.1:900000-1180000 GCA_016715115.1 Acidobacteriota bacterium
TTTGCGATTTGCGATTTGCGATTTGCGATTCCAGAGATTCCAGAGGATTCCAGGAGATTCCAGAGGATTCCAGGAGATTCGAGAGATTCCAGGGGATTCCAGGAGATTCCAAAAGGATTCCAAAAGGATTCCAGGAGTTTCGAGAGATTCCAGAGATTCCAGGAGATTCCAGGAGATTCCAAGGGATTCCAGGAGATTCCAGAGATTCCAGAGGATTCCAGGAGATTCCAAGGGATTCCAGGTGATTCCAGGTGATTCCAAGGAATTCCAGGTGATTCCAGGAGATTCCAAGGGATTCCAGAGGATTCCAGGAGATTCCAGAGGATTCCAGGAGATTCCAAGGGATTCCAGAGGATTCCAGGAGATTCCAAGGGATTCCAGGTGATTCCAGAGGATTCCAGAGGATTCCAGGAGATTCCAAGGGATTCCAGGTGATTCCAGAGATTCCAGAGATTCCAGAGGATTCCAGGGAATTCCAGCTTCCGACAGGCTTCTGGATCCCGAATGCTGGAATCTGAAATCTGGAGCACTGAAATCTGGAATCTGGAATGTCTGGAATCTGGCATGTCTGGAATCTGGAATCTGGAATATCTGGAATCTGGAATCCGGCAATCTGGAATCTGGACTCCTGAAATCTGGACTCCTGGAATCTGGAATCTTGAAATCTGGACTCCTGGAATCTTGAATCTGGAATCCTGGAATCTTGAATCTGGAATCTGGAATCCTGGAATCTGCAGTTCCTGGAATCGTGAATCCCAGGGATCGAATTGACTGATCAAATTATGAATGCCACAAAGAAAAGAACCGTACGCTCCATTCCGCAGACGCGGACACCGGTGCGCGAACTCGAACCTGCCGTGCGGGTGACGAATTTTGAAGAGGTAAACTGCGGCTACAACGAAAAAGAGGCGGTCATCGAATCGCAGCGCTGCCTGTTCTGTCCGGAGCCGAAGTGCATCGCCGGATGTCCGGTCAATATCAACATTCCGGCGTTCATCCAGAAGGTCGGCGAGAAGGACTACCGCGGCGCGTACGACGTCATCACCGGAACCAATCTTCTGCCGGCCGTCTGCGGGCGCGTCTGTCCGCAGGAGAATCAATGCGAGGGCGTCTGCGTCGTCGGCGAAACGCTTGAACCGGTGGCGATCGGGCGGCTCGAACGCTTCGTCGGCGATCTCGCGATCGAGCACGGCTGGGTCAACGTTCCGTACATCGAACCGACCAGGTTTCAGATCGGAATCGTCGGCTCCGGGCCGGCCGGTATGGCGTGCGCCGCGGATATGGCCAAGGCCGGCTGCGACGTCACGGTTTTCGAAGCGTTTCACGAAGCCGGCGGCGTTCTGCGTTACGGGATTCCTGATTTCCGTCTACCGAACACCGTCGTCGACGCGGAGATCGGAAAACTCAAGCAACTTGGCGTCAAGTTCGAGTGCAACACGCTCGTCGGACGACTTTTCACGATCGAACAGATGATCGAGGAACTCGGATTCCACGCCGTCTTCATCGGCACCGGCGCCGGCTATCCGACGATGCTCGGGATTCCGGGCGACTCGCTCAACGGAGTCCTTTCGGCGAACGAACTGCTGACCCGCTGCAACCTTATGCAGGCGCGCAACTTCCCTGACGTCGACACGCCTTTGCCGCTCGGCAAGCACGTCGTCGTCGTCGGC
The DNA here is from genome assembly GCA_016715115.1 of Acidobacteriota bacterium. Lineage (NCBI taxonomy): Bacteria > Pseudomonadati > Acidobacteriota > Acidobacteriota bacterium. The sequence continues at coordinate 901,671 of JADKBM010000011.1, forward strand.
GCCGGAAACACCGCAATGGACGCGCTGCGCGTCACGAAACGCCTCGGCGCCGAATCGGTCGCCTGCGTTTACCGCCGTTCGAAGACCGAATGCCCGGCGCGCGCCGAAGAAGTCCATCACGCCGAACAGGAAGGGATCGAGTTTCACTGGCTGACCAATCCGGTCGCCGTCCTCGACGACGGCGCGGGATCGGTCGCCGGAATACGCTGCATCCAAATGCAGCTCGGCGAACCTGACGATTCGGGCCGAAGGCGTCCGGTAGCGGTCGAAGGCACCGAGTTTGAGATCGAGACCGACCAGGTCGTCTTTGCGATCGGCACCAACGCCAATCCGATCATCGGCCAGACCTCGAAATTGAAACTGAACAAACGCGGGTATCTTGAGACGGATTCAAATCTGATGACGTCGATCGCCGGAGTTTTCGCCGGCGGCGACATCGTCACCGGCGCGGCGACCGTCATCGAGGCGATGGGCGCCGGAAGACGCGCTGCCCGCGGGATGAAGGACTATCTTGGGATCCGCGAAGCGATGCCGGCGCGGCCGGCCGCAACGATCTTCGGAATCGACGCCGGCGAACATAATTTCGTCCGCGTGAGGTTACCGTAAATTATGGCACCGAAAGACGATAACAGAACAAACAACCAATCTCCGGACCCTTCGCGACCGCGTCGGGTTTCAGCCCGCCTGACCGAGCATATCGTCGAGATCATCAGCGATTCCGGCGAGGGCGCGCAGAAATGCGGCCAGTCGTTCGGATCGATCATCGCCCGGACCGGACTCGGCGTCTGGACCGTCGAGATCATTCCCGCCGAGATCCGTCCGCCGGCGCGCAGTGTCGCCGGCGCGAGCGGCAACCGCATACGGATGGCGTCGGGACACGTCACGAACGGCGGCGACGAGACCGATCTCGTGGTCGCGTTCAACGAACAGGTCCTGCTCGGCCGCGTCCGCTCGCGCGAGTTGAAACCCGGATGCACGATCCTGCTCGAATCGATGTGGCGAGAGAGCAAGGATCCCCGCGTTGCCCGGTCTTACGCAGAAACATACGACCAACTCGTTGCGGCGGGTTACCGCGTTTACGAAATTCCGATGGAATCGGAATGCCTCAAACACGTCTCCGACGCGCGCAAGGGCAAGAATATGTTCGCGCTCGGGATTCTCTGCAACTGCTACTCATTGGACCTGCAGACGGCGCGTGAACAGGTTCGTATGACGTTCGGCAAAAAGTCGGCGGAGATCGTCAAAAAGAACATCGAGCTGCTCGAGGAAGGCTACAATTGGGCCGAGAACAATCTCGACTTCCGTTACGAGATCCCCGCGGAACTGGCGAGCGTGCCGCAGATCGTCGTCAACGGAAATACGGCGCTGGCGCTCGGCGTGCTCGCATCGGGAATGGAGATCTGCGCGATGTACCCGATCACGCCGGCGACGTCGGCCTCGCATTATCTGAGCGACGCCTTTGAAAAAATAGGCGGCGTGGTTCATCAGGCCGAGGACGAGATCTCGGCCTGCGCTTTCGCGATCGGCGCGTCGTACGCGGGCAAATGCACGGTCACAATAACTTCGGGGCCAGGCTATTCCCTGAAACAAGAGGCGATCGGCCTCGCCGTGATGGGCGAGGTTCCGCTCGTCGTCGTCAACGTGATGCGCGGCGGGCCGAGCACGGGCCAGCCGACGAAGACCGAGCAGGGCGATCTGATGACCACGATTTTCGGAAGTCACGGCGACGCGCCGAAGGTCGTCATCGCGCCGGGCACCATCGAGGACTGTTTCTACTCGGTGATCACCGCTCGAAAGATCGCGGAAACGTTCAATATGGTCGTCGTCATTTTGTCGGACGCGAATCTCGCGACATCGCAGCAGCCGTTTACGAGGCCGAGCTTTGACGAAGCGTGGATGGCGCCGCCGATCGACCAGAGCGCGATCCCGGCAGGTGCCAAACCTTACGATTGGGATCCGAAAACCGGGCTCGCGCGGCGTTTCATTCCGGGCCAGCCGGGCGGAATGCACACGCTGACGGGACTTGCGCACGACGTCAACAGCCACGTCGCGTACGACCCGGAGATCAATCAGCAAGGGATGCGCGCAAGAAGCCTGAAACTCGCGACGCTCCAGAAGACCCTCAAACCACCGACCGTTTTCGGCGAGCCGACCGGCGATCTGCTCGTCGTCTGCTGGGGCAGCACGAAGGGCGCGATCGAAGAAGCCGTCGAGGAGCTTCGCGACGAGGGATACGCGATTTCGTCGCTCCATCTGACGTTTATCCAGCCGATGCCGCCGGGGATCAAGGAGATCCTCACGGGATTCAAGAAAGTGATCACGATCGAGAACAACTGGTGCGACCAGTGGGAAGACGAGATGATCGACGAAACAAATCGCCGGTATTCGGCGCTCGCGATGCTTTTGAGGTCGCGCTACCTGGTCGATATCGACTGCTGGAGCGAATGCCGCGGCACTCCGCTTAAACCGAGTACAGTTCGCAACGTTATCTTGGAGAGAATCAAATGAAGAGCGTTCCCGAAACAGCCAACGAATGCCTGCTGCGTCTTTACGACCAGCAACACGAGATCGAAGACTATCAGAAAGGCGTTCCGCGCTGGTGCAGCGGATGCGGCGACAACGCCATTCTCGCCGCCGTCCAGCGTCTTTGCCGGGACGAAAAGCTCGCGCCCGAAAAGACCGTTTTCGTATCCGGCATCGGATGTTCGAGCCGTCTGCCGCATTATATGAACACATACGGCTTTCACGGCATTCACGGCCGGGCGCTGCCGGTTGCCGAAGGCGTCAAACTCGCGCGGCCCGACCTGACGGTTTTCGTCAATACGGGCGACGGCGACTGCTGCTCGATCGGCGCGGCGCACTGGATCCACGCCGTTCGGTACAATATGAATATGACGATGATGCTGCACGACAATCAGATCTACGGTCTGACGAAGATGCAGGCGTCGCCGACTTCCCCGCTCGGACTCAAGAGCAACACGACGCCGCACGGCAGTTATCTCGACGCGCTGAACCCCCTGACGGTGACGCTCGGAATCTCAAACGTCTCGTTCGTCGCGCAGGTCGTCGACTGGATCCCCGAACTGCTCTACCAGACGCTTTCGGCGGCTTATCACCACAAGGGATTCTCGTTCGTCCGCATCGTCCAGCGCTGTCCCGAATGGCTGCCGAAACTGATGGATCCGTGGCTTCACGATCCCGAACGAATTCTGCTTCTCCATCACGACGACGGGCTTTCGGTGAGCACCGAACTGACGCGCACGTACCGGAAAATAGAGGAACACGACCCGTCGGATATGAATCGTGCGAGAGAGATCGCCTCGTCGTTCGATCCGATCCCGGTCGGGATTCTTTACCGGAACGAAGACGTTCCGTGTTACGAGGATCTTCGCCACGATACGCGTTTGCGGACGACGGGTCTGATTCAGAAAGGACTCGAAGCCGAATTCGACAAGTTCACCGTCTGGCCTGAAACGGCCCGCGCTTAAGGAGCAAGAATGGACGCCAGACTCCAACACCAGATCGCTTTTTACCTGACAGGCCGCCGCGGCACGGATCTTGCGCCGCTCGACGGCTCATTTCGCCCGGCACTGCTCGCGCGGTATCGGGATCTTTCGGAACTTCGCTATGATTTTCCGCTTGTCCTGAATCGCGGTGCGACGCCCGATCGGACAGTTCTTTCGCTGAGCCGGCTTGTCGATGACGCGATCGCCGCGATGCCCGAAGGCGTCGAACGCGACCGCGTTGCGAGGCACGGCCATCGCGTCGAATCGCAGCTGCGGCGGGAACTCAATGCCAGCGGCCCCGGAGATTTCGCGACTATGTGGCACACCGCGGCGGACACGGCGGCCGGCGAGGACGATTCCGTTCGCGAGTCGGCGATGCGGCTCTGGAAGGCGTTTTCGGCCGACGGCGATCTGCTCGACGCGGACCGGGCGCTCCCGGCGCGGGTCGTGCGTGCGGCCTGGAACGCAGTTCAAGGCAAGAAATCGGCGGACTTTCGGAGCCGCGCCGAACGGCTCCTGCACAAGCTTCGCGACATACTCGCGGCCGAGGCAAACGATTCAGTCGCCGGCCGCGCGCCCGAGAGACTTCGGGCCGGTGTCGGATCTTCGTTCGCCGGAGCGTTCGATTTCGACGCTCTGTCACGCATTCTCGTCGAATCAAAACCCGGCATCCGGCTCTCGGACACTCGCCGGGAACGGATCCGCGGCCTCATCGACGTTCTCGAGCGTCAGCGTTTTTTTCCGCTCGGCAACGGTGCGCCGGCCCCTTACGAGTTCTTTTTCGAACATTGCGCGGACGCGATCCGGGCTTACAACGAGCGACGCTCCGACGCGGTCGCGCTCATCAAGTCACTGGCCGTCGCCGAACTTGAAGCGGTCGGCGACTATCGCGAATCGGTACACGACGTTCTTTTCGCGGATTTCGGCGCGAACGGCCTCGATGTCGGCGAACTCGGCCAACTTCCGGACTATCTCGTCTGCATTGACGGACGAACGATCGACGCCGCCGAGACGTCTGAGATCGTCGAACTTCTCGCCGCCGGACTGCCGTTCAACGTCCTGGTCCAAACGGACGACGTGCTTGAATCTTCGGCCGTCGCGGAAGGCCACGTTGCTCTCGGTTTGCGTGCGCGCCAACTCGTCAACACCGCTATCGGGCTGACCGACGTCTTTGTTCTTCAGGCGGGCGCATCCGGACTTTTCGGCGCGCGCGAGTCGCTGCTGCGCGGACTTTCCTATGACGGCCCGGCGCTGTTCAGCGTTTTTTCGGGCGTGAACGATCATACGGGCGATGTTCCGTCGTATCTGATCGCCGCGGCGGCGACCGAATCAAGGGTTTTCCCCTCGATCGTTTATGATCCGTCGGCGGGTTCCGATTGGGCGTCGCGATTGAGCGTTGCCGGCAATCCGTCCGTCGGGGACGACTGGCCGGTGCATCGATTCACTTATGAGGATCGCGAACTTCAGTCCGTGAACGAGGATCTCGCGTTCACGGCGGCCGATTTTATGATGCTTGACGACCGCTTTTCGGCGCATTTCGCGGTCGCGGCGATCGACGGTCAACAGGATTCGTTGATCCCTGTCCCGGAAGCGCTTACGGCCGGGACACTGTCGGAGAAAGTTCCGTCGGTGGCACTGGTCGATGCCGACAATCGCCTCCGGCGCGCCATACTCGACGATCGGTTGCTGCTCGAAACGAGGCGCTGCCGGGCGATGTGGCACAGCCTTCAGGAATTGGCCGGCATCCACAATTCGCACGCCGAAAGGCTTCTCGCCGAAGAGCTTAGAAAACGTGAGAAGCCGGTCGAGGAGCCGAGATCCGAACCCGTCGGCGGCGCGCCGGCGCCGGTGCTCGTCGAGGCGCAGGAGCCGTCCGCACCCGCTTCGGACGATCCGTACATCGAAACGTCGCGCTGCACGAGCTGCAACGAGTGCACGCACGTCAATGCCAAGATGTTTGTATACAACGAGAACAAACAGGCCTACATCGCCGATCCGGATGCCGGCACGTTTCGTCAACTGGTCGAGGCCGCCGAAGGCTGCCAGGTCGGGATCATCCATCCAGGCAAGCCGCGAAACCCGAGGGAGCCGGGGCTCGACGATCTGTTGGCGCGCGCCGAACCGTTTTTGTAAAAAGAGGGGATCACTGCTTTGTGTTTGCTTCACACGGATCGGCGACGCTCTCGCGATTTGGGATCGCGTACCGCGTGACGCGCCAGCCATATCCGTTGCGGTGCGCGATGATCTGCCAGAAGCGATCCGGGTCGACGCCCGGGTCGGTGACCTGATTCGCGATTTTCGCGGCCCGCGGCATCAGCTTCACGATCGCCGCGTAACCGCCGGATTCGGTCGTTTCTCCGGCGCGGGTTGAAAAACAGTTGAAATACTCCGTTGACTCGATCTGGCGGGTCGTAACCTGATCGAGGCTCGCACGGATCTCCGCCGCGAGCCCGGCCGGCGCTTCGATCGTTTCGCCGTGTTTTGGATTCAGATAATAGTAGAGCCAACCGATTCCGCCAAAAATCGCAAGCAGAAAGAGAATCACGACCGGCCATTTTCCGAACGAGCCGAAGATGCCGAATGTCTTGTCGCGAACGTCGGCGCGATGGCTTGCGCGGCGCGCAGTGCCGCACTCGTCGCACGTGCCGGAATCGTCCGGATTGAGTTTCCAGCATTCGTGGCATCGCCAACCCGATTCATCGACGACCCGCGGTTGCTCGGCACTGATCTGAGCCGTTTCGGGTGCCGGTTTCGCCGCGCTTTCGACGTTTGCGGCGATTTCTGCCGGAGCTTTCGGTGCCATCGAGACTTCAGGCCTCGTTTCAGAATCGGGCTTCGGTAACTGCGTTGCGGGCGATCCGCAGATAACGCAGAATTTGAATGTCCGTTTGTTCAGAGTCTCGCATTTCGTGCAGCGCCATTCCATTGCTTCGTCCCCCTTATAACGGCAAAATAACATTATCCGAAAAAGATTTCACGGTGGCCCGGTTCAGATGTTAGAAAATGGCTGTCCGATCGGCGGGCGCACGGCGTGCCGAAGAAACGCGGATAAATTAACCCGGGATTACGAAACAGCCTTCCAATCGGGTTTCTGCCGAACGGCGCACCGAAGAAACACGGACTGAGCAGATCCATTTGGTTCAGTCGCTTGAAAATGCGTTTCCTGAAAGAGGCGGATTTTGAGAATTCTTGTCGTTGCGATCTTGGCGGACTTTGCGCGAGGAAGCGGATCGCCATCGCCGATCGAGCATTTTCCCGCGCGCAGAACGGAAAGCGTGCTATGTCCAGGCAACCAGCAAGGCCTTCAAGAAACGGCAATGGCACTTGCCACCGGCTTCGGCGAGTGGACAGCCAAAGTTAAATGCTTTCCGGCTTTAGTTGGTTAAAGCCGAGGGCATTTACATCTATTCGGGGCTGTCTGAAAAGTCCGTATTCCTGAAAATCGCAAACGGGAAAACATGTGCGGCAAGGCGAAAGAAACGAGCGCCGCCCCTTGTTGAACAACGCGTCATCATGCAAGGGTCCAACAATCAACGACTTACCTTCGACCCCTTCAGGGTCGGCGTCCCATCTGACTAAAATCCTGGGGTTACGCTTCGCTCACCCCAGGCTATTATCTGATTCGCTTTCAGCGAATTTATACACTTTTCAGACAGCCTCAAATTCAGCTGAGGCCAGTCGCAATTCAGGCAACAATCCAAGCGTTCGTATCCCGACATGGTTTTAACATAGCCTCTGAATCCAGTGGCAACCAGTCCCGCGAGCCGACTAACTGAAAGCCAGATCGTCGGCCTCCGTCTCGCAGTCGGTACAGACGAACCGATTGTCGAGATCCTCCTCGATCGCCCGCCGGTAATACTCGAGGGTCGCCTTATCGACATACAAGAACCGCCCGCACATCGAACAAGCCAGTTTGAAACGGTTCGAGTCGGTTAAGTTTTCGGTCGCGCTGTATTCTTTTGCCAGGTCGGCGTCAAATTCACTTCGTACTCTCATCGCTATACCCCCAGGGCGATTGTGGATTGGGGATTTCGGATTTGCGATTTGCGATTTGCGATTTGTCATTCCAGAAATTCCATACATTCCAAAAATTCCAGATTCCAAACCAACAATCCCAAGTCCGAAATCGCAAATCGCAAATCGCAAATCGCAAATCGCAAATCCGAAATCGCAAATCCCAAATCGCTAGTCTCTATGCCAGTAGACCCGCGCGAGTTTGTTCTCGTGCGAGAAATCGTAGCGGACGTCGCCGTCGAAGGCCCGCTTGAGCGATCTGCCGAGATGTTTGGCAAGATGTTCGGTCGTCGTGGTCACCGTCATCCGTTGGTTCGCGTCGTCCCATTCCATAATTCTCGCCAACGGATTGACCTCCATTGCCTTCGCGTTCTCGTTTTTCAGCAGATTTTTGATCTCCTCCTTGTGGCTTGCAAAGAACTCGCCGTCAAGAAAAACAAAGCCTGCCGGCTCGCCGGTTCGTATCTGGAGGCACGCCGGACATTCCATCGAATGCGGTTCGATATTCTCGAACCGAGCCGCGCTCAGCACACGCTTGTCGTTGGTCCAGTGACCCCGCTGATAGATCGCGCCGCAATCCTTGCAGACCGCCGGTTCGCTGATATGCTTGTCGCTCGCGTGCCCGGCTTCGTGATCCACGCGTTTGGTGAAATTCAGATTCGTGTATCTCTTTTTGCTTGGCATTGTTCACCTCCTACGCCGGCTCGGGCCGATTCGCGGCGGGCGCCGGGAACAGGGGTCGCGGCGCCCTTGGCAATTGAAATTCGTCACTTGGCTTCCTTGATCTCAAGCCGCCGGGCCGCGCCCTTGATTTTCGGCATATCGATCCGGACCTCCAAAACGCCGTTGTTGAAGAAGGCTTCCGCATTGTCGGCTTTCGCGCCGTCCGGAAGCGGAATCACGCGGTGGAACGCACCGTACGTGCGTTCGCTGCGATAGAATCCCTCTTTCTTTTCTTCAAGATCGTGTTTCCGTTCGCCGTGGATGATCAGACGGTGATGATCGATCTCGACCTTGACGTCTTCCTTCTTGACACCCGGCAGGTCGAGCCTGACGAGCAGTTCGTCGTCGCGGCGAGTCATTTCCGCCGGCGGCGACCATTGCGTCGCAACCTCGGCAAGTTCGTTCCAAAGCGGCATTTCGCGGAACATCTTGAACGCCGGACGGAACAGATCGGCAGCGAACATCGTCGGCATCAGACGGTTCATAAGCCCGTATTCGGCCATCGTTCTTTCCATTTCGTCCATCCAGTTACGCATCATCGTGACGGGATTCGCCCAGTTCAGTTCCGATTCCTTTTCGACGGGCTTTAGATGGACTTCAGTTTTGGCCGGTTCGGGATGTTTCACCGGCGCTTTCGCCGCCACGTGTTCGGCGGCTTTTGCCGGTGTTTCAGCCTTGATCGCTTCCTTCACCGGTTCTTCTTTTTTCATTTGCGCTTTCATAGTTTTCACCTCCGCAATCGTCTTCTTTTTCGGAAGACACCGATCGACCGGACAGACGCGGACTGCCCGCGTTTCCGCTCGATCACAATATCTATCATCGCAAGAATCGTGCCGAACGGAATCACCGATGTCCATTGGTTTTCCGGAATGATCGGTTTTTTGGGACGGGTGAAGTTACCCGATCAGTCTCAAAAAAGGGGAAAATTTCTGATTGGTTCAGGATGCCGGGAATCCGAGGCGATGCGCGACTCCGAACTGCTTCGCGGTTGCATACTCGACGCCGGCAGTCTCGGCAAATGAGTGAACCGGCACGTTCCCGATTTTCCATCATTCCGGCAACGGTCCGGAGGAATCGCGTCAGATCACTGCGATCCGAGCGCAAGCCGGAAGATCGCAAATCGTCAAATCAAAGTGCCCGGCGGCCCTCTGACTTAACCGGCGACATTGAGTGATTTGCCTTCTTCGTGAATCTCCTGGAGACTCCGCACCGAGATCGCCGCCTGCGACTTCTTGGTGTTGATCGCTTCGATCAACGCGTCGGCGCCGGTGATCGTGGTGACGCACGGGACATTGAATTGGAGCGCGGCCTTGCGGATCGCCTGCTCGTCGTAATGGGACGTTTGTCCGAGAGGTGTGTTGATGATCAGCGAGATCTCGCCCTGCTTGATCAGGTCGGCGATATTCGGACGTCCCTCGTTGACCTTGAAAACGGCTTCGCAAGCGAGTCCCACTTCGTGCAGGCGTTTCGATGTCCCGTAAGTCGCGACAAGGTCGAATCCGAGATTGTTCAGTCGCCGCGCAAGGATGACGGCTTGACCTTTGTCGGCGTCGTTGACGGAAATGAAGGCCCTGCCTTTCATCGGCAAAACGAGTCCGGCGCCTTCCATCGCCTTTCCGTACGCCTCGCCGAATGAATCTCCAACGCCCATAACCTCACCCGTCGAATGCATTTCGGGTCCGAGTACCGGATCGACACCGGCGAATTTCTTGAACGGGAAAACGGGCGATTTCACAAAGACCTTCGGCACGGTCAGGACCGGCGGGAGGTCGAAATCGGCGAGCCTCTTGTGCCCGGCCATTACGAGGGACGCGATCTTCGCCAGCGGAACACCGGTCGCCTTGGCGACGAACGGCACCGTCCGCGAAGCGCGCGGGTTGACCTCGATAACGTAAACGCGATCGTCCTTGATCGCCAGCTGCAGATTCATCAGTCCGACGACCTTCAGCGCGCGGGCGAGATTTTCGGTGTAATGGCGGATCGTCTCGAGGTGCTCCGCCGGAATGCGCTGCGACGGCAGCACGCTCGACGAATCGCCCGAGTGAATTCCCGCTTCCTCGATGTGCTCCTGGATTCCGCAGATCACGACGGTCGCATCGTCGGCGAGCGCGTCGACGTCGATCTCGACCGCGCGTTCGAGGAATTTGTCGACGAGGATCGGTTTCTCGGGCGAAGCGTCCACTGCGGAACGCATATATTCGTCGAGCGTCGCTTCGTCATAAACGATGGCCATCGCGCGGCCGCCGAGCACGAAACTCGGCCGGACGACGACCGGATAACCGATCTTGCGGGCGATGGCTTTCGCCTCTTCGCTTGAAACGGCCGTGCCGTTCGCCGGTTGCGGAATATTTAACTCCTGCAGCAGCGCCGAAAACCGCTTGCGGTCCTCGGCTAGATCGATCGAATCGGGCGAAGTGCCGATGATCGGCACGCCGGCGGTGTGCAGACGGTCCGCAAGATTGAGCGGAGTCTGCCCGCCAAACTGGACGATCACGCCTTCCGGTCTTTCGGTCTCGACGATGTTCATCACATCTTCGAAAGTCAACGGCTCGAAATACAGACGGTCCGAAGTGTCATAGTCGGTCGAGACGGTCTCCGGGTTGCAGTTGACCATAATCGTCTCGAAATCGGCGTCGCGCAACGCGAAACTCGCGTGGCAGCAGCAATAGTCGAACTCGATCCCCTGCCCGATGCGATTCGGGCCGGAACCGAGGATCATGATCTTCCGGCGGTCCGTCGGATCGGCCTCGCATTCCTGTTCGTATGTCGAGTAAAGATAAGGAGTGTGCGATTCAAACTCGGCTCCGCAGGTGTCGACGCGTTTGAAGACCGGCGAGATATCGAGATCCTTCCGGCGTTTGCGGACCTCGGCCTCGGTCGAATTGGTCAAATATGATACGCGTCGGTCCGAAAGCGCGAACTGCTTCGCCGATCTGAGGATCTCGCTCGGAACGTCCGCGAGGGCACGGCCGTCGATCCGCGCCTGAAGCAGCATAACTTCCTGAAGTTGCTCGAGAAACCAAGGGTCGATCTTCGTCAGACGATGGATCTCTTCGATCGTGTAGCCGTTATTCAAGGCATAGGTCAGATACGAAAATCGCTGCGAATTCGGCCGCGCGAGTTTGCGTTGCAAAACCGAATCGGGGACGTCTTCAAGCCGCAGAGGTTTCACCGCTTCGAGCGAACGCAGCCCTTTGAAAAGCGACTCTTTGAAAGTCCGTCCGATGGCCATCACTTCGCCGACCGATTTCATTTGCGTTCCAAGAACATCTTCAGCGCCCGGAAACTTCTCGAACGCCCATTTCGGGATCTTCGTGACGACGTAATCGATCGTCGGCTCGAAACTCGCCGGCGTCTTTTTGGTGATATCGTTCGGGATCTCGTCAAGCGTGTATCCGACGGCGAGTTTCGCCGCGATCTTGGCGATCGGGAATCCGGTCGCTTTCGACGCCAACGCCGACGAACGCGAAACACGCGGGTTCATCTCGATTATGCGAACGTCGCCGTTCTCCGGATTGACGGCGAATTGAATGTTCGAGCCGCCCGTTTCGACGCCGACCTTGCGGATACAGGCGATCGACATATCCCGCAAACGCTGGTATTCGAAGTCCGTCAACGTCTGCGCCGGCGCGACCGTGATCGAATCGCCGGTATGCACGCCCATCGGATCGAAATTCTCGATCGAGCAGATGATGACGACATTGTCGTTGAGGTCGCGCATCACCTCAAGTTCGTACTCTTTCCAACCGAGGATCGATTCTTCGATCAGAACCTGCGAGATCGGCGACGCCGTCAGTCCGCGTTCGACGATCTCCTCGAATTCCTCGGGATTGTAAGCCGTTCCGCCGCCGGTTCCGCCGAGCGTGAAAGAAGGCCGGATGATCGCCGGATAACCGGTCGTCTCGACTATCCGCTTCGCCTCGTCCCAGTTATGCGCGAATCCGCCCTTGGCCGATGGGATGCCGATCTCGTCCATCGCCTGCTTGAAAAGCTCGCGATCCTCGCCGACCTTGATCGAATCAATGTTCGCTCCGATCAGCTTGACTCCGAAGCGTTCGAGGATTCCCTTTTCGTGGAGTTCAACCGAAAGATTTAGCCCGGTCTGCCCGCCGACGGTCGGCAAGAGCGCGTCCGGCCTTTCCTTTTCGATGATCGCGGCGACGGTTTCAACCGTCAGCGGCTCGACATAGGTCCGGTCCGCGATCTCGGGATCGGTCATGATCGTCGCGGGATTTGAATTGACGAGCACGACCTCGAATCCTTCCTGTTTCAGCGCCCGGCACGCCTGCGTTCCCGAGTAATCGAACTCGCAGGCCTGACCGATGACGATCGGACCCGAGCCAATGATCAAAATCTTGTGAATATCTGTGCGTTTCGGCATTTTGGTGAATCTCCAAAATTATAACTGAAAGGGCTTGATAACCGAAACATACGAATGGCGGGAATATCTTTCGTGCCGGCGTTGATTTTGATATTTCGATTGCGTTTTGCAATCATCTGACTAAGAGGAACTTATGAGCATCGAAAAACAGATCTCGGACACCGGCTACGACATTTCGCCGCTTTCGGCCGATGAACGGACGCGTCTTGCGGCGAATCTTGACCGGGAAGCGTACCGCGTCCTGATCGAGCACGGCACTGAACCCGCATTCTGCGGCAATTTGACCGACAACAAGATGGAAGGCGTCTACCAATGCAAGCTTTGCGGATTGCCTCTGTTTCGTTCGAACGAGAAGTTCAATTCCGGAACCGGTTGGGCGTCATTTTACGCGCCGTTCGACAAGGAACATCTGAAATACGTTCGCGACACCAAGTTCGGGATGGTTCGCACCGAAATCCGTTGCGCCCGCTGCGATGGTCATCAGGGTCACGTATTCCCCGACGGTCCGCCGCCGACCGGCGATCGGTATTGCCTTAATTCGGCGTCGCTCGAATTCGTCGAAACGCCCGATTCCGCTCCGGACATCGAAATTTAGCAGGAGTCGCGGGCCGCCTTCGAAAAACGTCGATTCCGCACCAATCATATGCCTCGCGCCTCGGATCCGAAGTAGTCGCAATTGATTGGCCTCGGTCTTTCGGAATAGTGACAGTGAAAAGCGGATAGTGTGGGCGGACGGCTATCAGAATAAACATTAACTTGCGGCGCTCGGTTTGCCGACAGGATCACCCACCAACGAAATGAGTCGCCTGCGCGACCCATTTCCCTTTTCCCCTTTTTGCCTTCTGCCCTTTCTTTTTCTCACTTCACCCGGTCCTTGAAGCGTTCGAACAATTCCGTGTGGCGGCTTGTCAGAGGAATCATCCGGCCGTTGATGAAAAGGTACTTCACATTCGTCGTCGCTTCGAGAAGATCGCCGTTGGTGACGACGATGTTCGCGATCTTGCCTGCCTCGATCGATCCGACCCTGTCGGCGATGCCGAGGATCTGCGCGGGGTAGAGAGTCACAGACTTGAGCGCCTCGTCCCTCGACAATCCGAACGCGCCCGCGAGTCCCGCCTGATACGGCAGATCGCGGACGTTGCCGCCGCCTTCGCCGGTCGAGATCGCAAACCGCACGCCGGCCTTGGCCATCTTCGACGGCGCTTCCCACAGATAGTCGTAAGCGTCGTCGTCGCGGACGGGAAGATCGTAAATGCTCGTAAAAATGACCGGAATCCCGTTTTTGTTCAGGCCGTCGGCCGCCTTCCAGGCTTCCTGACCGCCGACGATGATCCCTTTGATCTTGTTTTCCTCGACGAATTTGACGACCGCCTTGATGTCTCGTTCACGATCGGCGGTGAAAATTATCGGCTTCTGACCGCGAACATACGGGATCATCGCTTCGAGTTTAAGATTCGTCGCCGGCGTGGGCAAGGACTTGTCTTTTTCGTAGGCTTCCCTGACCCGAGCGTAGCTTTCGGTTTCCTTGAACGTCTTCTTCAGTTCCTCGAGACGCGCGTCGCGGCGACGGACAGCTTCCGAAAAATCAATCTGTCCCTGGCCGAATCCTCCGAAGGTCGCGACACGCGGGAAATTGACGACGAGAGCATATGCGGGAACCAGCGCCATATCCGACTGAGTTGCGCCCCAGAGGTTGATGATCGCCGCCTGTCCGGCGATCAAACCGCCGGACGGCGCCGAAAGCACTGTTGTAACCCCGTTGACTCGCGTCACGTTGATGTGCGAGTTGTGCGGATTGATGCCGGTGAACGCCAACGCATTGGCGTTCATCTCGCCGACTTCGGCGACATCGACCGTCGCGGTTCCGCCAAGCGGGACTTCCGCGAGGCCCATATTGGTGTTCGCATCGATCATTCCCGGATACACTGACAGCCCTTTGCCGTCGATCCTTTCGGCGCTTGACGGAATCTGGACCGTTGCGCCGACGGCGGCGATCTTTCCGTCCTGGATGAGCACCGTTCCGCTCTCGATCACGGCACCCGAAACGGTTACGATCCGCGCGCCGACGATCGCGAATGTCCCGGCTTTGCCCAAAACGTTCTGCTGCGAACCGTCAGCCTGCGCCATCACACCGTTAGCCGTAGTGAGCGCAATGAAGCATCCCAAGATCCAAAATCCGAAATCCAAAATCCGAAATTTCATTTGTTGTCTCCAATGCGTTCCTGATCCGCGTCGTCACGGTCTTTGACCCGCTTCTCGGCCGGCACGCGCGGCTGAGTCGTCGGCCCCGAGCCCGGGACCTTATTGACGTCCATTTGTTCGAGTTGCTTTCGTTCCTTTTCCAATTCAGCGCGGCGTTCGATGTCCTTTGAACGGTCGAAGTAGACCTCGCCTTCGATCAGCGTCATCTCCGGTCTCGAATAAACGCTGAACGGATGCGCGTTCCAGATGACGATATCGGCATCCTTTCCGACTTCGATCGAGCCCGTCCGCTTGTCGATCCCGAGTTGCTTCGCCGGATTCAGGGTGATCATCTTGAGCGCTTCCTCTTCGGGAACTCCGCCGTATTTCATCACTTTCGCGGCATCGATGTTGAGCCGGCGCATACGCTCGTCCGAATCCGAGTTGATCGAAACGACGACGCCGGCTTTCCAAAGGATGTAAGCGTTGTAAGGGATCGCGTCGTAGGCCTCGAACTTGTACGACCAGTTGTCGGTGAATATCGACACGCCTGCGCCGTGCTTGGCGATCTCGGGGGCGATCTTGTAAGCTTCGAGCCCGTGCTGGAGCGTCCCGACCTTGAAGCCGAATTCGTCGGCGATCTTGAGCAGGTTGAGATGTTCGTCTGAACGGTAACCGTGGGCGTGAACGAGCCGTTTGCCTTCGAGGATCTCGACGATCGGCTCGAGTTCGAGATCGCGCCGCGGTTCGACCTTCGTTTTTCCTGCTTTGAAATCCGTCCAGGCCAGCTTGTAGTCGCGCGCGCGGACAAACGCATCGCGGATCGTTTCCATCACGCCCATTCGGGTCCGCGGGTAGCGCGCCACCTGACCCGGCTGAAGTTGGACGTGTGTGCGCTTCGGATTCTCGCCGAGCGCGAATTTGATCCCTTTCGGAGCGTCGGCAACGAGAAATTCCGCTGCCGGCCTGCCCCATTTGAACTTCACCGTCGAACTCTGGCCGCCGATCGAATTCGCCGAGCCGTGCAGCAGATTGGCCGCCGTCACGCCTCCGGCAAGCGCGCGATAAATGGCGATGTCGGAAGGATTCAATACGTCGCTCACGTCGGTCATCGACGTCACCGAAAACGAGAATTCGTTGATCGCGTCGAGCATCGTGTGCGAGTGGCAATCGACGATCCCGGGCGTTACGAACTTGCCGGTCGCGTCGATCACCTGCGCATTGGCGCCGGCTTTCAGGTTCTTCCCGATCTTCGCGATCTTGCCGTTCTGGATCAGGATATCCGCATTTTCGAGCGTTCCGCGCGCGGCCGTCATCACCGTCGCGTTCCGGATCAAAACCTCTTTTCCGGATTGCGCCGCGACCAACACCGGCGAAACAAAACCGATCGAAATGATCAACAATAAAACAAACGCTTTTCTCATTCTATTTCCTTTTGTCTGTTACGGGATCTTGGTTCCTGAAAACGGAATCGCCCCCTGCGGCGAATCGAGTGTGCCGGTGATCTGATTGCCCGAGACCTTGCCGTTCACCGAAATGTCGAAAGTCGCGCCGCCAAACGTCACCGTTGTCGAGAACCTCAGTCCGTCGGCCGTCGCCTTGCCATCCTTGATCGGCGAACTGCCTGTCGCATCCGTCGAGATCGTGCCCGATACGATCGCGCCGTCCTGTTTCAGATCGAGTTTTCCAGGTAGCTGCTGTCCCGGAATCTCAAGGGTGATCTGCCAGGCGCCGGCGACCGAGGCCAAAGCGGGCGTCGTCGTCGCGTTCGGCGTATTCGCAGCCGGCGGCGCCTTCGGCCGCTCCTTTTGTTCGAAGAGTCGCCCGTCGACAAACACATGCGTCACCTGACGGTCTTTGCCGAAAATTTCGCCGCGGGTCACCGTCAAATTCGCGATCTTGCCGGTCTCAATGCTGCCCAGTCGATTGTCGACTCCCAGGATCTCGGCCGCCGAAAGCGTCATCGCGCGCAGCGCCGCATCCTTTGAGAGGCCGTTCTCGACCGACTTCGAGGCATTGGCGAAAAAGTCCGCCGGCGACGTCAGTCCGCCCGACTGGAATGCGAACCTGACGCCTTTTTGCGCCAGAACTCCTGCGCCTTTCGGGATCTCCGCCCGCAGGCGAAGCGTTTCGAGGCTTTCCGGATCGGCATCCGGCGATGCCGCGGCCGTTCTTTTCGGAAAATTCAGCGACAGCAAGACGGGAACGTTCTGTGCCTTCAAGCGGTCGGCGACTTTCCAGGCTTCGAGTCCGCCGCCGATCAGCGCCTTGAGATTGAACTCTTTCGCCAGATCAAGGGCGCGAACGATCTCGTTCTCGGTCGTGGCATTGAAAACGACCGGCATCGCGCCGTCGAGAACCGGAAACAATGCCTCGAGCGAGCGGTCGCTCTCGGGGCGTTTCAGTCCGCGCGGATTCGCGGCATAGGCCTTCTGAAGCTTCTGTAGCCGCTGCGCATCGAGCATCATCTGGCGAAACGCCGCGAAGGTTCCGAGAAGCGATGCCGGAAACGCGCCGGGAACGGTCCGAAAGCTGAAATGCTCTCCGAAGTTGTCCCTGATGACGAGCGCCGAAACCGTCTCGCCGGCGAGGTTGATCACCGCCGACCGGCCGTTGAAAACCCCGTCGCGCCCGACGGTCAACGCAGTTGTGAATCCGGCGTTGCGGACAGCCTCAAACTGCGCGTCGCCGCCACGGAGATCGTCGAGAACGTTCTTTTCGGGCTGCATTCCGACGGGGTAGTTGGAATTCGTCGTCGGCGCGGTCTGTGCGGCTTGCGGTCCCCCGCCGCCGCCCGGACCACGCGTGGGTTGCTGGGCCGGCGCCGCGAGTCCGAGGTTAGACAGCGCATCGAAAAAGCCCGGGTAAACCGTCAGGCCGCTGGCGTCGATGACGCGGGCGTCGGCCGGAACCTTTGCATCGGCTCCGACGGCCTCGATCAATCCGTCGCGGATAACGATCGTTCCCTTGTCGATCGTCGCGCCCGATACGGTGACGATCTTCGCGTTGGTCAAAGCGAACGTTTCGCCTCGGCCTTGCGCGCGCAAAGATACCGAAAGAATCAAAGTCAGCGCCAAAACGGCGATGCCGGAAATCCTGATTTTCATAATGTCTGAACGGAATGACGAAAAAGACCAGTATCCAACGTCTTTTTTCAATTGAACTTCTACAGTCTCGTGATTACGGAACGATAGAATAATTTGTTTCAGATTGCAATTTCCAATATCAAGTCGCGCCAAACGGTATGCGAAAGCGGGACTCTTTGAACCTGCCCTCCGGACCGGAGCCGCGCGGCGTGTGATTTGGGGGCTCATCGTGGTTAAATACTAGAACCTATGAAGTCGGTCATTCTCTTTGACGGCGTGTGCAACTTCTGCAACAGTTCCGTCAATTTCATTATCGGACGCGACAAGGCGGACGTGTTCCGGTTTGCGCCGCTCCAATCGGTTGCCGGCAGGGAGTTTGTCGAACGGTTCGGACTTGACGAGATCGATTCGATCATCCTTGTCGAGAACGACCGCGCCTACACACATTCGACGGCGGCGCTTCGGATCGCGCGGACGCTCGGTGGATTTTGGCGGCTTTTCTACGTGTTCATCATCGTCCCGGGTTTCGTTCGCGACCTCTTTTATAAACTGTTCGCCAGGAATCGCTATCGGCTCTTCGGTCAAAAGGACGCGTGTATGATTCCGACGCCGGAAGTCCGCAAAAAGTTCTTGAGTTAGGGACTTTTCCGACGAATGCAGTTTGGCGCCTACGGTGGTAAAATCAAAGGCATCAATTCGAACCGGCGATGACGCGAACCTTCCGCGAGGTTGGGTCTCACGTTTCCCCTTTGTTGTTTTATGAACGAGACGACCTTTGCGGCACTTGAATACGATCGGCTCTGCGAACTTGTGGCGAGATACTCGCAGACGCCGATGGGCCGCGCGCGGTTCGAGGATCTGATGCCGGCGACCTCGCGGCGCGACCTAGAGCGAGATCTGGCGCGCGTCACCGAGGTCATCGCGCTCAATGAAGAGAAACAGGTTTCCTGGTCGTTCAACGGCCTCGAGGACCCGGCCGCCGCGATCGCCATTCTCCGGATCCGCAACTCCGTGCTCGAGCCTATGAAAATGCTCGAGTTGACGCGGGTCTGCAATCAGGCGCTTTTCGCGCGCTCGGCGGTTTCGCCCGAAAAGGATTTTGTTCCCGCGGTCTGGGCGATTGTCGAACAGATACCGACTTCCCTTTTTCAAACGATCTCGGGGATCACGAAACGGTTGCTGCCGTCGGGCGAGATCGACGATTCGGCTTCGCCGGAACTTGCCAGGATCCGACGCGAACTCAATCAACAGCGCGGACGGCTTCAAAAATCGCTTGAATCGGCGATCCGGAGTTTTGGCGATGCGATCCAGGACGCGATCGTGACGCAACGCAACGATCGATACGTGATCCCGGTCAAATCGGATTTTCGCGGCAAGGTATCGGGCGTCGCGCACGGTTTCTCGTCGTCGGGAGCGACGATCTTCGTCGAACCGCTCGAGGCGATCGAGGCGAACAACGAACTTCAGAATCTTAAAGGAAAGGAAGAGCGCGAGGTCGCGCGGATCATTTTCGCACTCTCGGAAGAACTCCGCGAACAGCTTCCGGGAATCGAGCTTGCGGTCGAAGCGGTCGGCGAGCTCGATTTCATCAAAGCAAAGGTCGAATTCGCACGGGCCTTTCGGGCGGTCGTCCCGACGATCTCGGACGACGGCAAACTCGACCTCGTCGATGCGCGCCACCCTTTGCTGGAAGAGAATCTCCGGACTTCAAATTCCGATATCCCGGATTCCAAGGGTCCGGGCTCGCTCCGCGATTGAAGAATCCAAAATCCAAAATCACCAATCCAAAATCCGACATCGTTCCCGTTTCGTTCGCGCTCGACGCGAAACATTCGGTGATGATCATCTCGGGCGCGAACGCCGGCGGCAAGACGGTGGTTCTCAAGACGGCCGGCTTGCTTAGCCTGATGGGATTGTCGGGTCTACCGGTTCCTGCCCGGGCGGCGACGGTTCCCTTCTACAAGTCGGTTTTGGCCGACATCGGCGACCATCAGTCGCTGAGCGCGAATCTCTCGACTTTTTCGTCGCATATTTCGAATATCGCGGCGATGCTCGGAACGTGTCAGTCGCCGGCGCTCATCCTGCTCGACGAGGTCGGAACCGGCACCGACCCGGACGAGGGTTCGGCGCTCGGCGTTGCGGTCGTCGATTGGTTCCGCCAAAAGATCGGCGCGCAGGTGATCGCCTCGACGCATTATCGGGGCTTGAAGATGTACGCGGCGAACGACCCGGACGTCGTCAACGCATCGGTCGAGTTTGATGAAAAGACATTGCAGCCGACATATCGGCTCCTTGTCGGGCTCGCCGGCGCCTCGAGCGGGATCGAGATCGCCCGCCGTTTCGGAATCCGCGACGAGGTCATCGCCACGGCTCGCGAAAATCTCGATCTTTCGGCTCGCGAGGCGGAAAATTACCTGATCAAGCTTTCGAACGAGACGCGTCACGCCGAGGATATTCGAATCGCGCTCGAAGAAGAACGCGAAACGACCGCGACGAAATACGCTAAGCTCGACATCGAGTTCCGAAAGAAAGAAAAGCAGCGCCAGAAGGAGTTCGAATCCGAGCTTGCACGGACGATCGCCGAATTCGAGCGCCAGTCAAAAGGCGTTCATCGATTCGCTGGAGGACAAGGCGCTCAAGAGCAAGCTCGACAAAGAACGCCTTGCGCGAAAGGCCGAACTTAACCGGGCGGTTTTGGCCAAGGTCGGCGGCGGCGAGCAACCCGCTGCCTGGTCGGCAAGCGAGTCGGTGCCGGCGGCGTCAGCGGGCGGGCGGGCGCCGGGAGATGTCAAGATCGGAGTCAGCGTGCGCACTTCCTTCGGCGTCGGCCGGGTCGAAAGGATCAACGGCGATATCGCCGAAGTCCTCGTCGGCTCGATGCGTCTGCGCGAACCGGTCGCGAAGTTGACCGTCGTCGAGGTCGAGGCAGTCAAAGAATCTCTCGGCGAAAAGCTCCGGAATCAGGCAAAAGCTTCGAATCTCAGACTCGACACCGAGGATATGAACGCCGAACTGAATCTGATCGGCCGGACGACGGCCGACGCCGAATACGAGATCGACCGATTCCTTGACGAAGCATATCTGGCGTCATTGCCGCGCGTTCGGATAATCCACGGTTTCGGCACCGGCGCGCTGAAGAATTTTGTTCATCATTTTCTAAAGGGCCACGCCCACATCGCCAAATTCGGCTTCGCGCCGCAGGACCAAGGCGGCCAGGGCGCGACGATCGCGGAGTTGAAGCAGTGAAGGCTAAATTCCTAATTCCACTGTTCTTGTCACTTTCCTGCGTTCTTTCGGCAACTGCCCAGACCGAGGAGGGTTCCCCGGTTGTCGAAATTGGTCTGGCCTGCAACGAAGAGCTTTCTGCGATATACGATGGTCTGGCATTGCAGCTTGTCAATGACGCGTCATTAACGGGTGTTATCACCCTTATCGGTGACACGCTTGAAGGGCGCAATCTCTCTTACCTGAAATGGCTGAACGACTACCCGCGGATACGGAAGTACTCGGTGGCCGATCGTATTCGGGTCGTACGAGGCCCAAATCAGCAAAATTTCCGGATTCGCATCCAGACCACGGTCGACTCTGAAAGAATCATTCGGGCAATCCCGGATTTTCTCGAAAAACCGATCGATCGACCGACACTCTTCGATCGCGGTTGGGCGGACGTGCATCGCGATGAATACACTCGACGGACAGCGGTTATCAATAATTCTTTTCTCGACCTCGGTTGTGATTTCTCGCCGAACATCTCTGACTTCGCTACGAAGATCGCCATTTCGGGGGACGTCGTCGGCTACGTGCTGATTTACACTGCACCAAAACGAGGTCCCGAGCGCGCGGATCAGGTTGCGAAACACATCTTGAGGTCGATTCGCGAATCGGCCAAGTTTTCGCCATCCCGTTTGCGATCCGTTTACGGCGGGACGCGAAAGGAACCCGAGGTCGAACTTTGGCTTGTTCCAAAAGCGTTGGAAAAGTCGTTTAACAATAACAGAGAGACCTTTCGTTGATGCGCTACGACCAATACTTCATCGATGACCTCAAAAACCGCGCCGATCTGCTGCGGATCATAGAACCGTACGCGCCGCTCAAGAAAAAGGGCGCGAACTGGATGGGGTGCTGCCCGTTTCATCAAGAGAAGACGCCGTCATTCTCGGTCAACCCGGCGAAAGGGTTTTACAAGTGCTTCGGTTGCGGAAAGGGCGGGACCGCCTACAATTTCCTGATGGAGATGGAGGGTCTGACGTTTCCGGAAGCGATCGAGCGCGTCGCCGAGATCTCGGGAGTTCCGCTGCCGGAACCGATCGACGACAAACGCTACGAGGAAAACAAAAAGCGCAAAAAGGAAAAAAAGGCGGTCGCCGAACAGATCATCGAGCTGAACCGTTACGCGCTTGAATTCTGGCAGCACGAACTGACGCAAAGCAACGCCCACGCGCGCGAGGCGAGGGAGTATCTCGAACGCCGTGAACTGAGTCCGGAAACGGTTGAGACGTTTCGGATCGGCTACGCGCCCGACAAATGGGACGCGCTTCTCGGACTTCTGCGCGAAAAGGGCGCCGACGACAAATTGATCGAACTTTCGGGACTCGTCAGCAAAAGCGAGGAAAAGGATCGCATCTACGATCGTTTTCGCGGGCGTCTCATCTTTCCCGTCCTTAACCTCGAAGGCAATCCGGTCGCTTTCGGCGCGCGCACTCTCGGAAACGGGGAGCCGAAATACCTGAATTCGCCCGAAACCCCGGCGTATACGAAAGGCGATCATCTCTACGGACTGTTCAATACGAAAGAAGAGATCCGTCGGATGAAATACGCGATCCTTGTCGAAGGCTATCTCGATTTTCTCGCGCTCCAACAGGCCGGCGTGACCAACGCCGCGGCGAGTCTCGGAACGGCGTTCACCGAAAACCAGGCGCGGCTGCTTGGGAAATTTGCGCGGAAAGTGGTTGTCAACTATGATGGTGACAAGGCAGGTGTAAAAGCGGCACGAAGAGCCATCGAGACACTGTTAGCTGAAGATTTTGAAATAAAAGTTCTCGTATTACCTGACGGTTCCGACCCGGACGACTTTATCAGAGCTAACGGCTACGCGGCATACAAAAAGCAGCACGAATCACGCGCGATCACCTATCTTCAATTTGTTTTGGAAAATGCGGTCGAGGCACGCAACCTCGCGACGCCGAAGCACAAAGCCGAGGCGATCGAGGATGTGATGCCCGTGCTGTCGGCTATTCGCAATCCGATCCAGAAACGCGAGTCTTTCGATCAGGCGATGACCTATTTTCGGGTCGATGACGGACTGCGGCGCGATCTTTGGAAAACGGTCAAACTCGGCGGACAGTTCGCGCCCGACGCGGTTCGCCGCCAGGTCGCGCGTCAAACGGCGGCGAAGATCACGATCGCCGAAGAGCGCTTGCTGGAACTTCTTGTCTCTGACGAGGAACTGCGCGGCCTAATTTTGCCGAAGATCGAGGAAACCGATTACGAAATGCTCGCCACCGCCGAGATTTTTCGGGCATTGCTGGAATTGCAAAAGACCGGTGACGCGGTTACACTTGAAAGTTTGCTTGCGTTGGTCGAATCCGACGAGATAGCCGGCGACGTTCTTCCGATGCTGATGATGATCGAACCGCCGCGCGAAGTCGGCGATGCGATCGATGAAGTGCTGCACGAGGCCGAGAATTGCGTCTTTTCATTACGCTCGATGGCGATCTCGAATCGCATTCTCGAGATCAGCCGTGAACTGGTCGCAGCCGAGCAATCGGGAGATGCGAGCGAACTCGCGCGACTCGTCGACAAACAGCTCGCGCTGGCTCGCGTGAAGCAGGATTTTATGTCCCGAATAAGCGCCGGTTGAAACAAAACCGGGGCCTGGTGCGTTAACAGATATTTTAATGACAACGATAAGACATTTGTTTTAATCGAAGTTTTTTATCAATTGATATGACTGATTACGATGAAAAGGAAGACCTGGTCGATCGGCTGATGGCTATGGGCCGCGGCAAAAAGTTCCTCAGCTTTGACGATCTTAACCGCGAGATGCCCGACAAGATGATGTCGCCGGAGGATATCGAGGACGTTCTCGAACGGCTCGAAGGCGCGAACATCTCCGTCACCGATTCCGATTCCCAACTGCTTGAACAGGCCGCGAGCCTGGCTCTTGACGACGAACAGGAACTCGACGAGGACGAACTCGATCTCGACCTTTCGGCCGGAACGCTCGACAAGTCGAACGATCCGGTCCGCCTCTACCTTCGCGAAATGGGAATCGTTCCGTTGCTCACGCGCGAGGGCGAGGTCGCGATCGCGCAACGAATCGAGCGCGGACAGATCAAGACCCAGAAGTCGATCTCCCGCTCGCCGATCGCCGTCGCGCGACTGATCAAACTCGGTGAAGAACTGGAGAAAGGCAAAGCGAGCATCCGCGAGGTCGTCAATTTCTCGGAGCAAGCCGAATTGACGGGTGAAGAGGATAAGGTCGACGAGTATCTGCGTTGGACGCTCGAGGGCATTTCCAACATAAGCTCCAACTATGGACGCGCGCTCAGGTCTTTCGCGGATCTGCGTGCCGAACAGGCGAAAGCAAAAGGCAAAGCGACGAAAAAGGTCCTCGGACTGAAACGTCAGACGGCCCGCGCGCGTCTTGAGATCTCGCAAGAGATCAAGAACCTGAACCTGACGGAGTATGCGAAACAGGTTTTGATCGGCTCGATCCGGAAGGTCGCCGAGGATATCCGCAAGTTCGAGAAAGAAATCCGGCGTTCGGAAGAAAAGATCGAGGAAAAGACCCCGGGCGAAACGAAAAAGGACCTGCACGCGAAGATCGTCGATGCGAAACACGGTTTGGCCGGCATCGAAGAGTCCTTTCATCTCTCGGTCATCGAGATCAAGCGTTCGCTGCAGTCGATCCTTATCGGCGAACAGCAGACGAATCAGGCGAAGCGCGAACTCGTCGAGGCAAACTTGCGGCTCGTCGTATCCATCGCCAAGAAGTACACCAACCGCGGACTTCAATTCCTGGACCTGATCCAGGAAGGCAACATCGGGCTGATGAAGGCCGTCGACAAGTTTGAATGGCGCCGCGGCTACAAGTTCTCGACGTACGCGACCTGGTGGATCCGCCAGGCCATCACCCGCGCGATCGCCGACCAGGCCCGCACGATCCGCATCCCGGTCCATATGATCGAGACGATCAACAAGCTCATTCGCACCTCGCGCCAGCTGGTGCAGGAACTCGGCCGCGAACCGACGAGCGAAGAGATCGCGAAGAAGATGGATATCCCGGTTTCGAAGGTTCGCAAGGTCTTGAAGATCGCGCAGGAACCGATATCGCTCGAGACGCCGATCGGCGAAGAGGAAGATTCGCATCTCGGAGATTTCATCGAGGACCGCTCGATTATGAATCCGGCGGAATCAGTGACCTTCGGCAACCTACGGGAAATCACGGACGAAGTCCTGGCAACGCTCACGCCGCGCGAGGAAAAGGTCATCAAGATGCGTTTCGGACTTGGAAACACGGGCTCGGAACACACGCTCGAAGAGGTCGGCCAGCACTTCGCCGTGACCCGCGAGCGTATCCGCCAGATCGAAGCGAAAGCGCTGCGAAAATTGCGTCACCCGTCGCGTTCACGCCGCTTGAAGGCGTTCCTCGAAGGAAAACAGTAGAGGGATTTGGGATTTGGGATTTGGGATTTGGGATTTGGGATTTGCGATTTGCGATCTCGTCTTTTGCACAGAAGTCCGCGTCCGGAGATTATTCGGACGCGGACTCTTGTACTAAGAAGACAGTTTCGCGCTTTTTCGCGTCATTTCGCGGTCAGAATTTCTTTTGCGTAATCTGCGGCCAGAATTTCTTTTGCGTAATCTGGGTTAACCGGGATCGACAAACACGCCCGCAAAAAAAAGCGCCGGTCAGAAAACCGGCGCGTGTTTCGAATTTGGGCGTTCGAGTTAATAGTTGTCACGCCGATCCCGGTTGTCACGCCGGCGGTCGTTGCGACGGTTGTCGTAACGGTTGTAACCCTCGTCATAGCCACGGATGAACGCTTCGCGAAAGATACGCTTGTATTCGCCTTGATTGCGCGAATTGTAGACCCTGACCTGTCCCATCGCCCGACCGGCCGCTTTGTTGGCATTGTATCTGCGTCCGTCGCGCGCGTCTTCGATCCCCTGACTCATTCCGGCGCGGTACGCCTGCTGGACGATGTATCCGTTCCGGTTGTAGCGATCATTGTCGTAACGACCGTTGTTGTTGTCGTAACGTCCGTTGTTGTCATAACGGTCGTTGTTGTCGTAGTCATCGTTGCGGTTGTTTCGGTTGCGGTCCGTCCGGTCGCGGTCGTCGCGCCGTTCAGTCCGGTCGTCGTTCCGGCGATCGTTCCGATTCTGCGCGTTCGCGGACGTCGCCGTGATCACGATGAATCCGAACACCAACGAGAATGCCAACCCGATGATCCGTAAATTGCGTCGTAAATTATTCTGTTTCATAAAAAACCCTGGCCTCCGTTTCCGGGAACGGCGATTATCGTGCCACGGCCTGATAATCCAATAAAACTCAGTGTTTTCTTGTGAACCGGCGAAACTTCGAAACGAGATCGGACGCAAATGGTTCGAGAACCCGACGATTTGCGTTATCGTGACACTGTTCTATTTCAGAATAATCGTCGAACCGGCGGCGATCTTATGCGTTTTTCCGCCCGCCCTTACAAAGACGTCGACCGAACTGAGGTTCGTGACGATTTTCTTCTCGACCGAAAACCTCAGGTTCCGAAAGGCGTTAACGTAATCGACCAAACCGATGTGCGTTGTGTAGCATATGTCGGGGTTGTTCGCGACCATCTTGAAGAACTTCTCCTGTTCGGTCCAACGGTCGCCCTCGCCGTTGTTTTCCCAACTGTGCCCCCAAACGTCCAGCAGTGCCGGAGCATCCGCCTTAAGGAACCTGGCAATGACTCCGTAGAAACGCTCGAGTTCGCGCTTGTCGTTGGCGGGGTCGTTCGGGCGGAAATACGCGCCGCCGAATTGATGGATCGTCGGATGCCACTTTAGAAAATCGTCGGGAATTCCGAATTCGCCGGTGTCCTGAACGGTCCGCGCATATTCGATGCCCAAGCCCCTGATCGCATCGATGACCTGATCATTGAAATTTCCGAACGGATACGCCATTCCGCGAACGCTGTAACCCGTCAACCTCTCGAGTTCCCTTCGATCTTCAACGATCTCATAGACCACGTCGAGTTTGGGCAGTTTCGTCAGCGGCGGATGGTTCGCGCTGTGCACCGATACTTCATGACCTTTGAAAAGTCCGCTTATCTCTTCCTTTGTGAGATAGTCTTTCTCGCCCAGTTTGTTTGAATTTAGATGAAAAGTACCGACGAGGCCGAATTGGTTCATTAGCTTCACCAGTCTTCGGTCGGCGATCGGCCCGTCGTCAAAACTGAGGATCAACGCTTTTGACTTGCCGTCGGGAAAAAGCATATCGACCTGAAATCCGCTTTGCGAGATCACCGGATTTGACTGCGCCATCGTTCCATTGAGGGTCGCCCAAAAAAGCACCGCAATAGTTATTCGGATAATCTGTTTCATCGTTATTCACTTTTAACACTTATCGCACAAAAACGCATTCGGAAGTTCGGCCTAAGGACGGTTCGGGATCAAGTTCGCGGGGATTCAACCGCTGACCTCGCTTTCATAAAGGCCGTAGAATCAATATCGTGATTGCTTTGAATCATTACTTTTTGGTAAACTTTCCGTTCGTTCTATGAGCAAACGCATCGTTCAAAGCTATCAGAAGATCCTCGAACGTGAAGACGGTTACACGATCAATCGCGGCGCGCAATTGCGCGTTGCACTTTGTTATCCGAACACGCACTCGGTCGGGATGGCGAATCTCGGTTTGCACACGATGTATGAACTCTTCAACCGCATTCCCGAGGTCGCTTGCGAACGCGTCTTTCTGCCGGATGACGCCGATCTGAGAGAATACGAAAAGACGGGAACGCCGCTTCTGAGCCTCGAAACGCAAACCCCGATCAGTGATTTCGATGTCGTCGCTTTTTCGATCTCGTTCGAGACCGACTACCTGAATATGGCGAAGATGCTGAAACTCGCCAAGATTCCCGTTTGGGCCAAAGATCGGAATCATTTTCACCCGTTGGTCGTGATGGGCGGCGCGGCGTCGTTCCTCAATCCCGAGCCGATCGCCGATTTTACGGACGTCATCGCCGTCGGCGAGGGCGAGATCCTCGCGTTCCAACTCGTCGACGCGATCCTCGAACACGATTCGCGCGACGAAACGCTGCGTCACCTCGCAAGCATCGGCCGCGGGTTTTATGTCCCGAACTTCTACGAGGTGATTTACAACGACGACGGCACGATTTTCGACTATTTGCCGAAACACGAAGGCGTTCCTAAGCGGGTCGGACGTGCGCTGGCGGCGATCAATCCGAAGGAAGGAACCCTCCGGCGTGCGATCAAGCGCGGCGAGACCGAACTGCACGATTTCCTTCTCGGCCAGGACGTCTTCTGCCCGTCGACCTCGGTGTGGTCTCCGGGCGCGGAAATGGGAGATCGGCTGCTTGTCGAGATCTCACGCGGGTGCTCGCAGGGCTGCCGATTCTGCTGGGCGGGTTACAACTATTACCCGCCGCGCGTCGTGCCGGCAAAGGATATTCTTGCGAAAGCCGCCGAATGGCGCAGCCGCACGAACAAGATCGGCCTGGTATCGACGGCGGTTTGCGATCATCCGGAGATCTCGACGATTCTCCGCGAACTCCGTGCGATGGACTACCGGATCTCGGTTTCGTCGCTCAGGTTGGATCAGATCTCGGACGAATTGCTCGACGCGCTCGTCGAATCCAAGGACCAGCAAATTGCCGTTGCCCCCGAAACGGGCTCGGACCGTTTGCGCCGCGTGATCAACAAGAATCTGACGAACGACGAGATCGTCGACATATGCGGCTCCGTGTTCGATCGCGGAATGCTGACGCTGAAACTGTATCTGATGGTCGGGCTCCCGACCGAAACCGACGAGGATCTTGACGAGATGTTCGTTCTTGTCGAGCGGATCAAAGACCGAATGCTCGAGGCGGGCAAGAAATTCGGCCGCGCCGGAAGGATCATTCCGAGCCTGAACGGCTTCGTTCCGAAGCCGAATACTCCGCTCCAGTGGGACGCGATCTGCGAAGAAAGAGAACTCAAACGGCGTTTGAAGTACGTTTGCAAAGGTCTGTCGCGGATCCCGAACGTCGAAGTTCGTTTTATGTCGGCGCGAATCGCCCACGAGCAGGCGCTTTTTTCGTCGGGCGACCGCACCGTTTCAAAGGTCATCGATCACGCCGCATCGCGCGGCATTTCGATCCGCGATGCCGTTCGCGACCTTCGCTTCAACGACGAGTTTCACATATCGCGCGATCGCTCCTACGACGAATTCCTCCCGTGGTCGATCGTCGATTCGGGACTTTCGTTCGAGTTTTTGAAAACCGAGCACGAAAAATCGCAGGCGAGCCTCTCATCGAAACCCTGTCCTGCGGTTGAAAAATGTACGACTTGCGGAGTTTGCCCGAGCACGTGGCTCGCTGACGCGCCGGAATCGATGGTTCGCATCCAACCCTTGAAGATCCGCGAGATCCTCAGCGCTCAGGCCGACGTTTAGTCTTCCCTTGTAAAGAATCCGCTCGGCGTTGCCGTATGATTGAATGTATACGTGTAACTGTAAATGCCGAAAGGGATTATCGGAACTGGCTGACTGTAGCTCGCGTGAACCTGAAGGACATTGTTTTGCATCTTCACGTCAATGAACGCGTCGGCCGGCAGTTGGTTCTTGGCCGCCGCGATCTTCAACCGCTTCTTCGTAACTTCCAACGGATTCCCGACTGAAACGGGAACCACCATTCCCTGGACGACGGCCGTCTGCATTTCCTGCTTAAAATTCTCGCCGTTGTATGCCACCGGAACAAGATTCAAAAGCGCGTTGCCGGCGATCAACAACACGCCTAACACCGCCAGCAGCTTGACGGTCGCGCTTCCCCGCTCGCTGTTTGGTTTATTTATCATTTTGAACTACTCCACACTCAAACTCTTGTCAATCAGAATCAACCAGGAACTCGGCAAGGCAGGACCGGATGGACATATCCGGGATTTCATTGCTGGACACGATCACCGGCTTGCCGATCCCCTTCAGCAAGATCCATTGCAGGTCTCCGGCGATGTTCTTTTTGTCGGATCCGAACGATTCGATGACCGAATCCAAGTCGATCATCCGGGTGTCGGGCAACTTTCCGACAAGTCGCACAACATCGTTTAACAAGTTTATTTCATTTGAGTCAAGAAATTCAAGGGATTTCGACAGTCTAGCCGCAAAAAGAATTCCCAGTCCGACCGCTTCGCCGTGTTTGAAGTGCCTGAAACTCGTAACCTTTTCCAGCGCGTGCCCAAATGTATGTCCAAAATTGAGGATCTTCCTCGACTTCGAATCGCTTCGCCCCGTCTCTTCGGACTGATCGCCGGAAACGATCGCGGCTTTGAACGAAATCTGGCTGACGATGAGTTCGGAAATCTCTCGCGTGAAACCGTCAATTCCGAATCCTCGCGCGACGCCGCTCTTTGCATTGGCTTCGAGAAAACCCTTGGTTCGGTCGAACAATTCCCCACCGGCGAGGGCCGCGTGTTTCACTGCCTCGCACAGTCCGGCGACGATCTCCCGCCGCGCCAAGGTCCGGAGTGTTGAAACATCTGCAAGTACCGCTGACGGATGGTGGAACGCGCCGATCAGATTCTTGCCGAATTCCGTATTGACACCTGTCTTTCCACCGACCGAAGAGTCGATCATTGCAAGGAGCGTTGTCGGAACTTGAAGGAATCTGATCCCGCGCAGGTATATCGCCGAAGCAAAGCCGGCAAGGTCACCGACCACACCTCCGCCAAGCGCCAACAAAGAATCGCTTCGCGTGAAGCCGGCGGCCCCAAGCGCGCGTAAAAGGTTCTCGGTCGACTGAAGGCTCTTGTAGCGCTCACCGTCCTTCATCAGCCAGACACACACTTCAAATCCGGAACTCCGCAGACTCTCAGCGGTTTGCTCGCCGTACAATCGATAGACCCGCCGATTCGAAACGATCATCAATTTCCGCGGATTGTTCCCAAGCGACTCGCGCGCCCAATCGCCGACGGAATCCAGCAGTCCTTCGCCGACGCTGATCAGATAGCGCTTTGCTTGCGAATTGGTGTTTACGATCACCGGATCGAGCGGGTTCAGCATCCTTGAATTGTGCGGTTTCGTTCCCAAAATTGCAAAAACGACAAAAGCCGTGAATAAAAACTCACGGCTCAGATCTTTTTAGAAGTTAAAGCAGGCGAAGCAACGTGGAAGTGTACCGCACCTGCCAATGCGTAGTAACTGTCCTCACCCCAGCTACCACTAGAGACGGTGGATTCACCAACCGTCTCAGTTGATAAAACTATACAACTCCGCAACTGGTTTGGCAAGCTTATTTTCCTATTATCCAAGCGCGGCGCGGATGACGTCCGCAAGTTCCCGGGCGTGGAGATCGATGTCCGATTGATTTTCGCCTTCGATCATTACACGGGCGAGATTCTCCGTGCCGGAATACCTGAGCAAGAGGCGTCCGCTCGCGCCGAGCCTCTGTTCGACCGACCGCGCGGCGTCCGAGATCTCGGAGACTTCGTCGAAAGGTCGCTTCTCGCGCACCTTCACATTTATCAAGATCTGCGGAAATCGTGTGAAACCTGACGTGATCTCTGACAAGGACTTCGCGTTCTCCCAAATGGCTTCCAAAACGAACAGGGCGGTCATTATTCCATCGCCGACGAGGCTTTTCTGCGGAAAGATGATATGACCCGACTGTTCGCCGCCGACGACGGAATTCGTCCTCAGGAGTTCTTCGAGCACGTACTTGTCGCCGACGGCCGTGCGGACCAACTTGATGTTCCGCGAATTGAGCGCGACCTCGAGTCCGAGATTGCTCATTACCGTCGCGACGACCGTCTGGTTGTGAAGTTTCCCGTGATCGGACAGAAGACGGGCCATAATCCAAAGCACCGCGTCGCCGTCAACGATGTTTCCTTTCTCGTCAATGAACAATGCGCGGTCCGCATCGCCGTCAAGCGCGATCCCGAGATCGGCCCGTTCGGCCAATACCCGTTCCCGAAGCTGATCGAGATGGAGCGAGCCGCAATTCTCGTTGATGTTCTTCCCATCGGGCTCGTCATAGATCGAAACAACCTCCGCGCCGAGACGTTTCAACAGTTGCGGCGCCAATTGGAATGCCGCGCCGTTCGCGCAATCGACGACGATTCGCAGATCGGCCAGCGAAAGTGTCGGAAAACCCGACTCAAGATAGTCGAGATACCGTTGAAAATAGAAGGCTGAATGCGATTCGTCGACGAGAATTTCGGCAGTCAGCCCTTCCGGGTTGATGTTGCCGATGTCTCCTTCGATCCGACGCTCGATCTCTGACGAGATCTTTTTGCCCGAGGGCGAGAAAACCTTTATCCCATTGTCGAGGTAAGGATTGTGCGACGCGCTGATGACTATCCCTGCGTCAAACTCGAATTCGCGGGTCAGAAACGCAACGCCCGGCGTGGTCATCACACCTGCGGATTCACAGCTTCCGCCTTCGGCGATAACGCCCCGATGAATCGCCTCTTCGATCCAGGTTCCTGACTCCCGGGTGTCGCGACCGGTGATGAACTTTGGCGCGCGCCCTAGCGATTCCGAATAATGGCGTGTCAGCGAACGGCCGACCTTCTCGATCGTCAATTCATCAAGCGGAAATTCCCCGGCGTGTCCCCGCATTCCGTCAGTCCCAAAAAGCTCATTCATACGTTTCAATCAAACCTTTAATTATCCCGGAGTTCAGAATTCCCCATTCGCGTCTCAATCAAATTTAACGACCTTCGTCCGTTTAATCAATTTCTCATAACTATTTCTTGTAGAAACCATAACAATTGCTCAATTGACTTGACAACTCTTCGGCAATTAAGCGAATCTTAACTCGGCGAACACCGATCGCCGCTTCGCGCTCCAATTCGCAAATACAATTTAATCCAGTAACCGGAAAACGAGTTTATGAAATACCTACTTTGTGCCGCCGTCGTCGTTTCGTCAAGTTTCTTAGCTGTCGCAGCACAAGTCACGAACCCGACGCCGGCGCAAACTCGTCCGCGGGTTATCGTCGTGGGATCGAATCCGACGCCGACGCCTTCCAATACGGTTATTGTGACCAACACCCGGCCGGTCCCGGCCCAATCGCCGATCGTTATCGGAAATACAAACAATAGTTCGAATATCAGCGCGACGATTCTGACGCTCGCACAGATCCGGCAGAAACTGGCCGAGGCGAAACGCGAAATGTCTGCCCGGCCAATTACCATCGCGATGACCGAAGGCGTCAGCCCGGTGTCTCCGCTTGAAATGGTCCGCGTTGCCTTTTACGACGTTGAAACGCGGCAAATCGATTATCTGGCGTTGTCGAAGGATGCTTTTCTGACGAAGGACGCGGAGTATGTGCTGTCAACTTCGACTATGAAGATGGTCAAGTTTCGAATCCTTCGTCCAAACGGCGTCAATACTCCGGTTTCCATCAACGGACTTTCCGGAAAATCACACGTTCCCTTGATGGTCCAGTATCCGGTCGTCCGGAACGGCATCTATTACGAAACCGCTTATTATATGTCGACCCATCCGGGACTTGTCACGCCGGAGGTGATCGGCGCCGGAAAATACTACGTGCGCAACACGATCGACGTCGCGCGCGAGAAACTGCGGCAGCGCGGTCTCAGCATCTCGCCGAGAGCCGCGGATATCGCCGAGCGTTTGAGCATCGTCGAGCACGTCGACCATTATCGTTTCCGCACCGAATATCATCCGAACATATACAACGATGTCTTTACGCTTTATGCGCTCAACGAAGGCCAAACCTACAGGTATTCGGTGAGCAGCGCTGGGGCCGGCGGAATGGTCCAGATGATTCCTTCGACGTACCGTATGATCCGCAACCGCTTTCCGGGCGCAGGGCTGATGCCGGATTTCGTTGCCGGAATGCAGGACCATCCGAATGCGGCACAAGCGATGCTCCTTTACATTCAGTCAACGTACGATGATCTGCTGAAGAGCCCGACGATCGTCGACGCTCTGCAGACGGGCCTCGCGACCGAATTCGAACTTCTCTCGGCCGGGTACAACTCGAATCCGGCGAAACTCGCGGGCTACATCAAGCGCGGCGGAGCGAATTGGAGGAATCTTATCCCGAGGGAAACCCAGATATATCTTCAGATCAACGCCTCGCTCGATCGTTTCGTGCCGTTCGTCGGACGAACCCGCTGATTCATTTTGATCAACAGAAAAGAGGATGGAGCAATTCGCGCCATCCTCTTTTTATTGTCGATCAGGAAACTACGCAGATTGGGCGTCAGCCTTGTAAGGCGGCAGAACGACGCGCGCCTTCGGTTCTTTTTTGAGTCCAAGCGCCCAGTCGGCCTGCATCAGCGTGTGAATGTCTCGCGTTCCCTCATAGATGACCGCGGCCTTGCAATTGCGAAGATACCGTTCGACCGGATAATCGTTCGTGTAGCCGTTCGCGCCGTGGACCTCGATCGCCATTGACGCCGCCGTTTCCGAACGCGTCGTCGCCTGCCATTTCGCGAGGCTTGCCGCTTTCGCCGAAGGCATTCCCATATTCTTCATCCAGCCGCATTGCAGCCAGAGCAGACGCGACATCTGATAGTCGGCTTCCATATCCGCGATCTTCTGCTTCACGAGCTGAAAATTCGCGATCGTCTGCCCTTGCACTTCGCGCGTGTTCGCGTATGAAACGGAAGCATCCCGGGAAGCTTTGATCACGCCGGTCGCGCCCGATGCGACGGTGTAACGGCCGTTCTCGAGCGAAAACATCGCGATCTTGAAGCCCTCGCCTTCGTTGCCAAGCATATTCGCCGCCGGAACGCGGACGTCCTGGAGCGAAAAGTAACCGGTGTTGCCGGCCTTGATTCCGAGCTTCCCGTGAATCGTTCCCGACGAGAATCCGGGCATCGTGCGCTCGACGATGAAACAGCTCAGCCCCGAATGATCGCGAACCTTTTGTTTTTCAAGGTCCGTCCAGCAGAAGAACAGAAAATGATCGGCGACATCCGCGAGCGAGATCCACATTTTCTCGCCGTTCAGGATCCAATCGTCGCCATCGCGGCGGGCGTACGAGCGCATTCCGATGACGTCGCTGCCCGCATTCGGTTCGGTCAAACCGAACGTCGCGAGCTTCTCGCCCTTCGCCTGCGGCACGAGATACTTTTGCTTTTGCTCTTCGGTGCCCCACGTCAGAACCGAAAGCGAATTGAGCCCGACGTGGACGCTCATCGCGACGCGCAGGAACGTGTCGCAAGCTTCGAGTTCCTCACAAACGAGTCCGAGCGAAACATAATCGAAACCGGCCCCGCCGTATTGTTCGGGGATACAAACCCCGAGCAATCCCAGCTCAGCCATTTTCTCGAAAACCCTGGGTTCAAAAAATGCCTTTTCGTCCCACTCTTTGATATATGGCGCAACTTCGCCGGCGCAAAACTCGCGCACGGTGTTTTCAAGCGCAACTTGTTCTTCGGTTAATTGAAAGTCGATCACGGTGTTTAATTTACCTCTCTGAAATTATTAATATGATAAAATTCAGGCAATTCGTCCTGCTTCAAGCTTAACATCTTGCGCCTGTTCCAACGAAGCGCGGGCGACCGGAAATCCTATGAGATCAACAAGATTCGTTTGGCTTCTCCTGGTTCTTGGGTTCACTTCCCAAGCCTTTGCGCAGCGTTCCGCGACCCCGATCCCGGCGATGCCGAAGTTGCTTTCAATGCGCGAGCAATTGAACGTTCGCCAATCCTGGCTCAAGAAACGTTTTGAAACGATTCTGCTGCCGATGATGCGCAAACACGGAGTTTCGATGTGGATCGTGACGAACGAGGAGTTTCACTCGGATCCCGTGATCGAGTCGATCGCTCCGCCGATCCCGATCGTCGGACGCCGCGACTTTTTCATCTTCTTCGACAACGGCCGCGAACTCGAACGGTTTGCCGTCGTCCGTTACGAAGAAGAGCAGCTCAAAAAACACTATCAAATGCTTAGTCCGCCGCGAGACAAGATCGGTGAGACCATCCGAAAGATCGTCGCCGAACGCGATCCGAAAACGATCGCGCTCAATATGGGTTACGGCCGCGGACAGACGGACGGAATAACGCACGACGCATACAAATTCCTCGCCGAGACGCTTGGCTCCGACCTTGAAAAGCGTTTCATTTCAGCGGGAAACCTCGTCACCGATTACCTAGACACGCGAATTCCGGAAGAATCGGAGCATTACCGAACCGCGGTCGCCGTCACTGATATTCTGACGCGGCGCGCATTCTCCAACGAGGTCATAAAGCCCGGCAGGACGACCGTCGGCGACGTTCGCTGGTGGTTCCTGCAGCAGTTGAACGACCTCGGCCTGACGACCTGGTTCCAACCGGACCTGCGCGTCCAGCGCGCGGCAAAATCGAACTCTTCGTCGCAGCAATTTCTTTCGGTCGCCGACGAATCGCTCGTGCTCGAACCCGGCGACCTGATTCATATCGACTGCGGGCTCATCTATATGGGGCTCTCGACCGACTGGCAAAAGCACGGCTATCTTCTCAAGCCGGGGGAACGCGACGCGCCGGCGGGCTTGAAAGCTGCGCTGCGAAACACGAATCTCCTGCAGGACTCGATCTTCAGGATCGCCCGCCCGGGTATGACCGGAGCGGAGGTTTACGATGCGGCGATGGTCGAGATGAAGCGTCAGAACATCGAGGCGATGATCTATTCGCACCCCATCGGGACACACGGACACGGACTCGGACCGTCCATCGACTTTCGCCGCGCACTCGGGGTGTCGCAGGAAAGGTTCAGACTCGGTTCCTACACGTCGATCGAGCTGAACACATCGACGGTCGTCCCCGAATGGAACGATCAAAAGGTCACCGTTATGGCCGAGGACGACGCATTTATGACCGCCAAAGGCTTTGAATTCTTCAGGCCGCGGCAAACCGCGCTTTATCTGATCAAATGATTCCGATCTCCGAAGCATTGGCTTTCATCGGCCGCGAGGCCCGACCGCTCGGAACCGAAACGGTCCGGCTCGAGAACTGCGTCGGACGCGTCCTCGCGGAAACCGTCTCGGCGGATCTCGATCTTCCGCCGTTCGACCGATCCCAAATGGACGGCTTCGCCGTTTTGAGTTCAGACACGAACGCTGTTCCCGCGCGGCTTCGAATCGTCGGCGAGTCGGTCGCCGGAAAGGGTTTCGACGGAGTTTTGAAATCCGGCGATGCGGTCCGGATCATGACCGGCGCGCGCGTCCCGAAAGGCGTCGACGCTGTGCAGCAAGTTGAAAAGACTTCCGAGTCGGACGGATTCGTCGAGATCCTGAAATCGACTGATCCGGGTCAAAACATTGTCTATCGCGCCCAGGAAACGGCTGTCGGCGACGTCGTTTTCCGCGCGGGCGAGGTCATCACGGATAAGATGATCGCGGCGCTTGCGTCCTTCGGATGCGCTGAAGTCGCGGTCGGCAAAAGACCTTCGCTGGCGATTCTGGCGACCGGCTGTGAGATCGTCGATATCGCGACCACGCCGGAACGCGACCAGATTCGAAATTCGAACTCGGCGATGCTCAGGGCCTTCGCGGCATCGCTCGGGATCGAAGCCACGGTCTATCCGGCCGTCGGAGACGATCTCGAGTCGCTGACGGCTTCGATCCGGACGATCATTGAGTCGAAACCGGACATTCTGATACTGACCGGGGGCGTTTCGGTAGGCGACTACGACTTTACGAAACCGGCATTGAAGACGCTTGGCGCATCGCTGTTCTTCGAAAAGGTGTCGCTCAAACCGGGAAAACCGACCGTTTTCGCCAGACACGGCGAGACGCTGGTCTTTGGCCTGCCGGGCAATCCGGTTTCGGTCGCCGTGACGTTTTACCTGTTCGTCAGATTCGCGGTGATGCTGATGCAGGATGCCGCACGGCCCGAGTTGAAACGCGGCCGGGCCGTGGCGACACGAGCGATCAAAGGTGCGCGGGAACGAGATTGCCTGCTGCCGGTTTCGCTCGATACGGACGAAAACGGTCGTTTGATGATCGAATCGGTCAGGTTCGCGGGCTCGTCGAACTTCATCGCTTTTTCCGGTGCGGATGCGCTCGCGCACGTCCCGATTGGGAAAGTGATCGCGCCCGAAGAGATCGTCGAAGTATACTTTCTTTGATCCAATATGAATGAACCGGCCGCGCTTGCGCACGAAGCGATCCACCAAACCGTCGAAAACTTGCTCGCGAACCGTACACGCGGGGTTCTTCTCGATGTGCCGACGGGCGAAGGCGCCCTCGCGAAGCGGCTTATCTCCATCGGCTATGACGTCAAATGCGCCGATCTTTATCCGGCCATCTTCAGGCTCGACGGGGCGACAGCTGAACAGGCCGATCTTGATTCCCGGCTTCCCTACGCCGATGATTCGTTCGATTTCGTTGTTTGCGTCGAAGGACTCGAACACGTTGAGAATCCGGCGAACGCGATCAGGGAATTCTCTCGGATCCTAAAAAGCGGCGCGACGCTGATCGTATCGGTACCGAACATAATGAACGTTGAGGAACGGCTGCGCTGGCTTTTCAGCGGGTACACTTCGCATTTCAAGCCGTTGTCAAAGCAAGCGTTGGCGGCGATCTCAGAAGAATTCGGAGAGATGCCGGAGATCGCGCTGCACATCAATCCGATCGGCTATTCGGAAGTCAGATACCTTCTCGAGAAGAGCGGTTTTGCGCTGAAACGCGTCGTCCCCGACGCGCGCAAAAAGAATATCTGGGCGTTTCGGCCAATCACCGGTCTGATACGGTTGTTTTCAAAACTTTCGCACGAATCTAAGCGCCGCGCGCGCTGGGCCGACGAACTGAATTCCGACGAGGTTTTGCTTGGAGGCAACACGCTGATCTTCGAGGCGGAACGCCTGGAGAGGAAATGAAATGAACAAACTTTCGCATTTTGACGATCAGGGCAACATCCGGATGGTCGATGTCTCCGGAAAAGAAGCCACGGCACGCCGGGCGATCGCCTCGGCCAGGGTTCTGCTGTCGGAATCGACGCTCGAGATTCTCCGTTCCGGCTCGAACCCGAAAGGAGATCCGCTCGAGATCGCGCGCATCGCCGGAATAATGGCGGCCAAGAAGACTTCGGAACTAATTCCCCTGTGCCACCAGATCAACCTGTCGAAGGTCGACGTCACTTGCAAATTGACGGATTTCGGCGTTCATTTGACCGCCGAGGCGAAAACCGAATCGCAGACGGGCGTCGAAATGGAAGCGCTGACGGCCGTTTCGGTCGCCGCTTTGACGATCTACGATATGTGCAAGGCGGCCCAGAAGGACATCGTGATCTCGGATATTCGACTTGAATCCAAAACCGGGGGCAAATCGGGGGCGTTTTCACGCGCCGGACACGACGGACAAGGAAATTCTTTCAGTTAACCGAACTTTGCGTTAAACTGTATCGTAACCTTCTCAGGAGCAAGTATTAAGGAGAGATATAAGTATGAGTTACCAGATCGCTGAAGACGTCAGACCGCAGTTCAAGTTACTTCTGATCGCCACCGTGATGAGCGTCGCGATCTGGCTTTTGGCCTCCTGGTTCGTGCCATCGCTCAATTATTTGTTCTACCCGTTGCAATTGTTCGCGACATTCGTTCACGAAGGCAGCCACGTATTGGCGGCGATCGTCACCGGCAGCGCGGTTGAGAGTCTTGCAATCTCGGCGGACGCTAGCGGCGTCGTCTGGTCGCGCCCGAACGGTTGGTTCGCACAGTTGTTTATTTCGAGCGCCGGCTATCTCGGGACGACCGTCTTTGGAACAATGCTTCTGATCTGGATGCGCTACGGATTCTCGTCGCGGATCGCCCTCTATTTCGCGGCCGGTTTCGTCGGAATTATGACGCTCGTCTTCGGATTGATGTTCCCGATATTCAATATCTTCTCTGCAAATGTTTCAGTCGGCGGAATGTTCTTTACCGTTTTTTCAGGCACGATCCTAACGGCCGGACTTTTCGCGACAGCCCGTTTCGCTACCGTCAAATGGAGTGACTTCGCACTCGCCTTTCTCGCCGTCCAGTGCTTGCTGAACGCAGTGTTTCATCTCCGCGATCTGTTCGTACTTTCGGCGAGCACCAACGCCCAGACGGACGCCGCGAATATGGCTGCGGCCACGGGCATTCCGTCGCTGATCTGGGTCTTCGTGTGGATTCTTTTGTCGATCGCGATGATCTCAATCGGACTTCGTTTCTACGCGGTCAGCCGCAAATCGGCCAACACCGAACTGCCGTTCGCCGAAGAATAGGTTTAACCCAAATCACGTAATAGAAAATTTCTTGCCCGCGAAACACGCGAAAAATGCAATTTTTGATGTTGCTTTTCGCGTATTTCGCGGGAAATTGCTTTTAATGAGTAATCTGGGTTTAATTAACTCCGGTCGCCGAGTTTTCCCCCGATCCAGGCCATCGGGATATAGGCGACGATCAGGTCAAGCACTGAAAACCAGACCGGCACCGGGAGCATTGCCGCGGCGGTGATCCCGCCGATCAGGTGAAGGGCACCCATGCCGAGCGCCAGTTTCATTTTGTGGCTTCCGGCGATCAGCGCTGCAACGAGTCCGCCGGCAAGCGAACCCGCTGAATGCTCCATAAACGGAGTCACCCAGTGTTTTGTCTCAAACAGCGGCATCGCCGCCTTGAATCCTTCCAAAGTTGAAAGATCGACGCCTGCCGGCGGCGGGATCAGCGCCCCGCCGATCTTTGTCACCACGTATTTGGCAATCATCAGGGCGATAAGGCCGGCGATGAAAGCGATAACGTTTCGAACAACGTTTTTCAAGCGATTTCTCCTCCAATGTTGAGACGCGCCGCAGGCGGCAACAAAAAACACGGCAAGCCTAACACAAGATCAGCCCCGGAGAAAGGAAAAGGGAGAATAGCCTTTTCTCCTTTTTCCTTTCTCCCTTTTCCTTTCTCCCTTTTCCTTTCTCCCTTTACCTTTTCCCTTTTCCCTTTTGCCTTTTCCCTTTTCCCTTTTGCCTTTTCCCTTTTCCCTTTTCCCTTTTGCCTTTTCCCTTTTGCCTTTTCCCTTTTGCCTTTTCTCTTTTGCCTTTTCCCTTTTGGCTTTTCCCTTTTGCCTTTTCCTTTTTGCCTTTTCCTTTTTGCCTTTTCCCTTTTGCGCCCTTCAACTGAGGATCTCGCCGATGAGATCGTATTCGAGAGCTTCGGTGACGCGGACATTGTAGAACTCGCCCGGCTTCGGATCAAACCCTTCGGGCATATCGTTGATCAGAATATATCCGTCGATCTCCTGCGCCTGGCCCTCGGTCCGTCCCTGAAACAGCAGATCCGACTCGCTCGACAACCCTTCGAAGATCACCCGGAAGGTTTGGCCGATCTTCGCCTTGTTCTTCCGTTTCGATATCTTTGCCTGTTCCTTCATCAAACGCGCGCGGCGCTGCTTCGCAATTTTAGGATCGACCTTCGCATCGAGTTCGTAGGCCGGAGTGCCCTCCTCGTCCGAGTACGTGAAAACGCCGACATTGTCGAACTCGCAGTTGCGTACGAACGTCATCAATTCCTCGAAATCTTCGTCGGTTTCGCCCGGGAATCCGGTGATGAAGGTCGTCCGGATGGTAATTCCGGGGACCTTTTCGCGAACGCGCCTGATGAGTTTTTCGAGACTTTCGCGCGTTCCCCCGCGCTTCATCAGTCTCAGGACGTTTCGCGACCCGTGTTGCAACGGCATATCGAGATACTTGACCGCTTTCGGCGTTTCGGCGATTGCTTCGAGGAACGCATCGCTGATATGAGTCGGATAGGCGTACATCACGCGGATCCACTCAAGTCCGTCAACCTCGCCAAGCGCGCGAATGAGTTTGGCGAGCGCGTCGACATCGCCGAGGTCCTCGCCGAACCGCGACGAATCCTGCGCGATGAGGACGACTTCCCGCACGCCCTGCGACGCCAGGTCCTGCGCTTCCTTGAGAATTGACCCAAAACGACGCGACCGGAACGATCCGCGCATCGACGGGATCGAGCAAAACGCGCACGGGCGATCGCAGCCCTCCGCGATCTTGATGAAAGCCGTGTACGAATCGGTCGCGCGATAACGCGGCGTGTCGAAGTCGTAAAGATATGTCGCCGACTTGTTTCCGATCGGAAGAAGCGGAAGCGAGCGAAAATCGATCTTTTCATCCGCCGCCTCGAGGATCCTTCCGATCTCGTTCGTCCCGATGAACGCATCGACCTCCGGAAGTTCCTTGACGAGATCGTCGCGGTAGCGCTCAACGAGGCAACCTGCGACAACGACGCGTTTCGCGCCGCCCGCGGTTTTCATCGAGGTCGCTTCGAGGATCGCCTCGACAGACTCCTGTTTCGCCGACTCGATAAAGCCGCACGTGTTGACGACGATGGTCTCCGCTTCCGACGCGTCGTTGGTGATCTCATAACCCGCGTCGCGAAGCTGCCCCATCATAACCTCAGAATCGACCAGATTCTTCGGACATCCCAAACTGACAAATCCCACCTTCTTCATAAAAACAAACGAAGTTGTAAGAATAACACAGACGCCGGAGGATCAGGACGGCTCGTCCCGGACATCGATGCGCCCGAGCAGCGCCTCGACCTCATCCGCTTCCGTCGGCGAAAGGTCCTTGCCCCCGAAACGCACGCGGTTGTATTTTTCAGTGATCGCAACCGCCTCCGGAATCCCGATCGCAAACGCAAACTCAAGCGGCGTCTGCGATGTCTCGCGCCGCAGGCCGCGCCGCGAAAGCATCGTGACCATTCTGTCGTAAAATTCGACGATTCCCTGTTGCCGCTTGCGGCCACGCCAACGAGCGATCGCTTCCAGGAGTTTGAGATCGCGCAGTCCGCGATATGCGTAGATCAAGAGCCAGAAGCCGACAATTCCGGCGAACAGATAGGCGGTGCCGTAACCGATGGCGAGGAGACTCGCCTGGGTTCCGCTGTCGCCCCGGACCTCGGCCCACCATTGCTGGATTCGGGTCTGCAGATCGACGGCGCCGGTCGAAACCGATGTCTGAACATCGTTGAAACCGTCCTTCACCGACCGGAAGAGGGATTTTTGCCCCTGGTCGTCGTAAGCGACGAAATACTGGATCCAGAAGGTCTCAAGAGCTTCGACATACTTGCCCAGCGCTCCCAGAAGTCCGGCGCCCGCAGCGTCGCCGTTGAGGCCGGCAAACGGAGTCGGGTCGAACGTTACCCATACCTTGTCTTTCGGAAAGTAGACCTCGACCCAGGAATGTGCGTCTTTCTGTTTTACGACGAACACGCCGGCCGTTTCGTTATACTCGCCCTGCTGGAATCCGTTGACGATGCGCGCCGCAATTCCCTGCGTGCGCAGCATCAAGACCATCGCCGACGAGAAATACTCGCAATGACCTTCCTTTACGTTAAATAGAAAATCCGCCACCGGTTGCTCGCCCGATGCCTTTTGTTCGAGCGTGTAGCCGAAGCGCGTCTGAAGAAACTCCTCGACCGCTTTTGCCTGATCGTAACGGTTCGACTTGTTCTTGATCACGTCCGACGCGAGAGTGTCGATTCTCGGGTCAAGATCGTCGGGCAGTTGCAGATACTTTCGGAAATCGTCCGCCGCGTACGCCGTGCCGTCGGACCGGAGTTGCTCCGGACTTGGCATGCTCTGGTCCGATTGGACGGAATAGTTGATCCGCTCCATACCGAACCGGACCGCGGACAGCCCGTCGTCCTCGTCTTTGCGGATCTCCGGAAAATTCCCCTGAACGAGTATCGGATGCGGCAACGTGAATAGAACCGAAGTATCCATCGGTTCCATATAGAATGTCTGAAAGACGAGTTTCGGTTTGCTGAATCGCGATCCGACGAGAAATGTCTCACGCTCGCTCCGCACAAAACTCTGGCGCCGCGTCCGCGACTGTTTCCAGGATCTGTTGTCGAACTGGTCAAGCGCGATGCCCCGCCAGCGCAGACCGCTGATGGATCTTTCGGCCGTTTCGACCTTGACCCTCATCACCGTTTCTTCGCCCTGCTGAATGCGGCCGATCTCACCGAGGCGGACTCGCTCGGAAAAGCCGGTCATTCCCGTCAATCCGTTCTGATTCGCGCCAAAACCGGCACCGCCGACGCGCGGAAGGAGAAAAAATATCGGCGCCGCACAGATCATCACCGCGACGATCAGGACGATCGCAGTCGACGGCAAACGGCGAAACGGCGTCTGATTCAAACGCTCGAAAGAGTTGTCATTCTCGGCCGTTTCTCCCTTTACGCTCCTCGCGGACTTGCCGATCTCGAACGTGATGACCGCGACCGCGGTGATCAGAAGGTAGAGAACGAGAACACCCAGATAGATCGGGCTGATACTGAGCGCCGCCGACAGCAGAAGCTCAAAGAACGCCATCAAATAAAGAAACAGCCAGTCGCGATCCCGCTTTTTCTGAAATAGCTTGACGAGGGAAAGCCCAAGAATAAAGCGCGAAAGCAGTCCCGCGACGGCGGCTTCTCCGCCGCCGAAGCCGATCAGGCGAAACTTCCAAACGAGATAGAACGCCGGGATCGCCAGGACCACAAGCGTCGTGCCCAGCCGGTCGGACAACTGCCATCGCGAGTCCTCGAAAAACCAGGCGACCGCAACCAGCGCGAGGAACCCGACTCCGAACAGAACTCCGACCCCGCCTGTGACGAACAAGGACAAAAAACCGCAAATTACTACGGCATATGAGGTTAGTCTGAAAAAAGTTTCGAAAGTCATCAATCGGTCGGCTCAGCGATCTCCACCGATCAATTATAGACTGTGTGGGAATTTCCGGGCAATGAATTTCGGACGTTAAGCCCGCGACCAGACGCGTTCGTCCGACGTCGATCAATCCCTTCTCGCGTTTCCGCTTCGGCCATCTGCCTGCACAACCCTTCCGGTTCATCGGGTCCGGGCATCTGCGGCGCGGCGGCCCTGAGACTTTTTCAACAACTGTATGAATTCGCT
Organism: Acidobacteriota bacterium; assembly: GCA_016715115.1. NCBI lineage: Bacteria > Pseudomonadati > Acidobacteriota > Acidobacteriota bacterium. The sequence continues at coordinate 946,636 of JADKBM010000011.1, forward strand.
GAAAGCGAATCAGATAATAGCCTGGGGTGACCGGAGCGTAACCCCAGGATTTCAGTCAGACGGGACGCAGCCGACCCTGAAGGGGTCGAAGGTAAGTCGTTGACTGTGCGACCATTGCAGCATCTTGATGACGCGTTGTTCAACAAAGGGCCACGCTCGTTTCGTTCGCCTTGCCGCACACTACTATGTTGTCCCGTTTGCGACTTTCAGGAATCGGGTTCTTTGAAAAACCTGACAACTTGCAAAAAAACAATTGCCTTGCCGCGGATGACGCGGATCAACCTGAAGATGCGAATACACGGACAATTGGCGTCAGGTCCGAGATTTGGGATATTTCGGACTTTCGGGTGGCCGCGGCAACGCGCCAACCCGACGATCAGCAAGTCAGTACCGCCTGCGTCAGCGGGCGGGCGACGCCTAGATCCAAGCCGCAAGTTTCGGAATTTCGGAGATCACCGTTCCGCCGATGGGCCCGATCGAAGCTCGCAGTTTCGACCAATTGCAAATCGAAAATCCAAAATCCCGATGTCCTTTTCGAAGGCCTTCAGTACCGAGTCCGAAAGGAACTTGAATTTGATCTCGGATTCGTCGGTTTTGTGATCTTTATGCAAAATGCTCATCGGACTTCGACTCCGATGAGCATAATAATTACTCGGGAAATTTAATTGTCTGGATGTTAAAGCTTGCGGGCCTGTTCAGAATTGCAGTTCAATGCCCAAGCGCAACGAATCGTTCGCGTTGCTTGTCGATCAGTTTCACCATTCTCGGTTGATCGGCAAACAATGCGCGTAGTCGATTGTACGTCTTCACTACTTCCGGATCTTGAAATTCCGGACCATCAAGAACAAAATACCAGAACGACGACACTTGCGATTCACTAAGCCCGGCAAGCTTTGCCTTGAATTCTTCGGGGTTGGCGAAAATGAGTTCAGTTGCCAAATCCTGAAATGTTCCGATCGCATCCGCGTCCCATTTTCCTTCGATCATAATGCCGACCGTTTTTTCGATTTGTTCTTTCATTGAAACTGCCGAACAACGGAAAAGGAATGGAATATGCGTTTCGTACTTCCCATACAACGGAGCTTCGCCTTTTTCGTCATCAAAGCCATACAGTTCATTTAATCCCACAAAAGTTGACGGAAACTCAAGAAAAAAGTTCCGGCAATCGCGACGGTCGAAAAGCTCGGTCAGCTTGGTGGCTTTCTGCCGCCCCTCCGATGGCAATGTCATCGCAGGAGATGGTTTTACGCTCTCGACCTTCGGCACGACGGCCTGTCCGTTGCAGGAGCAGAGAAGGACGTCCGTCATAATGATAAGGAGGATCCACCGATCAATCCTAAATATTTGAGCGAATGATGAGAACAACATTTCTTCCTCCTGATTGATTTTGCTTGATGAAATTCAGTAGCTGTTTAGTTTTCGCCCCACTCCCTGAAACAGTTCCGCGCCCTTTAACAGAGCCAGGTAATGCATCCTGTGGTGTTCCCGCCCTGATTTCCCGAATGAAACAAGATTCCCCGACCTGCCGGAACTTGTGAATTCGAGACTAAGTAGGTATTCGGGAACTTCTGACTGGAATAGCGCGAAAGTTCATACACACCGGTTGGAATTCTCTGATCCTGCTCAGGAGTTGCAGTTGACGGCCCGGCGGGTTCAAGCGCGAAACGGTCGCGGTCGAGATCGTCGGATTGCAGATGGCCGACGTGCAGTTTGCCGGCGCCGTCGTGTTCGCGGCGTATCCGTCTGTTGCCATATCGGTCGTAAGCAAAGGTTTGTTTCCCGGTTTCCGTGCCCGAGATCGTCTCTTTGCCTTTGTGAGCCGGTTCAGTCCGTCGTAGAAATACCGCTGGTCGGCGGTAAAGCCCGACGTGCCCCCGACCGTCGGGACCGTGATTTTCTGCTCGGCCATCGAGCAACCAGAGATTGACCGTGCAGTTGGTATGTACTGACTTGCCATATCAATATCAATGGCGTCTCCGCACTAATTGCAATCTATAACCCGGATGATTTTCGACTTCGCAAAAAAGGTGCCCTTCCAGACTGAGCCGCCTTCAAACTCGGCATCTAACAAGTGCTCATAGCCCAGCCTGAATCGGTAGCGGCCCAACGGGATTCTTGGCAAAAAGATTCTGACAAGGAACAGACGTTCGGTTAACGGCGCAATTCGAACATATTTTGGCGAAATCCGTGCAAAGCTGTCGATGAGGGACGGATTCCCCGATGACCGTCGCGAAACTTTCCGCAATTCCGCAAACCGACCAAGTCTGTTCGCGTCAATCCTGATCGAATCGGCGCCTATGGTTTTGACGCGAACAGTAGCTTCGTTATCCATGTTCCGACAAAGTTTGGAGGCCAGCAGCTCGACGGTAAAACTCCGTGGTTCGACGTTTTGCGGGTATCCCACAAAATTGAAAGCTGCAATTACAAAGAAAAGAGACAGACAATTGACTAACGTGGTTTTCATCGCGATAGTACACCCCTATACAACTCGCTTTTGCTTTGGTCATAAGTAGGAATCCCGCGGTCGATTCGCAATGTGAGGCGGCCTAAAGATTGATTTCCGGCACCTGACCATTCAACGTCGTTCCGATGTAATCTTGAAATCTTCAATTGTGTATGAATTAATCGACCTAATTCGAATATCTACGGTACGGAATTTCGTCGGGAAGCCATAATCGTTATCGAATTGACCTACGACCTTTAAGCCGTCCCGTTTCGAATCAACGAGCAAATTGAAAATGTCATCGAAATTTGTGACGTTCTCAAATCTCCCCAAATGTCTCCGATCTGTTGTCCCGATCGGCTCTATCGACTTCGCTTTTGAGTCGACGACGCTAACTCGTATTCCGGGAATTGGAAAACCATGTTGATCAAGCTGAAGTTGATATTGGTAGTCACGAATTTTCTTGGAAGACCAAAGGGCCCGCTTCTTTTCAAGAAGCTCCACGGTCAGCGGAATCATTTCGGCTCCATTGTTCAAGTCATCCGTTCCCGCGTTTTGATTTGATATTGGCGAGATATCTGCGGGCTCGATCGCGCAATTCGTTGCACAAAACAGAACCGCAATAATAAGTCCGATACAAAGAACCGATCTTCGCCCTCTGTTGTTGATTGTCATAACTCCTCCGGCGTCTTATGCAAATTGATTACGGGACCTCTACCTTATAAGACTTCAGCCAATCGCCCACCGAAGGGATATCCGCTTCATACTTTTTCGCGAGGGAATCAAAAAGCGGAGTATTCTGTTGACCGTTCGGAAGTACAAAGGAAAGTGATCTTGCGTACTGGGTGTACACGCCCCCAAGAGCTTGAAGTCCCGTTGTCGAAGTTGTCTTCGCAGTGAATTCCTCCACGTAGCCGCGGACGTCAAACTTCGAGTCTCCGCCGCTCCACTTAGCCAGAACATATGCTCCCATTCCGACATGAACAGACTCATGTAAGATGTTGCCGATGATTGATGCAGAGTTTTGCATTTCGTCTCGATTGATAGAAATTACGAAAAATTCCTTGCAGATTACCGGCTATCGCGGCGTATTGTACTGTCAGCCGTGAAATACACAAAGTGCCGTGGCTCATCGTTTCGGATCCATCCTTCGCTGCTCTCAAACTCAAAATTGAATGCGGTTGAGATTTGAAGTGTGTCGGACAGAAAGCGTTTGGGAACAGGAAAGGTTACAGATTCCCCTGGCCCGACCCATATTCCGGGATAGGATCGGCGCTTTCGCGCACTCGATCTGCAGCTACACGCGTCATTCTGATCAGGAACTTCCACCGGAACCCGGACACCTTGGGTTATCACCATTCGGTTGTCCGCGTCGCGTTTGATGATGGTCTGCGTCATAAGGACGGGCTCGACGTCGTAACAAAGGCTAACCTTGGAGCCATCTTTTACGGCGATGCCAGATGCTCCATCGGAGAGCTTTAGCGGAACTTCATTGACTTCCCGAACGTCAAAGTTCGCATCTAGATTAATCAGTTCACGAGTATTGTTGTGAAATTTCAAAATCGCAAATTCCTTTTCCTGACGCTCGCAAACAAGAGTTCCTTCGTTACTCTCTAGTCGCTCGAACGATAGGAACACACTCGGTCGACGGCTGTCGATTCTCTCAAACGATTGCCGTCGTGATTCTTGCGATTCGCTCATCAGAATCGCTGAAAGAACAAGACCTAACAAAACAAAAATCGATGTAAAACGTCTCATTTTTGATCCTCGATTAGCTCCGATACTGTCATTTCTGATTCCTAATTACTCCCAGCGTCCCCGACCGCCGGGAAAAGCATTCGCTCGGCCGACTTTACTGGACGGGCTTTTTCCCTGTGTGTTCAACAGAGACTCGACATGTGTCGTTATTTCCCTGCGAACAGCATCCTGCCCGCCCGTTACGAGCCAATTGCGATCGTAAATCACGTCCGTGCTCGTGTACCCGAGTCCGCCCGCCCGCTGGGCGGTCAGCGTCTCGTCGCCGAACGCGCCGAAGTCCTGACGCTTCGTGACCGCTCCGTTCTCGTTCGTGATGAGCCGCGGGCTGCCCAAGTGATCGGTTGTCAAATAGCTTACCTGCTGCGTCTGGGCCAGCGCCGTCGAATACTCGGCGACAAGCCTTGATGCTCCATCATAGACGAAAATGGTCGTCTCGGTCGATGAGATCTTCTTCACGCGGCGGCCCTCGCCGTCGTAATAATAGGTGGCATCGGGCGTCGTTCCGTTGTTGCCGTTGACGTAAAACTCTTTCTGTCGGTTTTCCTGATCGTAGCCGAACCTTTCGCCGGCGGCATTCTGCGTCAGATTTCCGTCGGCATCGTATGCATACCCGCTCGACGAGATGCGGTTCGTCGCGGTCGAGAATGTCGGATTGCAGATGGCCGAAGTGCAGTTTGCCGGGGCCGTGGTGTTCGCGGCGTCGATCCGTCTGTTGCCGTATCGGTCGTAAGCAAAGGTTTGTTTCCAGGTTTCCGTGCTCGAGATCGTCTCTGTCGCCGATTCAAGCCGGTTCAGTCCGTCGTAGAAATACTGCTGGTCGGCGGTAAAGCCCGACGTGCCCCCGACCGTCGGGACCGTGATCTTCTGCTGCGCCATCGAGCCATTGTTCTTGTCCGTGTTGAGCGTTCCGCTTTCCCATTTGCCGTATCCGAATTCAAGTTTCAGAATGTCAATGTTCTCGGTCGAATCGGTCGTGCCGAGCCCGATCTTCTCGACCTGCATCCGGTTGTTGTAGGAATAGGTCTCCCAGCGGCCGTTCCCGAGACGGAGTTTCTTGATCGCGCCGTTCGTGTCGTAGCTGAATCCGAAGGCATAGGCGTAGAACCCGAAGTCCGGGTTCTTTTTGCTCTGCACCATCGATAGCTCGCCGTCCTGATTCACTGTATTTTTGATGACGCGAAGCGACGGATAGGTTTCCCACCGCTCAATTTCTTGAAGTCATCAAAGTCGATCGCAATCACATTCCTCGATCGTCCGTTCGAATCCGTACCATTTAGCCTTCCTTGCGCAAACCGAACACTAGCACTTCCGTTTGTGGCAAAAATCCCAATGTCGGCTTTCTCATCATTAATGGCATCCGATGCAACTTTGGATCTTCTTCTCGGATTCGACAACAACTGTTTCGAATCCGGCGAACCGCCGCTTCCCGGCGCCGATTCTGTTTCAGTCTGAATTAAGTGAAGATTGTGACAGGTCGAACAGCTTGTCCAGAGGTGTCTTGTATCGTTGCAATTTCGCCTCCATACTGAGTCGGAGATGCCGGATGAACGATTGCAAGCTGCGCTTTCGTGTTTGTCGCTCGAGGGTTCGTCCGCTTAAAAGCGTGCGGCGGAGCCGCGGCTCTACCCGGCGACCTGCGAAAGGCCGAGCCTTACCGCACATCCGGGCGGCAAGCCGCGGCGCGGTGATGATGGGCGCGTCGGCGAACGGGAACTTGTTTGTATCGAGCGGTTTCTCTCCCGTGCGGGTACGGGCTTCGTTGATCGACGCCCGGGGTTGGTTGCCGGTAAAAAAAGAACGGTAAGCACGGGGCGTTTATTCGTCATCAAATCAAGCTCGAAATCGAAACAAGCCGGCTTGATCGGTTGATTTCGATGCTAAAGTGAAAAGCGACAAAACCGGAATGAGAAAATTGATTCACGAAACGATATGTCCGCGCTGTCTGACCACTGGCCTGAAGTCCTGGAACGAACTCACGCCGGAGGAGAGGACGATCTTCGAACGTTTCCCGCGGACCGCACGGATCGCGCCCGAACAAAGAAAGAGGCACCGCTTTTGCGTGCGGTGCCTGTACTCAGATAGCGATGATCGCGAGGTGCTGGCTTAAAACATCGAATCGGTAGTCGCCCGTTCGCGCCGCGCCACGCCGCTATCGTGCGCTGCGTGTTCGACTTCCCGCGCGACGGCTTCACCGACGCGCCGGTCGAAAACGGACGGGATGATGTAGTCCGGATGAAGTTCGTCGTCGCCGATGATGCCCGCGATCGCCTGCGCCGCCGCGAGTTTCATCGCTTCGTTGATCCGCGAAGCGCGGCAGTTCAGCGCCCCACGGAAAATTCCCGGGAAGCAGAGGACGTTGTTGATCTGATTCGGATAATCGCTCCGGCCCGTGGCCATCACCGCGACGAGTCCCTCGGCCTCTTCAGGCATGATTTCCGGCGTCGGGTTCGCCATCGCAAAAACGATCGGATCGGCAGCCATATTTTTCAGATCGTCCTGAGTAATCACTCCCGGAGCGCTCAGGCCAAAAAACACGTCGGCGCCTTTGATGACGTCGTGGACCGATCCTTTTTCTTTATCCGGATTGCTGTGTTGGGCGAACCAGTCCTTGACCCAGTTCATATTCTCGCGGCGCCCCTCATACAAGGCGCCGCTCGTGTCGCAACCGATAAGATTCCGAACTCCCGCGGCCATCACGATCTTGCTGCAGGCAACGCCGGCGGCGCCGATTCCGTTGACGACGACCTTGATGTCTTCCATTTTCTTCCCGACGATCTTCAGCGCATTTATCAACGCCGCGAGAACGACGACCGCAGTGCCGTGCTGATCGTCGTGAAAGACCGGAATGTCGAGTTCATTCTTGAGCCTATCCTCGATCTCAAAACAGCGCGGCGCCGAGATATCCTCGAGATTGATTCCGCCGAATGCGACGCTTATGTTCTTGATCGTTTCAACGATCTCGTGCGGGTCCTTAGTATTGAGACAGATCGGAAAGGCATCGACGCCGCCGAATTCCTTGAACAGCTGGGCTTTTCCTTCCATCACCGGCATCGCCGCCGCCGGACCGATATCGCCGAGCCCGAGGACCGCGGTCCCGTCGGAAACGACCGCCACGGTATTTCGCTTGATCGTCAGCTTGTAGGCTTTTTCGGGATCGCGATGGATCGCCTCGCAGACGCGGGCAACGCCCGGAGTGTACGCCATCGACAGGTCGGCGCGCGTCTTGAGCGGCGTTTTCGAGACGATCTCGATCTTTCCGCCGAGATGCATCAGAAACGTCTTGTCAGATGAATGTACGACTTCGACACCGTCGATCTGCCGAACCGTCGCGACGATCTCTTCGCCGTGACGTTCGGAATACGCGTTGACAGTGATATCCCGGATCAGGAAATCCCGTCCGACCGAAACGATATCGATGGCGCCGATATCGCCGCCCGTAAGACCGATCGCGGTCGTGATCTCACCTAGCTTTCCGGGGCGATTCTGGATCTTGACGCGGAGAGTCAAGCTGTAACTGGCATTTGGAGTTGGATTAGTGGACATATTTGCAAAGGAATAAGGATACTCCTTGCGATACCTCGAATCAAACCCGTTCGTTTTTCGGATCAAGGAAGTTTGAAATTCCCGAAATCGCGTCCCGTCGTGTTTGGCGCAAGAGCAAGTTTTGGCCTCAAATAATCAGATCGACCAACGGACGCGTCAAGAGAGCGGGCGCAGCAGCCCGCGAAAAACAGCGAGAACTTCAACCTGGTCGGCGTCGAGTTTAAGCGATTCGTAATTCTTGTTCGCCGGACGAAGTTCGACGATTGCGCCGCGCCGGTAGATTCGTTTGAGAACAGCCCGTTCGTTGTCAATGATCGCAACGACGATGTCGCCGTCACGCGCAAACGAACGGCGCTCGACGATCGCGATGTCGCCCTCGCGGATACTCTCTTCGAGCATCGAATCGTTTTGAACAAGAAATACGTTCAGCTTTTCCGGCTTGTAAAACCCGAGCAGGAAAATCGGGACGAGAACGGTTTCGTCAAGATAGTCGTCGAGCGTCAGGAATTCGCGAGGCATTTCAAGCCATTCGATCTCGCAAACGAGGTCGGTGGCGGCCTCCTTGGGCATCAATTCAAGGCTGAAGCTGCCGTTTTCGCGTCGCCGCGTGATCAGTCCTTGCTTCTCGAGCGATTCGATGTGTTTTGCGACCGCGGCTTTCGACGCGAGATTGAAGTGTTTGGCGATCTGCTGATACGAAGGTTTGAACCCGCGCGTTTCGATGAAACCCGTAATGTATTCAAGAATTTCCTTTTGACGCTTGGTACGCGGTTGCATTGTAGACTATTGCAATGAAGAGATCTGGAATCTCGACACAAGCTTTTCGAATGTCACGTTGAGATCTTCCGGAATCGTTCGAGTCTGACCGATCGAGGTCATAAAGTTGGAATCACCCGTCCAACGAGGCAGGATATGCTGGTGGAGATGGCCGGCAACTCCTGCGCCGGCGGCCTTTCCGATGTTGATTCCGATATTGAACCCTTCGGGACGGTAGACCTCGCGGAGAATCCCCTGACTTCGCTTCGTCAAATCGGTCATTTCGTTGGATGCTGACGTTGAGAGGTCGTCGAGATTCGCCAAGTGCTCGAACGGGACCACCATCAGGTGGCCCGTGATGTACGGATAGACATTCAGGATGACAAAATTATGCTCGGCCCGATAAAGAATGAACTTCTCTTTATCGTCGGCCGAGCTTCTAAGTATCGTGCAGAAAACGCATCCGACGGATTCGCCGTTGTCCTTCGAGACATCGCCGGTGATGTAGTCGTAACGCCACGGACTCCACAAAAGATCCACGGAGTAAACCTCTATTTGCTCTTGTTGATCAGTTCTTTGAGTTCCTTTCCGGGTTTGAAATACGCGACTCGTTTGGCCGGAATGCTGACCGCCTCGCCGGTCTTCGGATTTCGGCCATTGCGTTCATTACGTTGGCGGACACGAAAACTGCCGAAGCCGCGAAGTTCGATCTTCTCGCCCTCGTTGAGCGAATCGACAATGCTGTCGAAAACGATCTCGACCAACTGCTCCGCGTCCTTCTTGGTAAGCTCCGCCTCTTTAGCGACTCGTTCTACCAAATCAGCCTTCGTCATGTTTTTCTCCTCTTCAGACCCTTAACAAAATTGGAACTCAAAAAACAATCCCCACTGCTCCCGGAATGCGCCGCGTATCAAGATGCCGCTTCCGCGTCGCCCGTCTCCGCAACCGGTTCCTTAACCGCGACTTCACCCGTTTCCGCTTCGGCTTCGGGGGCGGAAACCTCCGAAGCAACTTCCTCAACTGCGGGAGCTTCAGCTTCCGCGGTTGGTGCCTCAACTTCTTCCGCCGTCGGCGCTTCCGTTTCCGCCGCCGGAACTTCAGATTCCTCCGCGGCCGGAGCTTCAACTTCCGCAGGCGCGGATTCAACCGCCGGCTCTTCAGTTTTCGGCGCCTCAGCCTTGGGTTCCTTGGCTTTCGGTTCTTCCGCCTTCGGCTCTTCCACCTTAGCCGAACTGAACTTCAAATTCGCGAGTTCGCCGAGCGACGCCATTCCACCCTTGGCTTCGGTCGTATAGCTCTTGTAATCGACGACGGGCTCGTCGTCCTTGCCGACCGCACGATGCGACAGACCGATCTTGTGATTGTCGCTTTCGATTCGGAGGATCTTGAAATCGAGCTCTTGGCCAACGCTGAAGATCTTCTCCGGATTCTCGATCCGTTCGTCCGAAAGTTCCGAAATGTGGCAAAGTCCTTCCAGATCCTCTTCCAACTCGACAAAGATGCCGAATCCGGCGAAGCGCGAGATCTTGCCCTTGACGGTGTCGCCCGTCCGGTGACTCGCGACGAACGATTCCCAAACGCTCGGGACAAGTTCCTTGATCGAAAGCGACATCTTCTGCGCTTCGACGTCAAGACTGGTAACAACCGCCTGAACTTCCTGTCCCTTCTTCAGAACTTCTTTCGGATGCTTGATCTTCTTCGAGCGCGAAATATCGGAAATATGGACCAGACCATCGATTCCCTCCTCGAGTTCGATAAAGGCTCCGAAATCAGTCAGGTTGCGGACGCTTCCGGTGACAGTCGTGCCGACGCGATAGAGCGCCGCGGCGTTGTCCCACGGATTCGGCTGAAGCTGACGCATCCCGAGGCTGATGCGGCGGTCGTCCGTATCGACGCCGAGAACCTGAACTTCGACCTCGTCACCCGATTTAAGGAAAGTCTTCGGACTGCGTGCGCGCTTTGACCAGGACATCTCGGAAACGTGAACGAGACCTTCGACACCGGGTTCGAGTTCAACGAACGCGCCGTACTCGGTCACGCTCGAAATTCTGCCGGGAATACGCGAACCGACGGAGTAAAGCTCGACAACCGCGGACCAGGGATCCGGCAACAGTTGCTTGAATCCGAGCGAAACTTTCTCCTTCGCTTTGTCGAGTTTCAAAACCTTGACCTGAATCGTGTCGCCGACCTTGAACATATCCGACGGATTCTGCAAGCGTCCCCAAGACATATCGGTGACGTGAAGCAGGCCGTCGATTCCGCCGATATCGACGAAAGCGCCGTAATCCGTCAAATTCTTGATGACCCCTTCGACCACGAATCCGGGTTCGAGCTTCGCCAGCGTCTCCGCTTTTTGAGCGCCGATCACCTCATCGGTCAGAGCCTTGCGCGAGAGAACGATATTGTTCTTCTTGCGGCTGAACTTGATAACAACAGCTTCGATCTCCTGTCCCTTGAACGAGTCAAGATTTGAAACCGGACGCGAATCGACCAGCGATCCGGGCATAAACGCCTCGATTCCGCCAAGGTCGATATTGAGTCCGCCTTTCGTCTTATCGACAACGACGCCTTTTACAGGTGTGCCGTCCTTGAAAGCAAGTTCAAGATCTTCCCAGATCTTTCGGCGCCGCGCGTCGTGAAAAGAAAGCACCGGCGGGTTGTCGCCCGACGGAATATGCCTGATCACGACCTCGACTTCGTCGCCCGTCTTGACCGTCACTTCTCCGTTAGGTGCGGTGAACTCTTCAAGCGGCGCGATGCCTTCGGCCTTGTAGCCGAAATCGACGACCACGCCATGCTCCGAGACACCAATGACCTTACCGGTCACGATCTCGCCCGGATGAACGACGACCTGATCCTGTTCGAACTTTTCAAGAATCGAGCCGAAATCCTCTTCGGCCGACATTTGCGGTTCAGTAAAAGTTTCATCCGCCGCGTTTTCGACGGAAGCCGTATTTGTTTCAACCTCAGAAACCGAAGATCTTTCAATAGCGTTTTCTTCAGTCTCTTTAATAGCCTCGTTTGACATTTATGTTTGTGTTAATTTCCTTATCGATAAAGCTGCTTAACTTAAAGCGCGCCCCGCATCTGCCTGATCGGACGTAATAGTAATTGACAGCGCGGGTCAGTCAATTATAGCCCTGAACGGTGCGGTTGGAAAGAAGATCGAACTCGTCGAAAGTTTTCTAAGATAATGAGAAGAAAAGAGAGAACAAAGGACAACCTATTTCTGCTTTAATTCCACACTCGCACCTTTGACCAAACAAAACTTAAATTTACAGGCGAAAACGCTTATCTGTCAAGACAAAGGTTCGCTTTTGAAGCTATTCCGGAGACTTTCGGTTCGGCCGGATGCGCGCCAAACCCAATCAACGTCCGACCGCTAATTTCGCGTGATCATATCGCTGATCGAATTGACGCCGCTCGAACGCTCCATTTCCTCTTTCGCGATCGTCGAAGTATTCTGGATCCCGGCCAGGCGCAGGCGGAACTCATCAGGATTCGTCGAGCCGTGGAGCGCCTCCTCAAGCGAAACCAGACCGGATTGATAAAGATAGAAGAGAGACTGGTCAAACGTCTGCATTCCGTACTGCGACGTGCCCGCGGCTATGGCGTCGCGGATCGACGAGGTCTTGTCCTCGTGCAAAATATAATCGCGAATGAGCGGCGTGGAGATCAGGACCTCGACCGCGGGGACGCGGGAATTCCCGCGTGCGGACTTCATCAAACGCTGCGAGACAACGGCCTTCAGCAGTCCGGCAAGCTGGATCCGGATCGACTTCTGCTGGTACGGCGGAAACGCCGAGATGATCCGCGTCAACGTTTCCGAGGCGTCAAGCGTATGCAAAGTCGAAAGCACCAAATGGCCGGTTTCGGCCGCAACCAACGCCGTTTCGATCGTTTCGAGATCGCGCATTTCGCCGACCAGAATGACGTCGGGGTCCTGGCGCAGCGAACCGCGCAGCGCTTCCGCGAAATTGCGTGTGTCCACATCGACCTCGCGCTGCGTTATGAACGATTTCTTGTCCTTGTGAAGGAATTCGATCGGATCTTCGATCGTGACGATGTGGCAGTTGCGCGTCTGGTTGATGTAATCGACGAGCGCCGCGAGCGAAGTCGATTTTCCCGACCCGGTGGTTCCGGTCACGAGAATCAACCCGCGATGCTCTTCGGCGACCTTGTTCAGGATCGGCGGCAACCCAAGTTCGTTGAAATTCTTGATCGTGTCCGAAATGACGCGCGCGACAAGGCCGATCGAACTTCGCTGCTGGAAGATGTTGACGCGAAAACGGCCGAGTCCCGAAATCCCGTATCCGATATCGACTTCGTATGCTTCCTTGAAATGCTGCTTTTGGCGGTTCGACATCATCGAAAACGCCATTTCGAGGGTCTCCTCTTGTCCGAGCCGTTCGACTCCGCTCAACGGCCGAAGTTCGCCGTTGACGCGAATGATCGGGAAGGCGCCGGCCCGCAAGTGCAGATCCGACGCACCAAAACTAACCGTCATCCGCAATAAATCGTCAATTCTGCTCGACATAGATTGTTTTCCTGAACGAGACGCTGAGAAATGCCCCGGAAGATATGCATACGCCTTGAATCCAACGTAAATTCTAAACGCTAAGTGTTTATTGCGTCAATGTTTTTTTCAAATTTGACGGTTCGCGATTCGGCTCTTTACAATCAATTCAACTTTATCTTTTCTTTTTCAGAACCGCGTCGGCGATGTGAAGCGGAGATCGCCACGCACCCGGGAGAGCAGTGTTCACAATTCGCGCGCGTTGCGTTGATACGATTGAAGTTCGTTCGAGTCTCGACAATGTTCGCGGCTTCTTTGCCGATATCCGCAACTTTGTCGAACTAATGCCCGGCGTCGAGAGTGTTTTTTCCGACACGAAAGGCGTCAATCACTGGAAGATCGCGGTTCAGGTCCCGTTGATCGGCGACTTTTCCCAGAGGTTCGCGGTGACGCAGACGGAAGACGCGCCGGAACGCATCGAATGGATGCCGGCATTGAACGAAACCCACAATTTCCTGCGGTACTCGGCGGATTTTTTGGAACGAAACCCGAGTACGACGCTCGTCAATTATATGCAAATGGTCGAACTCAGAAGACGCTCGGCCAAAGAACTCCATCTGCTTGCCGGCGTCGCCGGCGAGAATATGATCAGTGCGGAAATGACCAAGCACGTCGCCGGAATGATCAGACTGTTCATTAACAAAGCGAAGGAAAAACTTGAGAGGTAACAATGAAAAAACTATTCTTTTTGATGCTCGCGACGAGCCTTATGACACTAGTCGCATCGGCGCAACTGACGATCCCGCGCGAAAGCACGAAACAGGAGATCACGCAGTTGGTGGGCGACGCGAAGATCTCGATCTCTTACTTTCGCCCTAATTCGAAAGGGCGCGTACTCTGGGGTTGCACATCGACCGACGTCATCCCGAAAGGCGGCGTTACGTATCCTTGTCTCGTGCCGAACGGACAGGTTTGGAGAACCGGCGCAAACGATGCCACCGTCTTCGAAACGACGACCGATTTGATGATCAACGGACAAAAACTCCCGAAAGGCAAGTACGCTCTGTTTTCGATTCCGGACAAGGACGAATGGACGATCATCTTCAACAAGACCTGGAACCAATGGGGCAGTTTCAACTACGACGTCAAGGAAGACGCGCTTCGCATTAAGGCCAAACCCGAGGCCGGGGGAATGTTCGAAACGATGACGATCACGATCGACGATGTTACGGCGACCGCGGCAAAGGTCGCGATCCGTTGGGAAAAGATCGCGGTTCCTTTCACCGTCGACGTCGGCGATATGAACGGACGACTCGTCGGTGATATGCGCCGACGAATGACGACCGAACCGGTTCAACTGGCGAACTACGTTCTCGGTCAGAAGATGACCGCGGCATTTCCTGAGGTTCTGACCTGGCTTGAGGCCTCGATCAAGACGCGCGAGACGTTTGGCAACCTTTCGGCCAAGGCCCGCGTTCTGGCAGAAATGGGCCGTGTCGCCGAAGCCATTGAGGCCGGCGAACGGGCCGTCGCGGTCGGCAAAACGCAAACTCCGCCGGCCAATACGGCAGCTTTTGAAAAGACGCTCGCCGAATGGAAAAACAAGAAATAGTTTTCTTGGCAAAGAAAAAAGCCGCGGACGTCAACATCGTCCGCGGCTTTTTGTTCACTTGGAATGCGATCATCTCGCGGCGCGAGCCTGGCGATCCGAAGTCAGTTTTTCGAGTTCTTCGATATGCGTCTGCTCTTCCGCGATATGGCCTTCGACCCAAAATTTCTGCGGCAGATCGACCTCGTCGCAGGCACTCCAGGCTTTCATATAAGCCGCCATCGCTTCCCTCTCAAGCTGCAGACATTGATTGAGCATCTCAAGCAGATCCGACGATTGCCGGACGATCGCCGGCTCGACCGCAGGCGTCCCACCGAGCGCGACGATCTTGTCACCGAGAATCTCAGCGTGCAAATGAGCCTCGTTCGCCTGCCCGCGGAAGAACGCTTTGAAAACCTCGCGATCCTCGCCGGTAACGAGGAAGCTATGCTGCATATACTGAATCACGCCGGCCAGCTCATACGAAAGCGCGACGTTCAGGTATTCGATCAATTCACCCCTTGCCATAATCTCAAACTCCTTACCTGATTACAGGCTTTTCAAAATTAGCGAGCCAATTAAGTGACGGCCCCGCCGTCCACAATAACGATCTCGCCGTTCATAAAACTGTTCCGGTCACTCGTCAGAAACGCCGCAAACTCAGCGAGTTCAGCAGGTTGCCCGACGCGCCCCTTCGAAACCCAAAAGTCGTGCATCTGAAGCAGCCGCGGCGGGAGGGTCTGACCGAGGTCCGTGTCGAAAATTCCGGCGGCGATCGCGTTGACGGTTATTCCGAAATTCGCGGCCTCGCGCGAAAGGCACTTCGTGAAACCGATCATTGCGGCCTTCGAAGTCGCGTAATGCACCGAGGTCGGCAGCGATCGAATCGCTCCGACCGAAGTGACGTTGAGAATGGAGCCGCCGCGCTCTCGGATCATTTGCTTGTAAAACGGTTTCGTCACCGCAAACAGGCTATTGACGTTGGTATCGACCACCCAATCCCAAGAGCGGTCTGTAGTGGTCGCAAAATTGTCGGGCTTGTTGACCGCGGCGTTGTTCACGAGAACGTTGATGGCGCCCCATTTGTCGAGGATCTCACGAGCCACCCGTTTCATTCCCAAACGGTCGGTTACCGACACCTTGAAGCTCAGCGCCCGTCGCCCGTAGCCCTCGATCTTTTTCGAAACCACTTCGGCCAGATCGTCCCTCGAATTATAGTTGAACGCGACATCAGCACCCTCGCGCGCGAAAACCTCGCAGATCGCCGCGCCGATGCCACGCGTCCCACCCGTCACAAACGCCCGTTTTCCCTCAAGCAATAACGTCAAAACTGATTCCCCCGGTCACCCAAATGAACCTCAAAAAAGGTCAAACAAGAAGGTTAATGAAATTGAAAGTAACTGACAAGTTGCGAACCGGATTATTTTTCCTGAAATCCGCGCGACCGGCAAACTGGCACGCGGTTTGCTTTATGAGAAGTGTGACCCGGCGCCCGATCGGCATCAGACTACCGAAAACGCTGTGTTCCGTAGCCGCGCCGAACAGTCATTTGCCCGAAATGTACTAAGTTTTGTCAGTCGATCGTTGACAAATCTTAGCACTTCCCCATCGACTCGGCCCTTTACATCGGAGATTGATCATGTACCCCAAACGCACAAACCGCGGTTTTTCGTTGATCGAATTACTGTTGGTCGTTGTCATCGTCGGACTCCTATCCGCCGTCGCCGTGCCGTCGGCGCTCAAGTCGCGCAAAGCCGCCGAGAAGGGCGCCGCCGTCGGGATCCTCCGCACGATGCACACCGACCAGCTGATGTACTTTACACGCGTCGGACGCTACGCGCGGCTAAGTGAGCTGAATACCGAATTCCACCAGACCTTCGGCACGACCGTCGGATCGCGAATCTACCGCGGGAACTACATGTTCCTGATGTCACCGTCGCCGACCGATGCGAGCCTCGTCAACGGTTACCAGATCGTTGTGTATCGCATCGACAACCGCATCAATTATCCAACATTCTTTATGAATCAGTCGGGAGCGATTCAAGCGCTCCTTCCGTAGACATCTCGAGGTTGAACAATGAATTTCGCAATGAAAGCGTCTCTTACCTTTGGGCAGACCACCGCCGGTTCATTCCTGAATCGCGTCGGTGACGTGGCTATCAATCTTCGGGTGACGGAGAAGATCCTGACCGAGATCGAGAAGCGTCTTTTTACAACCGATCAGACGCCGTTCGACATCGAATTCGTCCGGACCAACCTCCAAAAACTCAAAAGCCTGCCGCCGGAGACATCGTCCGACGATTTTCTGCAGATCGAATTCTCACTCGATCAGGAATTCAATCTTTGGCGCGGACTGCTCGAAGAACGCGACCGAAAGATCGAGACGTACCACTTGCGCCGGTTCTTCGATTCTGCGAATCAAACGTTTGACCGTGCGATCTTCATCGCCCTCGCTTACTTCTATCGCAGTTCCGCGTCTCAGATCGCTCATCTGAGCAAGTTTGACCTCGTCGCGACCCGGCTCTACAGTCTCGGGCCGCACAACCAACGCGAGGCCCGTCTCAGCCGAGCGGAACGAACGCAGGAACTGAGGACGATGTTCGCCCGCTGGGACGGCAATGAGGGGAACGCCGCCCCGTCATTGCCGGGAACCGGCGACGCCGTCGTTCGGCTCGATGAATTTATGTTCGAGGCCGAAACGCTGGTCGACTTCGAGGGGCTAATCCGAAGCAATATCTTCGAAAGGCTCCGAGCCTTCAAACGCGAACTCGGACGATTGTTCTTCGAGCCTGAAGTCGTTGCAGTTTCAGTCGAATCCAATCTCGTACTGGGAAACATCTTCAACGAACTTTTGACTCGCGCGAACCAGAATCTTGGCGAGAAGCTTAGCGCCTCGTTCGATTTCGCGGGGGCTTTTCACGATACATCGCCGCAAACACGCGCTCACGTCTCGGAGATTCTGAATCAGATCCGGACTGAAGCCGAACTTCACGATTCGAAGGCGGGCGGGCAGGAAGTTGAGCATATTTGGGAACTCCTCGGCCTTGTCTCCGAAACCTCGCCGGCTTCAGGCGACGAGGCGGGAGTCGATACATCTTTCACTCCTGAGTTCGAGCAGTTGACCCCGTCCGAACGCATCGCGCCGCTGCTTCTGACATTGGACGAAACGGAGCCTGACGTCCGGATGCTCCGCGAATACACACAGAGGTCGAAGTCACTTTGGACAATCGACCTTAACGACTTCATTCGCAACGACGAGCCGGAACTCGACCGGCTCTGCCGCGATGTACTGCGTGTCATTCTGATCGCGGACGAACTTTGCACGCACGAACTGAATCAACCGAAGGACATTCGGCAGGTGATCTTCGATGAACTTTCTGACGTCTTCCAGAAGTCGCTCGAACTCGGCGATTGCCTTGAGAAACTGCTTGAATGCCATACCGGTACTCTTCAGAACCGGCTCCTGGTCGTTTCGAACAAATTCCTCGAAACGCGTTTAAGGCTAGAACGGACGATCGTTCGTTTCAGCAACCATCATCTCGGTTTGATCAAGACCGAAAGGGCTGAAAAGAAAGAGGACAGCCGGGTCTCCGAAGCGGTGACGGCGCAAACGGCGGTCAAGGCAGTCAAACCGCATCGCGTCAGCCGATGGCTGATGTTGGTGACAGTGCTCGTAGCGTTTGCGAGTGGGGGAGTATATTTCCTCGCCGGGCAGCTTGAAGAATTCGTGCCTAAATCACAGGATTTTGAGGAATTGAACGTTGCCGAATTGCCGACCAGCGAGCATTTGCTCAAAGCATACCGTCACAGCACGACGCTTTTCGTGATCACGAAGGAATCCTGGGATACTCTGACCGACGATGAGAAGCGCGGCGCGATCAGTAAGTTGGTCTCGGTTCCGGCTCCGTCAAGAATCGAAACCGTTATCGTCACCAACTCGGAAGGGCGTCCGATGGCCGATCTCTCGCGGGCCGGCATCAACGTCTCGCCCGATCTCTAAGTGCCCGCACGCGCAGTTTCTTTGGGAAGCAAAGCAGCGATCTCATTGATGATGTTGCGCGTGGAATTCTGAATCGTAAGCCCTTCGGTCGCAGCCTTCATATCTGCGTATTTCCCGTTATCGGCCAATAAATGCCGGATCGTCGGCACGATATCCGATGAATTCTCCAGCATGATCCCAGCGCCGCGCGACTTTAGAAGCGCGACCGTTCCCGCCTCTTGCGGCATCGGCGGCGTCGTTGCATCAGCGATGATGGGCAGTCGGCACGCGAGCGCTTCAAATGTCGTCAGCCCGCCCAGTTTGCTGACCATCACATTCGCGGACTGCATAAGCTTCTCGATCTCATCCGAATAACCGATGACCTTGACCGGGAACTTCGCGGACTTCGCAAGTTCTTCTGCCTCTTTCAACAGCTCTTCGTTTTTACCGGCGAGAAAGATCGCCTGAACATCAAGATCGCCGCGGACCAGTTCGCGAAAGATCTGCGGAATGTTGCCGCCGCCGATCCAACCGGCATTGACAAACACCGTAAACTTGTCCGGATTCAGGCCAAATGCGCGGCGAACGCTCTGCGCGTCCTTTTCCGTAACTTCGTGGAATTTCGGATTGACGGGCATTCCCGAGATCTTGATTTTTTCGGGATTGATCCCGTAATCGATCAACTGCCGACGCGCGTCGTCATTGGCGACGAGATAGAGCGAAACATCGTCGCACGCCCAGCCTTTCCAGAAACCGTAACAGGGGTCGGTAACGACGGTGACGAGGGGAATCTGATCCGACAGTTTCAGTTCCTTGAGGATTCTCGCAAAGATATGCTGGGTCAACGGATGAACGCTGACGACGATGTGCGGGCACCATTTTTCAAAGATATTGCGAACGTAGCCGATGCATCGCTTTTGAAAAAACTCCCGCGTTTCGGGACGAACTTTGTTCATCACCCAGTAGAGGTACTTCATCCAATGTTGCCGGTTGCGCAGGATCCAGTTGTAGACCCCGACCAGTTTCTCGACAACGTGATGCGATTCCTCAACCGCTTTGATGATCCTGACCGCGACCGACCTGCCGTGCCAGAACTTGTGGAGTCCGTCGGAGATCGCCTGCGCCGCCGACCGGTGACCACCACCGGTGTCGGACGAAATTATCAGGATCTTGGGGGTGTTTTGCGGCATTGGGATGTCAAGGTCGTCAGCCGAATCGAATGGCTTTTCCGGAATCCGACCGCGAAGGACCGAGCGGCCTCCCGGTGAAACCGTTCGCTCCGGCAAACGTTACCGATCAGCGATCAAACGTTCCGTTCAGACTTTCACGGCGACGCCTTCCTGACTCGTCGCGCCAGTGTGAAGGCTTTTCGCCGCTTTCTTCATATCCTTCTCAAGCTTCTTGATCTTGACCAAGTGCTTCAAATTGAACGGCAAGCTCGGGTAGAAGCAATTCGACTCGTGGGTGCAGTAGCAGCCCGCGCCGGCTTCTTTGCGGCGATCCTTCATCAGGTCGGTACGCCAGGCGGACTGGAAATCCCAATCGTAGTCGCGAAGATTCAGAACATCCGGCTTGTTCTCGCACGACGACAACGCGCCGTTGTCGTAGATCACCGCGCCGGCGCTGCCGGCATAGCATTTGAGCTGCGCTTTGTTCTCTTCCGCAGTCTTCGAGATCAGGTCATGCATATACATATCGACCGCGGCCTTGAAATAGCCCGACTTGCCGCCATAGTTGTTCTTCAACGCGGCGTTCTTCACGTCGTCGAGGATCATCGCCGAGAGCTTCGCGTACCTTGCCGGATCAAAGTCGAGTTCCTTCGGATCCTTCGACGGCGGACGAATGTAGTTGATGTTTACCTTGTCCGGCTTAAGATCGTACTTCAGGAAATCGTACCACTCGAAGATCGTATCCTGGTTCGAATTCATCACGCACGTGCAGGTCTGAATGTCGAGCCGCGGATACTGTTCGCGCTTCATTTGCTGCAACGTCCGCGCGGTGTGGATCGCCTTGTCCCAACTTCCCTCTTTTTGACGGATCTGCTCGTGCGCTTCTTTCATACCGTCGATGCCGAGAGCGACCGTCACGTTCAAATTCGGACATTCATCGAGGATCTGCGTCACGTCCGGGAAAATTCGCGGATGGATCTGACCGTTGCTCATCAGATAGACCGAGTCCAGCTTGTTGTTCTCGTAGAACGACCGAACGATCGCCGGCAGGTCCTTGCGCGTGAACGGCTCGCCGCCGGCGAGTACGAGGATACCGAGATTGCCGCCGAGAGTACGCGAGATCTTGTCGAGTTCTTCGGCTTTCATCTGCAGTTTCTTGCGCGGCCGGTCGTCAAGCTCTTCAGTAAAAAAGCAATGCGTGCAGCGCATATCGCAGACGCTCGTGACGAGAATATTCAAAAAGACCGGCGATGCCGGCCGGCCCACAACCATACCCGCGTATCGCTTGAAAAGTTCCTTGGTTACGAAATCCATTGTTTTGTCCTTAAAATGGCGCATTTGCGCGTCACTAACTTACTTTAGCGTATTGCGCCCGAAGAGTTCAAACATAAGATGGTTTCGGCGTCGATTCGACTGTCCGTGATCTTATCACGGCGTCTCAACACCGAAGATCGGATTCGCAAATCGCTCGCGAACTTCGCTACAATAGCAGACTATGTTTCGGAGAGTGTATCTCGACAATGCCGCAACGACGCCGGTCGACCCCGAAGCGCTCGCGGCGATGCTTCCGTTTCTGAACGAGAAGTTCGGCAATGCGTCGAGCATTCATCATTTCGGTCAGGAAGCCCGGGCGGCGCTTGACCGCGCGCGCCATCAGGCGGCGCATCTCCTCAACGCGCGGCCGGCTGAGATCGTCTTCACCTCGGGCGGGACGGAATCGAACAACCTCGCGATCAGAGGATTTGCCGAAGCGAACCGGAAACACGGAGATCACATCGTCACGACGAACATCGAACACCCGGCCGTCGGGGAAGTTTGCGCCGATCTCGCGGCGCGCGGTTTTCGTGTGTCGATCGTCCCGGTCACGTCGGACGGCGTCGTGCGTGTTGCGGACGTTTTGAACGCGATCACCGACGAGACGATCCTGGTTTCGATAATGACCGCCAATAACGAGCTCGGAACGCTCCAGCCGGTCAGCGAAATCGGCCGCATCGTCAAAAGCCGCCGCGACGCGGGATCGAAGATCCGCTTTCATTCGGATGCGGTTCAGGCGGCGGGAAAGTTGAAACTTGATGTTGAGGCGATCGGCTGCGATCTGCTTTCGATCTCCGGACACAAGATCAACGCCCCGAAAGGCGCCGGTCTCCTCTACGTCAGGCGCGGAACGCGTTTGCATTCGCAAAACCTCGGCGGTCGCCAGGAACGCGGAATACGCGGCGGAACCGAGAACCTGCCGGCCATCGCCGCGCTCGGGCGGGCGTGCGAGATGGCCGGCGAATCGGTCGATGAACTGGGCGGCCGGCTCAAAACGCTTCGCGACCGGTTCGAAACCGCGATCTGCGAAAGCATCCCGGGATCGCACGTCAACGGGCAGAGCGCGGAACGTCTGCCGAACATCGCGAACATATCGTTCGCGGGCATCGAAGGCGAGGGCCTGCTGATAAATCTCGATATGCAGGGCGTCGCGGTATCGACCGGTTCGGCCTGCAGTTCCGGCAGCATCGAACCGTCGCCCGTTATCCGCGCGCTTGGTGTGACGGACGAAATGGCGCGCGGCGCCGTTCGGTTCAGTTTTGGAAAGCAAAACGACGACGCGGACGTCGACCGGGTGATGGAAATTCTCCCGCTCGCGGTCGAGGCTTTGCGGCGACTCGGCCGAAAATAGGAAAGCTATGGCAGACGAAGAAACCAAATTGAAATATATCAAGGCCGCCTGTTTTGGCGTCGGGATCGTGATCGGACTTTCGCTGATGATGTTCGTGTTCGGGGGTTCCGGGCCGTTTGCGGGAGCGATCGGTGGAATTTGCGGAGCGATGATCGGAATGGCGCTATTTTCGGTTTACGTCAAGATTAGAGGTTAGCCCGCATTGCCCGCGAATCGACGCGAATTGTCTTTCTTGATCCTCCGGGTGATCCGGCGCACCGTGTTCAAAAACGAGAACTGCCGAATTTCGCAGCCAACGGTTCGCGTTCATTCGCGAGAATTCGCGTGCAAAACCAGTCCTGTCCGTTCTGTCCGCGTTCTCGACGCGAATCGGAAATCATTGTTCATCGTTTCCCGAACCCCGTCATTGGCCGCGATGGAGGTTGCAAAACTCTTTCGGCTCCTGCTTTTGGGAAAAGACCTTCGCTTCTTTATTCGGGCAGTTGACCGTTGCGCGCATTCCGGACAAGGGACAGATCATCAAGGTGATCTTGCTTTCCAGATCGCCGTCGTTCTTTTCTTCTCGCGGAACCGTCGACGGATTGGTCGCCCCTTCCTCCTGCCACGTTGTGAACGGCGTCGGTGAAGGCGTCGGTTTCGGCAGATCGCTAAGATCACCGTCGGTCGGGAGCAGCGCTTTGGTCGGCAATGTACCGTAAATAAAGAGTTCGACGCGCCGAAACTCGAACGGGACGTCGGTCACGTAGATCTCGCGCATTTCCTGGGTTTCGGCGTTCGGATCCGGATTGAGGCTCGAATTCGAGTTGGAATTCGCCTTTTTCTTGAGGGCGTCCTGCTGCGCCTTTACGTTGTCCGCTTCCTCGTTCGAAAGCTCGCGGATCAAACTTCCGTTGCGGATGTCGATCTCGGCCTTTTTGATGCTCGGCGGCATTTGCCAGTCGCCGTTCCAATCGGGATGCTGATCAAGCGCGGCGCGCATAAAGTCCGCCCAGATCGGCATTGCGGAATCCGAACCTTTCATTCCGAGATCGGCATTATCGTCAAACCCGACGTAAACTACGCATACGAGATCCGGAGTAAAACCGGCGAACCAACCGTCCCGCGAGGTTCCGGTCTTGCCCGCGACCGCTGTCTTGCCGGCCACGTTCTGAAAGCCCCAGGCGCGGAGTTCGGCGGCGGTTCCCTTGTTGACGACATCTTTCATAATGTCGTCCATAAGATAGGCAACGTCGGGCCGGATGACGGACTTTTTGTCGGCGACCGGTTCGCTGACCGTCCGCCCGTCGCCGGTCGTGACGCGACCAATCGGCGCCGGCAGCACCCGCTCGCCGAGATTGGCGAACATCGTATAGGCGGTCGCAACCTGAAGCGGCGTCGCCTCGGCAGTTCCGAGCGCCATCGACGGATACGCTTTCTCGACCTTCGGGAAACCCGCCTTTGCCGCAAGATTCATTACCTTCCCGATGTTCAGCTCCATTCCGAGTCCGACGGTGATCGTGTTCTTGCTTTTGACGAGCGCCTCGCGAAGCGTCAGTTCCTTGTTGGAAAATGTGTCGCCATAGTTGTTGGGAGCATACATTTCCGTCCCGACCATAAAAACCTTCTTTTCGTCTTTGAAGATCGACGCCGCGGTCAGTACACGCGTGTTCGCCTCGTATGCGGTGCCGAGCGCGGTGGCGTAAACGAATGGCTTGAAGACCGAACCCGGCTGACGCATCGCGCTCGTCGCACGGTTGAACTGGTTGTCCAGATAGTCGCGGCCACCGACCATCGCGACGATCTCTCCGGTTTTCGGACGGATCGCGACGAGCGCGGCGTTCAGGTTCCCTTTCGGCTGCTTCGGAAAACTCTTGTCCAGTTTCTCGAGACGCTTGCTGACGATCTCGTAAGCCTTTTTCTGCAAGTCGGGGTCGATCGTCGTGTAGACGCGCAGATGCTGGAGGGCTTCGGGATCACTGACGATCTTCGGCAATTCTTCGATCGCGTATTGCGAAAAATACGGCATTCCCTGGAGGTCCCTCGCCGCTGTCAGGGGTTTGAGTTCGAGTTTCGCTTTTTTTGATTCTTCGGCCTGTTGCGCTGAGATCTCTCCGGCCTGGAGCATCGAATCGAGCACCTGATTCCGTCGTTCGGCAACGCGTTCCGGATTCTTGAAGGGGTTGTAGCGGTTCGGGCTTCGGATGATCCCGGCGAGAAAAGCCGCCTCGGACAATGTCAACTGGGTCACGTCTTTGCCGAAATAGACGCTTGACGCTTCGCCGACCCCGTAGATCGAAATGCCGTTTTGTTGGCCAAGATAGATTTGATTTGCGTACAGCGTGAAGATCTCTTGCTTCGTCAAACGCGTTTCGAGAATCACCGACATGAACGCTTCTTTTGCCTTGCGTTCGAGGGTTTGCTCATTCGAGAGCAGCAAGTTCTTGACCAACTGCTGCGTGATGGATGACCCGCCCTGATTGGCGATCGGCGAATTGTCCTCGTCTTTCTCGTACCGCCTCCAAAGCGCACGCGCGATGCCGCGCAGGTTGACGCCGTAATGCTCGAAAAACGCCCGGTCCTCGGTGACTGTGATCGATTTGACCAGGTGGGCCGGCAGATCGGTGAACGCGACAGCCTTGCGGCGGGCGTTCGACTCTTCGGCGATCGAACTGAGCAGTTTCGGCTCGAGCTTTGCGCTCGGGACTTCCTTCGACGCGTCCTTATCGATT
This sequence comes from Acidobacteriota bacterium, assembly GCA_016715115.1. NCBI lineage: Bacteria > Pseudomonadati > Acidobacteriota > Acidobacteriota bacterium. Next base: position 971,761 of record JADKBM010000011.1, read on the forward strand.
ATCGCCGCGACCTGCTTTCGTTCCTTGTCGAATCTTACGGCGAGCGCCGGAAAGACCTTCGCGCCATCGATCAACCCGGTGATTCCGGGTTCGATGTCGATCAGATCCGACTTGACCGTAAAACGGCTGCGGGACGGATCGGCCTGATTGCTTTTTTCGATGTAGCCGGCGGATCTGAGATATGCGATCAATTCCTCGGGCGCGATCACCTCGCCGTTGCGCAGGGTTTTTGGCGCCGAGTAAATCCCGGCGTTTCGCGTAAACACGTCGCCGCTCAACAGTTTGCGGTCAATTATGTCGGAGTATTCGAACCAGAAGAACGCCACCGCGAGAAAGAACAAAAGAAGGGCCAAGCCGGCGAAAGAAAGCGTGTACGCGTTGAAGATCATCCGCCAGATTCGTTTGTAAAACGGCGGTTTTGGCGCCGCCATCGTCTTGATCGGATGACGTTCGCGCCAATACTTCGGCGGTTTTCGCGGTTTGCGGCTCTGTGATGATATCCGGTTTGGCATTTTGCGCTTATTTGTATGAGAATTAGTGTAGGTCCTGCACGCTGTGGTTGCCCTATAGATTCTAGTTAATTTGACAGCTTGATGTCTAGCGTTTTTCGCCGATCGGACAGAGATGACGACCTTAGCAAACATTGAAAACACGACGCGGCGGCGCTTGGGGATAGCCTCGGCCGCGATCTTGTTCATGATCGTTTTTGGGGCTGTCGGTTTCAGGTACTTCGAGGGCTGGACGTGGCTCGAGAGTTTTTACATCGCGATCGAGACCGTCACGACCGTCGGCTATGGCGATATTCCTCCGAAGAGTTCGGGCGGACGACTTTTTGCAATGGTGTTTATGTTGCTCGGCGTCGGCACCGTGCTTTTTGCCTTGACAAACCTCGTCCAGTCAATCGTTGAATCCCAGATCCTCGAGGCGCTGAACATCCGCCGGAAGTCTAAGCAAATGGAAAAGCTCAAAAATCATTTCATCGTCTGCGGCGCCGGGCGCGTCGGACGAAGGATCATCCGCAACCTTCAAAAGGAACGCCTGCCGTTTGTGATAATCGAAAACGACGAAAGAAAGCTCGTCGATCTCGATACGGAAAATCACCACATACTGGTCGGCGACGCAACGCTCGAGGAGAACCTGATCCAGGCCGGCGTGCGTCACGCGCAGGGCCTTGCGACTTGTCTTGCGGACGACGCGGCCAACGTTTACGTCGTTTTGACCGCGCGCGGCCTGAACGAAGATATGCATATCGTCGCGCGGGCGGTCGAGGAAGAGGCTGAGCCGAAGTTGATCCGCGCCGGAGCGAATCGCGTCGTTGCGCCGACTATCATCGGCAGTCAATCGATGGCCCGCGCGTTGCTTAAACCGGCGATCGCGGATTTTATGGACTCGATCGTCGCCGAGACCCTCGATCTCGCTTTCGAGGAAGTGTCGGTCACGTCGCATTCCCCGATCGCCGGAAAGAAACTGAAGGAAACGAATCTGAGCCGCGAACTCAGCATCATCGTCATTGCCATCCGGCGCAAGTCTGGACATCTGCATTTTCATCCGGTCGGCGACACGATGATCGAGGAAGGCGATCTGTTGATCGTCGTCGGCAAGGCCGATTCGATGAAGGCCTTGGTGGAAAGCAACAAGTAACGACAGATGAAAATACTCGTCACCGGCGGCAGCGGCTATCTCGGCTCGCACGTCCGCGATTATTTCAATGCCGACGATCTTTCGCGCCGCTCGGGGCGCGACGTTCTGAATATGCAGGACGCGCAGATCGCCGCCGATTACGACGTGGTTATCCATTTCGCTGCGGAAATGGACAAATCGGCGGAGAACTCGGAGTCCGTATTCCTGACCAACGTTGAAGGAACGGTCAATCTTCTGCGTTCGATGCGTTCCGGCGCGACGTTTATCTTCGCCTCGACGAAGGACGTTTACGGGCGCTTCGCGGACAATTATGCCGAGGTTCCAGAAACCTGTCCGACGCTTTATGCCGGTCAATCTCCGCTTGAGTGGTCGAAGTTGATCGCTGAGCGTTATGTCGAGTACTACGCGCATTTGAATCATTTCCGTTCGTGCATTTTCAGGCTTTCGTCGCCGTACGTTAAGAATACGCCGGGAAACACACCGAATTTCGTGACCGGTTACGCTGAAGCGATCAATAAGGGCGAGCCGATCAGGCTCCCCGGAAAAGGAACCCCGCGCCGCGATCTGCTTCACGTTCGCGACGTCGCGCTCGCGTGCGAAGCGTTCTCGGAATCGGTGATTCGGCACGGACTTTACAATCTCGGCGGCGGCGTCCAAAACGCTTTGACGCTGCGTGAACTGGTATCGAAACTCGAAGAGGTTTCCGGGCTTCAGGCGTTGGTGGATGAGGACAATTCGCTGCCGATGCCGGTGCCGATGAATTTCATTTCGGACTTGAGTCTTGTCCGCCAGGAGCTTGGCTGGCAGCCGACGATTTCGCTCGAAGACGGGCTGATCACGCTTTTCCACTGATGAAGATCGTCGTTCGCGGAACAAATTGGGTAGGCGACGCGGTGATGACGATTCCCGCTTTGCGGTCGTTGCGCGTCGCGTTTCCGCACGCGGAGATCGTGCTTTGACGCGGTCCTGGGCCGAGGGCGTTTTTCGGGATGCTGATTTCATCGACCGCATCATCACGTTTGACGCGACGCCTTCGAAACGTCGCGATCTTGCGTCTCAAAGGCGTTTGTTGCGCGGCGAGGATTTCGACATCGCGGTTCTTTTCACGAATTCGTTCGAGTCCGCACTCGCGGTGAGTCTCGCCCGGATTCCGCGCCGCATCGGCTACGCGAAGGAGGGCCGCGGGATCCTCCTCACCGACGCGATTCCGATCCCGGAATGGAAAAACGAACGGCACGAGGTACAGTATTACTTGAATCTGGTCCGCGAAACGGTCCGTTTGTGTGATGGCGGCCCGTCCGAATTTGACGAGTCGACGGCGTTGCCGATCGCCGGGTCGCGGCGTCAGGCAGCGATTGAAACGTTGAGAAATCGCGGAATTGAACGGTCGAAACCTTTGATCGCGTTCGGCGCCGGTTCGACGAACTCGAATGCCAAGCGCTGGCCGGCGACGAGTTATGCGCGCCTCAACGATCTGCTCAAAACCCGTCTCGACGCAGAGGTGATTCTGCTCGGGACACGGGACGAGGTCGATGTCGCCGCCGAGGTAGCCGGACTTTCGGATCGGCGTCCGTTGATCTTGAGCGGCGAAACCGGTCTCGCCGAAGCGGCGGCGATCCTGAGCGTTTGCGACCTCGTCGTTTCGAACGATATGGGACTCGCACACCTTGCTCCGGCGGTCGGCGCGAAGACTCTCGTCATTTTCGGTCCGACGAACGACCGGACAACGCGCCCGATCGGCTCGGAGATCATCCGCAAGCCCTTCGATTGCGCGCCGTGTATGCTTCGAGAGTGCCCGATCGACCATCGTTGTATGACGTCGATCACGCCCGAGGAAGTTTTTGCGAAAGCCGTGCAAATGCTCGGAACCAATACCGAATGAAGGAAACGAAAGGACAAAAGACGGTCTTCCTCGACCGCGACGGGACGCTCATTCAGGAAGTGAACTTTCTTCACCGCCTCGAAGACCTGAGCTTTTTCGACTACACGGACGAGGCCGTGCGCAGGCTCAAACAAGCCGGTTTTTTGGTCGTCATCGTGACGAACCAGTCAGGCATCGGGCGCGGCATTTACACGGCCGACGATATGCACGCGATTCACGACCGAATACAGGACGAGTTGTCCGAAAAGCTCGACGCATTCTATTTTTGCCCCCATTTGCCCGACGCCGGCTGCGCCTGCCGCAAACCGCAACTCGGAATGATCGAGCAAGCCGCGACCGAATTCGCGATCGATCTGGCAAACTCGTGGATGGTTGGCGACAAACTGCTAGACGTGCAACTCGGATTCAATGCCGGGATACGGACGGCGATGGTCAAGACCGGTTACGGAATCGTTCACGGCGCCGATCTTGAGCGTGAACCCGACATAATTGCCGAAAACCTGCTTGAGGTGGTGGCGTTTATACTCGAATCAGACCGCGACTGAGCGAACCGACGCGAGCGGGAGGTTCACCCGAAACGTCGCACCGCGACCTTCGCCGGCGCTTTCGACGCTCACCGTTCCGCCGTGCATCTCGGTCAGATACCGAACGATCGCGAGCCCGAGCCCGAGCCCTCCGGCCTGCCCTGTACCGATCCGATCCTGCCGAAATCGCTCGAACGCGTACGGCAGGAATTCGGGTTTGATCCCGATTCCCGTATCCTTGACCTCGATCGAAAGCCGCCCGTCTTCCGCGTTCATCGCGACATCGATCCGGCCGCCTTCCGGTGTGAATTTCACCGCGTTCGCGAGGAGATTCCACAATACTTGCTGCAATCGATTGGGATCGCCGTCGATCCGGCAGTTCTTCGCCGCGTCCGCGATCTCGACGCTGAGCGCGACCCGCTTTTGTTCGGCCGCCGGTTTGACCGTCTCGATCGCGCTGCGCACGAGCTCGGCCGGATTGACACTTACCGTCTCAAGCGTCAACTTTCCGGAGATTATTCGAGCGACGTCCAGCAGGTCCTTGATCAGGCGGCTTTGATTCTCGGCACCGTTGATGATCGTATTTATCGCTTTCTCGTGCGTTTTCTTGTCAACCTCGCCGGTCTTGAGGATCTGCGCCCAGCCGAGGATCGAATTGAGCGGAGTTCGAAGTTCGTGCGAGATCATCGCCATAAACTCATCGCGCTGGCGATTCGCGATCTCCGCTTCGTGGCGCGCGCCTTTTTCGTTTGAAAGCAGAAGTTCGCGTTCCGCGGCGTTCTTGAGCAGTTCGACATTCGCCTGCTGCAATTCGTCGGTGCGCTCTTCGACGCGCAGTTCAAGACCGGCGTTCACTTCCCGCAGGGCGCGCTCCGCGCGGTTCCGCATCCGGATTTCGAACAATACGACGAGGATCGCAAGTCCGAGCGTCGCAGTGCCGGCTGCCGTGCCGACGATCATGATCCAGTAATTGTTTTTGAGCGTGAGTTGGAGATTGTCCTCACGGGTCTTCAGAAGCCTCAATTCCTCGGACTTCATTTCGTTGACCGTCGCCCGGATGCGGTCCATCAGGTCGCGTTCCTCGACCTTTTGCATTTCCGCTACGGTGCGTTCGAGATCAAGCGTTCGGCGGTATGCGATGTAGCGCTCTGTATATCTGATCTTCTCGCGAACCCCGTGGTCAAGTTCCGAAAGCTGCTCGTCCTGCTGCGGACTGTCGCGAAAGAGATCGCGCAGTTCCTGGATCTTTTCAAGCGCGGAGCGCTTCCCGTTCTCGAACGGGCGGAGAAACTCGTCGTTCTTGGTGAGCAGAAAGCCGCGTCCGCCGGTCTCGATATCGATCGTGCCGGCGAGCGTCTCGTCGAGCCCGAGGAGGATCGATTGCGTTTTCTTCTCCCAGTTGATTGCCTGTTCGAGCGAAAGCGCATTCTGATGCGCGAGATAGCCGATCATCGCCAGCATCAGAAGCGCGAAGATCAATATCCACGGAAGTGTTTTTTCCAAAACGATTGACATAATTGCTGAACCGTTTGGGGGAATCCGTCGTTAGTTGGTGCGTCCGTAATCGTCTTCGAGCCGGACAATGTCGTCTTCGCCGAAATAATCTCCGGTTTGCGCTTCGATGAATACGAGAAGATCTGCCGCAGGGTTCTCAACCCGGTGGGCCGCGCCGACCGGGATGTCGATGCTCTCGCCCGATCGGACTAGAATTTCGTTGCCGTTTAGTGTTACTTTAGCAGTGCCGCGGACGACGAACCAATGCTCGGAACGCCGCGCGTGTTTTTGATAGCTCAGGCGCTTTTCCGGCAAAACTTCTATACGCTTAACTTTGAACCCGTCGCCTTCGTCGAGGATCGTGTAACTTCCCCAGGGGCGTTGGTCGGAATTATTCATAACTAAACATTTATCAGTCAACGCGGTTTGCATTGTCAAATCAGCGTCACTCGAGAGGGCGAAACAATGTTCGACGAAGCAACAAGCTGGCTGACGGAAGGCAAAATGACGCGCAAGCTTCAGAATCTCATCATCGGCCGGTTGCTGGCGACTTTTCTGCTGCTCGTCGCGAGCTGGGTTTGGAACAGCGGCCGTTTGAAATTGTCCTTCGACGAGTTTCCGCGCGGGCTCTTTTTCGTCTTCCTGATCTCGGTCGGCCTGACGATCGTGTATTTTTTCGTCCTTCGGATGAGCCAGAACTACCGCTGGCAGGTGCGGGTTCAGTTTTTTCTCGATTCCCTTTTGATCACCTGGCTTGTCTGGCGCACCGGCGATCTGACTTCGCCGTACATAATGCTCTACATCGTCCTCATCAGCGTCGCCGGCTTTTTCCTGTCGTCGATGGAGACGATCTTTTCGGCCGTTTGGTGCGTCCTGCTTTTCACGTTTCTTTCGATCCTGACGACTAACGAGATTTTGTCGACGTTCGGCGCGACGCCCGAGACGCGTCGCGCGATCCAGATCATAAGCTTCAATGACATCGCATTCTTGCTCGTCGGGCTGCTCGCGTCGAGATTATCGGACCGCCAGGCTTCCGGTGAAAAACTCCTCGAGGCCAAGCAGTCGCTGGCAAAACTCCAGGTTCAGCACGAACGGATAATTGAATCGATTCGTTCCGGTCTGATCACGACCGACCTCGAGGGTCGAATCTTCACATTCAACGCGGCGGCGGCCGAGATCACGGGCTTTTCCTCGGAAAAGGTGATCGGCAGTTCGATCAGAGAACTCCTCGGCGACATCGACGCGCAGATCTCTACGTCGATCGATCAGGTTGATCCGCTCGAACACCCGTCCCGATTTGAGACCGATCTAACGACGCCGGACGGATTGTTCGTCCGGATCGGCTATACGATCACGCCGCTGATCAGCGAAACCGGCGAGAAGCCCGGTCTGATCATCACGTTCCAGGATTTGACCGAGATCCGGAGAATGGAGGAGAGCGTGCGGCGAAAGGACCGGCTCGCGGCCGTCGGACGCGTCGCCGCCGGACTCGCGCACGAGATCCGCAATCCGCTCGGCGCGATGCGCGGCGCGATCCAGGTGATGCAGATCAACACGCCGCCTGAATCGTCCAACGCGAGCCTGATGGAGATCATCCTGCGCGAATCGGACCGCCTCAACAAGATCATCACGAATTTCCTGACCTACGCACGGCCCCGGGTGAACAACTTCTCGGAGGTCGATGTCCGGGCAGCGATCGAAGAGACGTTTCTGCTCCTGAAACACTCCCCGGATGTGAAGGACGGTCACCGGCTCGTTTACGTCCCGCCGGCCGAACCGATCAAGATCTCCGCCGACCCGACGCAGCTCAAGCAGATCTTCTGGAACCTGTCGCGAAATGCGTTGAACGCGATGCCCGACGGCGGCGATTTGACGGTGACGAGCGAACGATCGTCGAACGACCGGGTTCGGATCGTTTTTTCGGATACGGGCTGCGGGATGACTCCCGAACAGGTCGAAAAGCTCTTCGAGCCGTTTGCCGAATCGACGACCGGCGGCACCGGGCTCGGACTCTCGATCGTTTATCAGATCGTTCGCGATCATAACGGCACGATCAACGTCCGCAGCCGCGAGAATGAAGGAACGTCGATCACCGTTGAAATTCCGACCGAACCGGAGCGTCAAGCGACGCCGGGCGGCGAAAACGATCGCGAATACAAATCGTCAAGACTTCAGGGCTTTTTGAATATCAAGGAATGACATTAATCGCCGGATCGGACGACGAATAATATTCTTTCTTGATAATGACGCGCGTTTTCTGTCAAAATAATCGTACGGCTTTTGCCGCGACCGTTCTTCCAATCCCGCGCAGGCAATAAACACAACCTGGAACTTCCTATGGCAAATCTCTTGATCGTCGATGATGAGCAAAGCTACAGACAGCTTTTGAAGCTGGTATTTGAGGGCGACGGCCACAACATCCGAACTGCGATGAACGGGCGCGAAGCCTTGTTTATGCTGGAGGATGAGGCCGCCGACGTTATCATTTCGGACGTCAAGATGCCCGATATGGACGGCATCGAACTGCTCAACGCCGTTCGCGAGTCGGTTCCGGATGTCGGATTCGTCCTGATGACGGCCTTTGCGACCGTCGACACCGCGCGCGAAGCGTTCAAACTCGGCGCCGATGATTTCATTCAAAAGCCGTTCGATGTCGAAGAGCTGAAAGTGATCGTCAAGAAGGCGTTCGAGAAACAGGCTCTGATCCACGAAAACCGCGCCTTCAAGCGGGCCCAGCGCGAGCGCGGTTCGGTTCGCAACATCATCGGCACATCGGACAAGATGCAGGCGGTCTATCAGATGATCGAGACCGTCGCCGAGGTTCAATCGACGGTGCTCGTCACCGGCGAGAGCGGAACCGGAAAAGAACTCGTCGCGCGGGCGATCCACGACCTCAGCCCGCGGGCCGAAAAGCCCTTCGTTTCGATCAACTGCGGCGCGTTCACGGAAACACTGCTCGAATCGGAACTGTTCGGATACGTGAAAGGCTCCTTCACGGGCGCGAACACCAACCGCAAGGGGTTATTCGAAGCGGCGCATCGCGGCACGATCTTTCTCGACGAGATCGGCGAAATGTCGCCGGCGATGCAGGTCAAACTGCTCCGCGTTCTGCAGGAGCGGCGCGTCCGCCCTGTCGGCGCGCACGAAGAATTCTCGATCGACGCGCGCGTAATCGCGGCGACCAATCGCGATCTCAAGCAGATGTCGAACGATGGCACCTTCCGCGAAGATCTCTTTTACCGCATTTCGGTGATTCCGATCAGTCTGCCGCCGCTGCGTGACAGAAAGGAAGACATCTCCGAACTCATCGAGCATTTCGTCAACAAGTTTTGCGATCAGACCGGCAAGAGTTTGACGATCTCGCCGAAAACGGTCTCGCTGCTCGAGAATTACGCCTGGCACGGGAACGTCCGCGAACTCGAACACACGATCGAACGCGCGGTTGCACTCGAACGCGGCGAGGAGATCCAGCCAGAGCGTTTGCCGGAGCACATCACGAATTACAATCCCGCGAGGATCAACGCCGAATTCGACTTGCCGGACGAAGGCATCAATCTCACGACCCATCTCGACAACCTCGAAAAGACCTACGTCGTCGAGGCCCTCAAGCGCACCGGCGGGAATCAAACCAAGGCCGCGGACCTCCTCCGTATGCAGGTCCGTTCGTTGCGGCATCTTCTGGACAAACACGAGATCAGATCGCTTTCCGCGCAGATGCGGAGTTCGAACGACTGATTATTCGAGGCTTCAGAATCGAATCCAGTGACTCGCATTGTCATTTCTGTGCTGACACTTTCTCGTTCCTGCCGTTAGTTTGGTGTTCCGTGTCGGGATGGCTTCAATGGGCGATCCCGCTAACTACCGTTTTTGCAATACTTAATCTCCCGTTTTCATCAGTTGGCATCTTTGGCACGTTTTTTGCCGCGTTCGGCCCCGTCCACGAGGACGACTTAAAATTCAAAACACTGAAACTGGAGACTGTAAATGAAAAACCAAAAAGGCTTCTCGCTCATCGAACTATTGATCGTCGTCGTGATCATCGGGATCATCGCCGCCATTGCCATCCCCAATCTGCTTGCCGCCCGTCGTTCAGCCAACGAAGGCTCGGCGCAGGCTTCGATCCGCACCGTTCACGGCGCGCAGATGACCTACCAATCGACCACCGGTTCGGGCAACTACGGCTCGATGACGGACCTCGGAACGCAAAATCTCGTCGATACTCAATTGGGCTCCGCGAGTCCGCAGAAGAGCGGCTACAACTTCAACAGCGTTAAGACGGATCGCACAACTACCGTTCCGGCGTCGTTCTCGGTCTACGCTTCACCGGTGGTTGGTGTTGGTCTAACACAGACCGGCAGCAAAGACTATTGCATCTCCACGGAAGGGGTGATGAAGGCTCGCGCGATGATACTACTTGATACCGATGAAGACGCCTGTCCTGAGAACTGGGGAAGTTTTGCGCCAACCGGCAACTAGCACAACGAACAGTTGGAGACTTTAAGATCGGCGGCATCGTATCGGATGCCGCCGATCTCGTTTTTGAGTGGTGATGCGGCTTCTGTTATGCACTTCATTACAGATGCGCCAATTGCGGACCGATTACGATACGCGCCCAAGGCCGCTCGCCATAGCGGATAGCGGTAGAGCCGTAGCGCGAACTACGGTGAACGACGATATGGCTCGACGTGTGGCGCTATTTACGATAGCTCGGGACATACTTCGGCCAATCCCCGGAACACGGTGCCTCTATGTAACGATAGCTCGGGGCGCTGTCGATTGAATGCTTCCGCTCACGACGCAAAGGATTCTCGTGTCGGGTCGCCCGATCGGCCAAGACAAATTGAGTATCATCGATGCAGACGGGCCATGGTTTTCCTCGTGGCGGACACTTTGCGATTCGTATTTTGAGAATTGAGATCTGAAGGCGGTTTCAAACGACTAGCCACACCCGGCAATTCCCCAAGCGCTTCGGGTCTTTTTCGAAATCCGAGGGTTTCGATTCCGAAGTATCCGGCTCATCAGGTTTTGCAAGCCAACGATAAGAACAGCGTTGATCTGAAATCTTGTAATCTTGGAGCCTTTCCGAAAAAGCCCTAAGAGAACTGAGCTTTCTTCTTCAAGCTCAGGAGCACGCGAACTTGCGATAGCGCCACGTGAAGAGGAGCGAAACGTGGTGTCCCGTCGCGCCGGCACTCAAACCGTGTGCAACAGGCATAACTCTTTTGCGAATGCAGCAGGTGCGCGTGTTTCAGATGTTCGACGGAAACGTCCGCGGCTGACACTTGGGTTCCGCTTCGCTCCACGTGTTGCTATCGCACATTCGTGTGCTCCGCGCACTGAATCGATATTTCCGGCAGACTTCTTGAATCTTGGAATCCCGGAATCCCGCAATCTTGTCACAGTTTTTGTTATAGACCCTTCACAAAAACTGTTACTTTCCGATTCCCATCCTCTTCATCGGCGAGCGCCTGACCAACTTAGCCGCACGCGTAACTAACGTACACACAGCATTTACACCCCCACTCAGGACACTTGATCGATCGTGGCACGCCCTTTGCACTAACCACTGCGACCTGAGAAAGGCAAAAGACTTAAACACAAAACCAGGAGATTGTAATTAAAATGAAAAACCAGAAAGGCTTCTCGCTCATCGAACTTTTGATCGTCGTCGTCATCATCGGCATTATCGCTGCTATCGCTATCCCGAACTTGCTGGCCGCCCGCCGTTCAGCCAACGAAGGATCGGCACAGGCTTCGGTCCGCACCGTTCACGGCGCGCAAATGACCTATCAGTCGACCACCGGTTCGGGCAACTACGGAACGATGACTCAGCTCGGAACGGAAAACCTCGTTGACGCTCAGCTCGGCGCGGCTTCGCCCCAGAAGAGCGGCTACAACTTCAACAGCTTCGACACCGACCGCACCACGACGGTTGCCGCAAGCTTCACGCTCAGCGCTTCGCCGGTCGTCGCTGCGGGTTTGACCCAGACGGGCAGCAAAGACTACTGCATCGCGACGGAAGGCATCATCCGCACGAGAGCGGCTTCGGGACTCGTTGGTTCGGACGGCGGCTGCACGGCGGCTGCTTACGCGACCGCAACGGGCAACTAATTCGCTACCGATCTCGCTTAAAAAGGCCCCGTCCCGAAATGGACGGGGCCTTTCTTTTCGTTCAAACGCGGACTCCTTTTTGTGGTTTCCGGTATGTTTGGACTCGGGTCGGTTCACAATTTTTGTCATCCCGCGGATTACAAAAACTGTAATGTGCAGACGAACGCCCTGATCTCCGGAGCGATCACGATTAGATCGCGGTCGGCATAACTCATTGAACGACAGTTGCTTACGAGACCTGCCCTGCTGCGCCGGCGTTGTGGTACGCGATTTGCAATTACCCTTGCGACCTGAGAAAGGTAACGGTACTTAACCACAAAACCAGGAGACTGTAATTAAAATGAAAAACCAGAAAGGCTTCTCGCTCATCGAACTTTTGATCGTCGTCGTCATCATCGGCATTATCGCCGCTATCGCTATCCCGAACTTGCTGGCCGCCCGCCGTTCAGCCAACGAAGGATCGGCACAGGCTTCGGTCCGCACCGTCCACGGCGCGCAAATGACCTATCAGTCGACCACCGGTTCGGGCAACTACGGAACGATGGTTCAGCTCGGAACCGAAAACCTTGTTGACGCTCAGCTCGGCGCGGCTTCGCCCCAGAAGAGCGGCTACAACTTCAACAGCTTCGACACCGACCGCACCACGACGGTTGCCGCAAGCTTCACGCTCAGCGCTTCGCCGGTCGTCAACGCGGGTTTGACCCAGACGGGCAGCAAAGACTACTGCATCGCGACGGAAGGCATCATCCGCACGAGAACGGCGACGGGACTCGCAGCTGCTGACGGTGACTGCTCGGCCGCCAACTACGGAACCGCGACCGGCAACTAATCTTTTGCCGATCTCGCCATACGAGGCCCCGTCCGGATCCGGACGGGGCCTTTTCCGTTTCGCCGCAGCGACGGTTTTCGCGCAAAGCCGCGGCGGAGACGTTAAACTGAAATCGAGCGAAAACTGCGCTCAACACAGAAAAATCCTGTTTTCAAATTCCAGCGATTGTGTTATCTTTTTAGAGGCTGTTCCGGCCAATTCTTATCCCGGCTCCAAATTCAATTTGAATCGATTTTCTGAATGAGTACATTTCAGCATATTGCAAAAATCGTAACGATCGCCCGCAATACGTTTCGCGAGGCGGTGCGCGACCGCGTGCTCTACAACCTTATCGTATTCGTTCTCCTGATCATTGCCGCCGCGGTTTTCCTGGGTGATCTGACGGATGGCCACGAAGCGCGTACGATCGTCAATCTCGGACTGAGCGCGATGCTGCTGTTCGGGGTGTTCATCGCGATTTTCGTCGGTGTCAGCCTGGTCTCGAAGGAGATCGAGAAACGAACGATCTACGCGGTTCTCTCAAAACCCGTCGGGCGCGGCGAATTCATCGTCGGCCGCTATCTCGGACTCTGCCTGACCCTGCTTATCAACGTCGTCGTGATGGGCGCGGGTGTTTCGGTCGCGCTTCTGATCGTCGGCGGCGGGGGACTCGCTTTTCGTATTTGGGGCGCGGTTTCACTGATCTTCTTTGAATTGACCGTCATCACCGCGATCGCGATCTTGTTCTCGTCGTTCTCTTCGCCGGCACTGTCGGCGCTGCTGACCTTTCTCGTCTTCGTGATCGGCCACTTCAGCGCTTCTCTCCGCGACTTCGCTGCGAATCTCGGATCGGAATCGGCGAAGTTCTTTTTCAACTTTCTTTATTACTTCCTGCCGAACCTGTCGTTCTACAGTTTTGTCACCAACGCCGCGCACGGCGATGTGCCGCCCGCAACCTATCTGGCGACGGTGATTCTCTACACGGTGGTCTACGCGTCGATCGTGATCGCCTTCGCGGCGCTTATCTTCAGCCGGCGAAACTTCAAATGATGGACCGCGCGAACCGAAAACTGATCATCACGCTCGCACTCGCTATCGTCGGGTTCGGAGCCGTGTTCGCTCTAAGCGGACGGCTCGAAACAATACGACCGCCGCAGCCCGAAGGGTTCGAAGATCAGGATCTGGCGTTGAAGGGGGCCGGATTGCGGGGTTACGCGCTTGGATTCGAAGGTCTGATCGCCGACTGGTACTGGATGGAGTCCCTGCAATACATCGGGGGAAAGATTCTCCGGAATCCGCAGATCAAAGTTTCGATCGACGACCTTAATCCGCTCAATCCTCGCCTACTGTATCCTTACCTGGACAACGCGACGACGCTTGACCCGCGTTTCAAGGCCCCGTTCTACTACGGCGCAGTCGTCCTTCCCGCAATCGACAAACAACAGGCCGTACGGATCGCCGAAAAGGGAATCGCGAGCAATCCGGACGAGTGGCGGCTCTATCAGTACCTCGGTTTCATTTATTGGCGCCTGGAAGAATACGACAAGGCTGCTGATGTCTACGAACGAGGTGCGAAGATCGACGGAGCCCCGAAGTTTATGCAGATGATGGTCGCGCAAATGCGGAGTCAAGGCGGCAGCCGCGATACGGCGCGTGCGATCTATCAACAGATGTTCGACGGTGCCGAAGACGGCCAGACGAAGGACCTAGCCGCACTGAGATTGCTTGAACTGGATTCATTCGACGACCGCGATCAGATCCGCGCGGCGCTCGGACAATTCAAGGACCAGAACAACCGCTGCGCCAACAACTGGACGGAGATCTTCCCGATCCTGAAGAATCTCAAGCTTCCGCGTGGACGACAGTTCCTGATCGACAAGAACAACGAACTACTCGATCCGACCGGCGTCCCGTACATCCTGAAGCGCGAGACGTGTGATGTCTCGATCAATTATGAGAAGTCAAAACTTCCCTCTTGAGATAGTTAGCTTCGGCAGGCATCGGATCTTATCAACAATATCGACTGCCGATTCGGAAACGACTTAGTATGAACAAAATCATCGAAATTCAGGACCTGACGAAGGATTACGAACTCGGTTTTTGGAAAAAACGAAAGGTTCGCGCGCTTGACGGCCTCAATCTCGAGGTCAGCCCCGGACAGATATTCGGATTCCTCGGCGGCAACGGTGCCGGCAAAACGACGACCATCAAGCTCTTGATGTCTCTGATTTTTCCGACGCGCGGAAACGCCCGGATACTCGGACACGACATTTCCGACACCGCGATGCATTCGCGCATCGGCTACTGCCCCGAAAATCCTTATTTTTACGATTACCTGACCGCTCGCGAACTGATGAATTACTTCGGCGAGATCTTCGGCTTCGATGCGGCGAAGCGCCGGCGAAAGACGGAGGAACTGCTGACCAAGGTCGGACTCGACGAAAAGGACTGGGACAAGCAGCTCCGCAAGTTCTCGAAGGGAATGCTGCAGCGCGTCGGTCTGGCGCAATGCCTGATCAATGAACCGGAGATCGTGTTCCTCGACGAGCCGATGTCCGGACTCGATCCGATCGGCCGCCGCGAGATCCGCGAATTGATCGCCGGCTTGCGGAACGCGGGAACGACCGTCTTTATGTCAACGCACATCCTCTCCGACATTGAGGCGCTCTGCGACAATGTCGCGATCCTGCGCCGCGGCAAACTCGCGGCGACGGGCAATCTTTCCGACCTGCTCACGAGCAGCGGCGAAAATCAAACATTTGAGATCGTCGTCAAGGGCGTGCCGGCGGAAGAGTTTCAGTCCCGGACGAATTCTATCAGCGGCAGCCTCTGCTCGCTCAAGGCGAACGGCGCAAGCATCCAGGTGCTGTCGGAATCCGACATTCCGAAGGTGCTTTCGATCCTCGGGGAAACCGGCGGGAACCTCGTTTCGGTTCAACCCGTGCGCCAATCGCTCGAAGAGCTTTTTGTGAAGGAAACCGTCGAGACGACGACTGCCGACTGATTCCCATTATGTCGAAGTTCAAAGACATACTTGTACGAAAAGACCTGAGTCTGACACTCGGAGCGGACCGCAGCACGACATGCGTCGCGCTCGGATTCGTTTTCCTGATCGGCGTTTTCGAGTTTTTTTACTTCCGCAGTGATTTCAGGGAGCTCGCCGCATACCTCGGGAACGGCGACAACCTGGTGCTTTCGGTGATTTGCGTCGGGTACATCCTGGCTTCGCTCTACCTTCTGTTCGTCTATGTTCTGGTCACGGTTTCTTCAAAATGGTATTACAAGATCCCGCTGATCGCGATCTTCGCCCTGACCGCGACCGCCCAGTTCGGCTATCACAATGCGGTCGGACGATTCCTGATCGCGCAGGATTTCGTTTCCGCTTTTTCGGCGACGGGTGAGCAAAAGCTGGATTCGATCTATGCCTACACCAGTTTCCTGGCGCTCATACCGGTCGCGCTTCTGAGTGGCGTCAGCGTAATTCCGCGAAAGGAGAAACGGGTTTTCGGCGGCGGCGCGTTCGTCGGGTTGCTGGCGGTCTATTGTTTGTTCTACGTCAACGTTTCGTTCGTCAATCCGCTGATGTTCGACCGCACTTTCGCCTCGAGTTCGATTGGCAATTTCTGGCTCGCCGGCGCGGATTATCTCCTTCACACGCCGGTCCTCGGCGGTGCGGCCAAGAAACGCGATGTGGTCGACGCAGTTGTTGACCCGACATCGGCCCCCAAAAACAACATCGTCTTCGTTTTCGACGAATCGGTCCGCGCCGACCATTTGAGCATCAATGGCTACACGCGCAAAACGACGCCATTTCTTGAAGAACTCGAACGAAAGCAGCTTCTCATCAATTGGGGAACCGCCGTCTCTTCGTCAACGCTGAGCCACACGAGTTACGATGCGATGATCAGCGGCGCGACGCCGCAAACGATCGACTCCGTCCGTTTCCACAACATCAATTCGATGCCGACGCTGTTTCAATACGCGAGATCGATGAATTACAAGACCCATCTTTTCGACGGCCAGATGAAGCGTTACTGGGGAGGAAACGAGGATGATCTCAATTACATCGACAACTTCGTCTCGCTCGCCGAGATCGACAACCCGGACCGCGTCGAAGACTGGGAACTCGGCGACAAGATCACGAACCTCGACAATGAGCGCAACGCCGTCAAGCAATGGGAAATCGACATTCGGATCGCCAAAATGGTGAACGAGATCTTCAGCGGTTCGACCGGAAACTTCATCTTCATATACAAACGCGGCGTCCATTTTCCATACGAGAAGAACTATCCCGAAAGCGAGGCGATTTGGAAACCCATCTATCGCTTCAAGGAGCAGTATGAGGTTCCGCCGGCGGACAAGATCGACGCCGTCAAGAACTCATACGACAACTCGCTGCGTTTCAATCTGGATGACTTTTTTCGGAATTTGGCGAACGACTACGGACGGCTGCCGAACGGAACGGTCATTGTTTACACGAGCGATCACGGCGAGTCTTTCTTCGCTTCCGGCAAGGCCGGGCACGGCGGTGAGACGCGCGAGGAAGCGATGGTGCCCTTTTTCGTTCTCGGCGCGGATCCGAAAGCCTTCGATACCGGCTTCAAACCGATGCACTGCAACATCTTCACGACGCTTTTGGATTTTATGAGCGTTCCCGAAGAATCACGAAAGAACAACTACGCCGTGTCGCTTTTCAAGGCCCGCAAGGAAAACCAGCCGCCGCGATTCTTCAATCCGCCGAAAGGCAATCTGATCCAGTTCGAGGACTGAAATTCAGCGGGTTTTTATCGCCACGACCTTCCAGTGGATCTTCGCGCGGTCGTCATCCTTGACAAATCCGTCGATCCGCACGACAACGTCCATCGTACCGTTCGCTTCCAGCGTCGCCTGTTGGGTCGGAACAACGATCACCGACTTGTCTTTGACGGTCTTGCCGTAAGAATCAAGAACGCTCACGCGAAGCTCAAGCCCGGTAAGCGTCCGGTCGCTGAGATTCTTGATCCGACCCGCAATATTCATCATTATGAAGCCCGTTCCAAGCGGCGATTCCCACGTGTTGTCAACATCGTTTTCAGCGATGATGCGACGCGTCAGCGCGGCGAACTCCGGCGATTCCTCGCGGATGGCGCCTTCGAGCACGATCGCCTTTTGTTCCTCCATCGAAGGCTGAAATTTCCAGATCAACCCGACGCCGCCGGCGACCACGACGACCGCAACCAACAAAGCGATCAAAAAACTCTTACTCACAGTTCACTCTCCCGAACCTTAGACATTCGTTTCAATTAAAAGTTCCTATCAGTTATCATTTTAGTTGAAGTTAACGAATGCATAAACCTGCCGCCGAGATTTCTCAAATACCGGAGTTCGTCGAGGTCGCGCTGCCGATTCCGCTGAGGCAGACGTTCACCTACCGGCTCCCTGAATCGCTCGCCGAACGTGTCCGGCTCGGCGCGCGCCTGATCGTCCCGTTCAAGACCCGTCAGTTGACGGGATATGCCGTCGCGCTTCACACGTCACTCGATCCTGAACTCGCAATCGACCCGAAACTCATCAAGAATGTCGCCGAGATCGTCGACGACGAACCGCTGATCAATGAGGAGATACTCAAGCTGACCCAATGGACGGCCGATTATTATGCGTCGAGTTGGGGTGAGGTCCTGCGCGCGTCGCTTCCGGCCGGCATCAATTCCAACGTCGAAGAGACGGTGGTAATCACGGAATCGGGCCGGGCCGAAGAGTCAAAGTTCGAGGTGCCGAAGACGAACAAGCAGCAGATCCTGCGCGAGCTCGCGGCAAACGGCGAAACGGGACGAAAGTATTTTGAAAAGCACCTCGGCAAATCGACCGCGATGCGAACACTGAGGGACCTCGCGAATCTTGGACTCGTTTCGCTTCAACGGAAACAGGTCCGGGCAGCGGTCAGCAAAAAGACACGTCTCGCGGTTCGTTTGACCGATACCGACTCGTCAGGGAAGAAGATTAGCGAATCGCAACAGCGAATCCTGGACCTGCTCGCGACGCGCGGTGAAATGTTCCAGACGGAATTGGTCGAAGCTGCAAAGGTCAATCAATCGCCGGTGAGCACGCTCGCCAAAAACGGCCTTGTCGAGATCTTCGAAAAAGAGATGTTGCGCGATCCGTTTCGCGATTCGAGTGTGCCGGCGTTTGTTCCGATCAAGTTGACCGACAGGCAGGCGAGCGTTCTCGAGAGCATCAACCAAGCTCAGAAGTCGGAGAGATACAAGGCGTTTCTGCTCCACGGCGTGACCGGCAGCGGCAAGACCGAGATCTACATACGGGCGATGAACTTCGCGCGCGACAACGGAAAATCAGCGCTGATGCTCGTGCCCGAAATTGCCTTGACACCGGTCTTCTCGAAGCGTTTGCGCGCGGTTTTCGGCGACGACGTGGCGATCCTCCATTCGAATCTTTCGTCCGGCGAACGTTTCGACGAATGGCGACGGATCCGGCGCGGCGATGCGCGGATCGTCATCGGCACCCGTTCGGCCGTTTTCGCGCCGTTGGCGAACATCGGTTTGCTGATCGTCGACGAAGAACACGACGGCTCGTATCGGCAGAACGAGGCGCCTTACTACAACGGCCGTGATGTCGCGGTCGTCCGCGCAAGCTTTGCGAATGCCGTCGTCGTCCTCGGTTCGGCAACGCCTGCGCTTGAGACCTTTCGCAACTCGGAAATCGGAAAATACGAGTATCTGAGTCTTCCGAAACGAATCGGAAATCGACCGATGGCGGCGGCGGAGATCGTCGATATGCGCAACGTTTTCCGCACGGCGGGCAAGGATCTTTCGTTTTCCGCCGAATTGATCGAAGCGATCGAGGAAACCCATTCGAAGGGCGAACAATCGATCATCCTTCTGAATCGCCGGGGATTTTCGCAGTTCGTCCTTTGCCGGTCGTGCGGCGAGTCGATGCGTTGCCGCAACTGCGACATCACGCTCACCTACCACCGGCGCGACGTCAAGCTGATCTGCCACTACTGCAACCATCGCGAAAAGGTCCCGCAAACCTGTCCGAAATGCGAGAGCAAGTATCTTTACTTTATGGGCGAGGGCACCGAACAGATAGAAGATCAACTGAAGCGCCGCTTTTCACACTTGCGGATCACGCGCGTCGACCGCGACACGACGGCCCGGCGCCAGGATATGGAATCGATCCTGGACGAGTTCAGCCGAGGGTCGATCGATATGCTCGTCGGCACACAGATGCTCGCCAAAGGCCACGATTTTCACAACGTGACGCTTGTCGGCGTGATCTCGGTCGACGCCGGACTCGCGATGCCCGACTTCCGTTCGGGCGAGCGGACGTTCCAGTTATTGACGCAGGTCGCCGGCCGGGCCGGGCGCGGAGAACTTCCGGGCCGCGTGATCATCCAGACCTATTATCCCGATCACTACATACTGCGCCACGCGCATTCACAGGATTACGGCAATTTTTATGCCCAGGAAGTCGAATTCCGGCGCCGCCTCGGCTATCCGCCGTTCGTCTCGCTCGCCGGGATAATGATCAAGCATCCGAATTACGCGTATGCATTCGACAATGCCCAGATATTGAAGGAATGCCTCGTCGCCAACAACCGCGACAATGCTTGTCGGATTCTGGGCCCCGCGCCGGCGCCGCTTTCTCGTTTGAAGAACGAGTTCCGGCTGCAGATCCTCGTCAAGGCGGCTAACCGTACGGCGCTTCGCGAAACGCTCGATTTCGCCCTCGCCGCCGCGCAGGAACGGTTCTGCGACCTGCGGATCGTCAGTGTCGAGATCGATCCGTTGAGTCTGCTTTGAATCCTGGAATCGTGGAATCTGGAATCCGGGTTCTTTGAAAAACCTGACGACTCGCGAAAGAACATTTGCCTTGCCGCGGGTGACGCGGATCAACCTGTAGATGCGAATATCCGGGCGATCGGCGTCAGGTCCGAGATTTGGAATGTTTCGGACCTTTGCGGCCGTGGCAACGCGCCAACCCGACGATCAGCGAGTCAGTACCGCCTGCGTTAGCGGGCGGGCAACCGCGGCCGCACGACGCCTAAATCCCAACTCGGGCGCTTGGAAAAACCGACACGAAGGGAAGCAAATCGCATTTTTTCCACAGATGAACACAGATTGGCTGGATGGAGCGGATTCGTTTCGACCACTAAAGATAGAAAAAGTTCTCAAGAAACGCTGAGTTCGAAGTATCCTCCTGCATCCGATCTATCTGTGTTCTGTCAGAATCGGCGCCGGGACCGCCGTTAAGAAAGGTTTTTCAAAGCTCCCGAATCTGGAATCCTGGAATCTGGAATCTTGAATATCTTGAATCTTGAATCTGAAATCGGGAGCTTTGAAATACCGGCTTGAAGGAGATCGGCGGCGTTTAGCCACAGATGAACACGGATCGGCGGGACAAGATCATATGTCTTTTCGACCGTAATGGCGCCGAGTTGGGCTCAAATCATCGTTTTCATCCCTACCCATCCGTGTTCTGTTAAGAACGGAGTGTCGCTTCAATCAAGTAGGTTTTTCAAAGTTCCCGAAATCAAGATTCCAGAATTCCAAGGGTTCCAGACTGGGAATCCCGAATCGCGTTTCAATCGCGTCGAGTCGGTACCATCTGCGGTAGCGGATGGTTGAAGATCGGTTGGTATCAATACTTTGGTCCGGGATTGCCGCAGCCAACCATCCGCTACCGCAGATGGTACCGACTCGTCCCGGCCCCGAATACAAAGAACCCGTGGGTTTTTCAAAGCTCCCGAATCTGGAATCCTGGAATCCTGGAATCTGGAATCCTGGAATCTGGAATCCTGAATCCTGGAATCCTGGAATCTGGAATCCTGGAATCCTGGAATCCTGGAATCTGGAATCCTGGAATCTGGAATCCTGGAATCTGGAATCCTGGAATCTGGAATCCTGGAATCTGGAATCCTGGAATCTGGAATCCTGAATCCTGAATCCTGAATCCTGAATCCTGGAATCTGGAATCCCGGAATCCTGGAATCCTGGAATCCTGGAATCGGGAGCTTTGAAAAACTTGGTTAGAAAGCGGCCCGGTTCCTTTTCTTGATTTTTTTGAAAGTGGGTCGTTTTCTTTTCATGTTTTTTCCGTCTTTCGCCCCCGTTTCTGATCTATTTTTCGGATTCTGGCGGCATTCTCGGCGATTTCGATCGATTTTCGCAATCGATTTCGCCCGGTTTTCGTTCAGAAGGCGCACTTCTGCTTGAGTATGAAGTCGGCTCTCAGCACGTTGTACACAGTACACCACATCTGGAATCTCAGCGTGTTCCTGGCGATGTTCCTGGCCCCCATCACCGTTACTTTCAGTTTCTTCCTCATGAATCCGAACGCATGTTCGACCACCCTTCGCACTCTGGATTTCTTCGCGTTCTTCCGTTTCTGGCGATTCGTCAGCGGTGTCGCCCGAGCCGCCTTGTCGAGCACTCCGTAATATATTCCGACCTCCCGCGCCGCCCTCTTGGCCGCCTGAATAGGATATCCCTTGTCTGCCCAGACGCTCCGTTCGTCTCCGCTCATCATCTCGTGCAGCCGTTCGTGGTCGTGAACGTTCGCCGGCGTCAGTTCGCACTTGCGGATGATCTTGCTGCCCTCGTCCATACCGATGTGGCCCTTGTAGCCGAAGTGTTTCTTCCCGCCCTGAGAGGTTCCCGCCGCGTCCGCGTCCAGCTGCCGGCTCTCCTTCGCCTTCTCCCGCTTCTCCTTCGTCATCGGCCGGTTCGCACTCTGGATGAGCGTCGCGTCGATGATCGTTCCCCCTTTTCAGGATCAGTCCCCGCTCGTCGATCTGACTCAGGATCTGTTCGAAGATCTTCTGCATCAGCCCCGCCTTCACTAGTTTCTCCTTGAACTTCCAGAAGGTCGTGAAATCTGGGATCTCCTCGTCATACCCCAACCCCACGAACTGCTGGAACGACAGGCGGTCCGCCAACTGGTCCTCAAGCTCCTCGTCGCTCAGATTGAACGCGTGCTGCAGAAACAGCATCTTCAGCTTGACCTCGAACGACACCGGCGGCCTCCCGCCCCGTCCCTCGCGCGTCCGGTCCAACTGCTCGACGATCTTAACCAATGCTTCCCAGTCCACCAGCTTGCCGATCGACTCCAAGGTCCCGACCGCACGGCTCGTCTTCTTCCGTCTCGACAACGTCAGCATCGCATCCATCAAAGTAAGTTGCTTCTGTTTCATGTAACTATTATATAATACAACGAGTTACAGGTACAGCCCAAGGTCCGTCAATGGAGAAATTCCGACGGCGCTGCGTCCAAATCATCGCCTTACTGTCCTAATTCAAATCCGGATACCGTCATCCAATCGACCAACCGAAACCAACCTCGAAAAGGTGAGGTTTTTCAAAGTTCCCGAATCTGGAATCCTGAATCCTGGAATCCTGGAATCTGGAATCTTGGAATCTGGAATCTGGAATCCTGGAATCTGGAATCCTGGAATCCTGGAATCCTGGAATCTGGAATCCTGGAATCTGGAATCCTGGTCCCTGTCAAAACTCCGATACCTACGCCTCGAACCGAATTTGCGAGTAGATCTCGCTGAGGGCGATCTTGCAATTTATCGAATCGAGCGAGATAACGTCGTCGCGGAGCGAATAGATCTTGTAGATCCACTGGTTTATCGTCTGTTTGTGGTAATGTTCGACACGCATTTCCTCTTCTTTTACGAGAACTATCTCCTTTATGCTGTCGATGGCGAGATACCGGTCGAGTTTCTCGGTCTTGTCCTGATGCAACGTCGCCCGTGACATGATCTCGACGATGACCGTCGGATTCGTCAAGATATCAAGTTCCTTGCCCTCAAAGGACGGCTCGCCGCTGACAACGATGACGTCCGGATAGCAGTAGTTGTTGGGCGACATCTTGACGCGCATATCATTGACGTAAACCTCTTTCCCCTGCCCCCGAATGCGGCTGCCGATGGCGATCGTCGTATTGCTGCCGATAAGATTATGACGGCGACTCGATCCCGTCGGGCCCGACGCCCTGTCTTTTTTGCCTGAATCACGGCGTTCGAAACGCAAATAATCTTCGGCGGTGTAAATTTTCTCAGATTGCGATAAAATTTTCTCACTCATATTTCTAGTGTTCCTTGATCGAAAAGTTATTTGGTCGGGGTCGTAGAAAGATTCTTGGACAAACTACTTCGAAAGTTTGGATAGGTGATTATAGACTTTCTGAGGACGCATTTAAACATCTTTATTCACTTTATGAAATTGAACGAAATTGCTTCGCTGACGAAGTCCGTGATCGATCGCGGCGACGGGAATCTTGAAATTACGGGAGCCACCGGGCTTGAACTCGCGGGGGAGGGCGACGTGACGTTTCTGGCGAACCCCAAATACAAGCCGCTGATCAAGAAAACACGCGCATCGGCGATCATTTTGAATGAAACGGAGCAGATCGACCGGACAGACATTGCGGTCTTGCGGACCAAGGACGCGTACCTCGCATATACCCGCGTGCTCCGAACCCTTCTTCCGGATTCGCCGGTCCGGTCGGGGATTCATCCTTCGGCCGTAGTCCACACCTCGGCACGCGTTTCGGCGACGGCCGAGGTTATGGCGAATGCGGTAATCGGGGAGAATTGCGAGATCGGCGAGGGCGTGAAGATCTTTCCGAACGTCACCGTTTACGACGGAGCGAAGGTCGGGGCGGGTTCGGTACTGCATTCTGGCGTTTCGGTTCGCGAAGACTGCGAGATCGGCGAGCGATGCGTGGTTCACAACAATTCGACGATCGGCTCCGATGGCTTCGGCTACGCCAGGGACGAGGAACGCCGTTGGCTCAAGATCCCGCAAGTCGGGCGCGTGGTACTCGAAGACGATGTCGAGATCGGCGCGAATTCCGCGATCGACCGCGCGTCGGTGGGCGAAACGCGCATCAAAAGCGGTGCAAAGATCGATAATCTCGTCCAGATCGGCCATTCCTGTATAGTCGGCGATGACGCGTTGATCTGTTCGCAGACAGGGCTTGCCGGAAGCTCCGTGATCGGCAAACGCGTCATACTCGCCGGCCAGGTCGGGATCGCCGGACATCTCACGGTCGGCGACGATGCCGTTTTGACGGCCAAATCCGCCACCTCGCACGATGTTGAACCGGGCAAGATGATCTCCGGAGTTCCGGGATTCGACAATCGCGATTGGCTTCGCTCGACGGCCGCCTTTCGCCGGCTCGGCGAGATCGCCCGGACCGTCCGCGATCTCGAGAAGAAAGTATCGAAGCTGTTGGGCGAGTGATCCGAAGGCAGGAAAATGCCTGATTGCTCGCGTCGGAAGACCCTACTCCAAAATTGAAAGAGCCGGCGATCTTCGCCGGCTCCAATCCGAAATCAGAATTCCCTATTCCCAACTCACTTGTCTTGCATCAATTCGAGCGCCTTCTTGAGCTGAATATCTTCGAGAACCTTCGGCTGTTCGACCTTCGGCGTCGCTGTCGGCGACGGCGACGGATTCGGCTGCTGTTCGTTCTGTTCCTGCTGGTCGACGAGGTCTTCGACCTCCAACGGTTCGGGTGTTTCGGGCCGCTTTACCTCGACCGACGGCATCACGCCCGAATTCAAACGATTGTCACCGAGAAAAGGTTTGCCTTCGGCGGAAGCCCATTTTGCTACGGTCAACAAAAGCCCGTCGCCGCTGTTCTTAAGCGTGAAAAGCTTCTGTTCCGTTCCCGCTCCGAAACTGCGTTCGCCAATGACGTCGCCGCGCTTGCGGTCAAGGATCGCCGAGGCGACGACCTCACCCGCTCCGGCGGTCGCGATATCGATCAACGCCGACATCTTTCCGTCGAAAACCGCCTTCGAAGGATCGGCCGAAAACGTTTTGATCGGTTTGCTTTCACGGCCGATGACCTGCGCCAGCGTACCGTCCTTGATGAACAAATTGGCAACGCCTACCGCCTCGTCGATCGATCCCGAAGCAACGCCGCGAAGATCGAGAATGATCTTCTGGACGCCCTGTTTCGTAAGTGACTGGACCTGGTTTCTGATATCTTCCGCTTCGCCGGCTTCCAGACTATAAATCTTGATGACGCCGACCTTGCCGGCTTCGATACGCGACTCCGCCTTCGGGATCGAGTAGTTGCCGCGCGCGACAGACAGCGTCTGCGGTTTCGCACCGGCTCGCAAAACACGGAGTTTGACGCTCGAACCGGCCTCACCGAGGATCAACTGCCTCGCATCATAGAGCGAAATGTCCCGGGTCGCCTTGTTCTCGATATACTCGATAATGTCGCCGGCCTTTAATCCAGCCTTGTCCGCCGGCGAGTCTTTGATCACGGAAACCACGTAAAGATAGGAAGAGTTCGACGAGAACTCGGCTCCGACTCCGGCAAGCGTGTTTTGCTTGTTCGCCTGAAAATCCTTGACCTGTTCGGCGGTCAGATAGGACGAATACGGGTCGAGCGACGACGGAAGTCCGCGCAGAGCGCCGCCACGGACGCGATCCATCGACGGTTCATCGACATAGTCATTCTGAATATGCTGCAGGACCGATTCGAAAATCCGCATCTGGGCGCCGACGTCGTTGACAGGTTGCTGCGCGAACGAACCCAGGATACCGCCAAGGAGCGCGTACGAAGCGATTGCGGCCGAAAGAAAAGCGATGATAATTTTTCCGCGAAATGACATAATGCTTGACGTGTAAATCGTTACCGGATAATCGTTGATTGTTTCGGTCAATACTGCAAACAATTCACAATCAACCGAAGTCTTACGATTATCTATTATCCAGGGTTTCCGTGCAACGAAAAGAAATTACTAATTCCGATGCGTTTACAGATATTTCTCGCGCTCCAGAGAGCGGGCGGATCGTCGCGCTCGACATTGGAACCCGGAATGTCGGCGTCGCCGTCTGCGACGAACTCCAGTTCACCGTGCGCGCCCTCCGGACGATCAAGAGAACGAACTGGAAAGCGCTCCTCGCGGAGACACGGAAGTTGCTAAGCGAGTTTGATGCCGGCGCCTTGGTTTTGGGTTTGCCATTGAACTTTGACGGCAGCGAAAGCGAAATGTCCGCCGATGCGCGGCGGCTCGCGAGAAACTATTCATTGTCGATCGAAGTTCCGGTCTTTCTGCAGGACGAACGCGTTTCGTCTATCGCCGCGCGCGAGAATCTTTACGAACGCGGGCTCAGCTTGAAAGAGATCTTCAAGAAAGTTGACGCCGAGGCGGCCGCGATAATTCTCTCGGACTTCCTCGACGTCAAGCGCAACCTCACTTCTTCATCAGCACCGTGACGCTTTTGGCCGCCGCGTTGACCGCGTTGGGAGTGAAAGGAAAGATCATCGGGGTTCCCGTCCGCCACGCTTCGAACTGGTCCTTCCAATGCGGACTCGCCGGATCGCCGGATTCTCCGAGGGGTATGACGTGCCGCGTCGCGTCCCAATTCCCGGGGCTGGCGATCTGCCGCATCGAAACGTACGAACCGACGTTCGGTGTCTGGCCGCTGCCGTTGACGTTATTGAAACGCAAAGCGAACTGACCGCCGATGAGCGGAGCAACTGCCAGCGGATGCTGGAAATTCGCGGTAAAAACATCGCCCCAACGCCATTTCGAGTCATCGGCGCCGAGACGTTTTGCCAGCGCCGTTCTTGATTCCGAATCACACGCCTTCAAAAGTCCGTCGTAGCCTGCAAACTGCTTTGGCAGCCAACGGGCGGAGTTTTCCTTCAAGACCCAGTAAAGAAGGCGTTCGCGCACGAGGAAAGACGGAACCGGTTTGTTGTCGTCGGCAATCTTCGACGCGACGCAATTCCTGATCTCGTTGACGAGCACCGCCGCCTTTGAGTCAGCAACGGTTCGGCCGTCCCAACCGCGAAGCACCGCCATAGTCTCCGGCGAGGCTGCCGCGCGATCGACGATCTCGCGCGCGAGATAGGAAAACGGAATGCTGAAAACGTCATGCTGAACATCGCGGACGTCGTTCATTGATACCTTCGTATTCGCCTTCAACAAATCGTAGATCCGGCGCGCCCGCCAAGGATTTGCAGCATCGCGCGCAAGCAAGTCGAAATATTTGTATGAGCTTCCGACGATCCGCTGATTGGCGGTGACAATGAAACCTTCGGGCGGGTTGTAGAGATTCGGCAGTTCTTCAAACGGCACGTAGCCGACCCAATCGCCGGCGCCGGTCGATCCGTCGTATGGCAAGGCTCCGGTTCCGGTGCGCCGGATCGGAACGCGCCCGGCGGCGTACCAGCCGATGTTTCCGGCGACGTCCGCATATACGAAGTTCTGCATCGCGCCGCCGTAAGTTCTGAGCGATGCCTGAAAGTCTTTCCAGTTTTTCGCCCGATTGAGGCGAAAGAAGGCTTCGAATTCCTGATTCTTCGGATCTCGCGCGGTCCATTTGAGCGCGAATTTCTGACCGACCTCGTCGGTAATGACGACCCCGTTTCGAGTTTCAAGGACCTCGTAAACTTCGGTTTCGGTCTCCGGCTTGAAAGGGTTCGTTCGAACCCTGATCTCTTCCCTTCTGACGTTCGGCGCGACGAAACCCTTTTCCGTCTTGTACTTGCCTTCGCCGTTAAACTCCTCGCGATAAAGATCCTGAACATCCGGACCGACGTTGGTCGCGCCCCACGCGATCGACTCGTTGTGCCCGAGAACGATTCCCGGAACGCCCGGGAAAGTCACTCCGGACGCGCGCATTGCCGGCGTCGACAGATGCGAGAGATACCAGATTCCCGGCGCCGCCGGCTGAAGATGCGGATCGTTCGCGAGCAGCGCCTTGCCGTCGAGCGTGCGTTTGCCCGAGATGACCCAGTTGTTGCTTGCCGCCAGATCTTCGGCGTAAAGCCCGACGCGCTGGAGCGAAGACCTTCGCAGTTCGTCTTCGCGTTCCGCGAGCTTCAGAGCAGATGCGACGGCCACCGGCGAAGTCGTTTGTTGCGTGTAAACGGCGCGACCGCCTGAATCCTTGCCGTACAGAACGACGTCCTGCGGCGTGATCTGATTCGTCAGGTCGCTGAACTTCTCTTGCGGTAGTGACTGAAGCGACGCGCGGATCAGATCCTGACGCCAGGTCGAGCTCAGCGCGTCGGCAAGGATCTTGCCGACGGCAACGGTGTCGGTCGGTTTCCATTCACGCGGCCGATACTGCAGAATTTTGAACTCGATCGGGAGTTTATCGTCGGCAAGCGTCGCAATGTATGCGTTCACCCCGCGCGAGTAATCTTCAAGCGCCTTTTTCAAACCCGGATCAAGCGTCGACATACTTTCTTCGGCGATCTTCGCAAAACCGTAACGCCTCCAGCGTTTGTCTTCCTCCAGCACCTGTTTGCCAAAGATCTCCGCGAGTTCGCCGCGGGCGACGCGGCGCAGAAAATCCATTTGCCACAAGCGGTCCGACGCGGTCACAAAGCCCTGCGCGAAATAAAGATCGGCATCATTCGTTGCCTCGATATAAGGGATCGCACGTTCGTCGCGACGAACGGTGACCTTGCTTTGAATGCCGTCAACCAAGAGCGTTGCATCGGCCCGGACGGCGACGGTCTGGCCAAACGCAGGGATGGTAAGCAACGAGATGAAAAGGGCGATAAAAGGATTTTTGACTTTCATATTCGATCTGTGAATTTACTATTTTGAGCTTTCAATTTAACATTTAGTAGCTTGTATGGAAATCGAAATTGCCGTCGCGGTCTTCATTCTCTTCGCAATCGTCTTCCTGGCGACCGTAGATATGGCGTTTTCTCAGCTTTCTGACGTCAGTCTCCGACGATTGCTGGCGGATCTCGAAGAGACGCCGCGCAGAAAGACTTTCGAGTTTCTTCAGCAGATTCTTGAGAACCGCCCTCGATTCCGTTTCGCCCTGTCGGCGACGATCCAGATCCTGCTGATTCTCTTCTCGGTGCTCGTAACCATCATCGTTCTCAGGTTCTTTCAAAGTCACGCCGAATTGCTCGGTTATTCGATTCTCATCGGTCTGACGCTTTCCGTCCTTTTCCGGCAGGTGATCCCGTGGTTGCTGACCTGGAAGGATCCCGAGAAAAAGCTTCTCCTGTTGCTTCCGTTCGTGCGTCCGCTTTACGAAATAGTGCCGTTCATCGCCGATCCGGTCGAGCCTTCGTTCCGCGGCAAGATCCAGACGTCGCTTGAGAACACGCTGTCGCCGAACGGACCGACAGACGCCGAACGAGAAGACGCCGCCGACGATTTTCAGGCGCTGATGGAAGTCGGCGAGGCCGAAGGAATTATCGAAGAGAGCGAGCGCGAACTCATAGAAACGATGGTCGAGTTCTCCGAAACGCGCGCCGGAGAGATTATGACGCCGCGGACCGAGATCTGCGCGCTGCCGTTCGGAGCCACCGTCCGCCAGGCCCGTGACTTGATAAACGAGGAGAAATACTCCCGAATGCCGGTCTATCGGGATTCGATCGACAATATCGAAGGCGTGATCTATGTCAGGGATCTGATGCAGGCGTGGGCGGACGGCAAGGAAAACGAATCGATCGCCGCCTATTTGCGTTCGGCGTACTTCGTTCCCGAGACCAAATCAGCTGCCGATCTTCTGAAAGCGATGCAGAGCAATCACGTTCAGATCGCCGTTGTTGTCGATGAATACGGGGGCGTCGCGGGTTTGGTGACTCTCGAGGACATTATCGAGGAGATCGTCGGCGAGATCGAAGATGAGGACATCGAAGAAGAGGAGATCGTCGAGATCATCGAGGCCGATGACGGATACTTCGACGTTCCGGCGTCCGTCGAGATCGGCAAGATCGAGAAGATCTTTGACATCGAGATCGACGACGACGAGGTCACGACAATTGCCGGGCTCGTGATCAGCGAGGCCGGTTACGTTCCCAGGATCGGCGAGAGAATCGAGCTTCACGGACTTGAGGTCGAAATTCTCGGAGCCGATGAAAAGCGTTTGCTCCAGCTTCGTATCAGGAAGATCACGGAGTCGGACGAATCGGACTCGGAAAACGTATAGAGCAATCCCCAGAACTGCTCGAACATTTGCGACCCGATGTGAGTGTGTTAAGCTTTTTTTGCCGGCTTGAGCGCCGTTTTCGATCCGAAAACGCATTGGATGGACAGGCAAGGCCACAACGAACGAGGAGTTATTTTATGGCAATCAGATTAGGTGATACCGCCCCCGATTTTACCGCCGAGACCACACAGGGAACGATTAATTTCCACGAATGGCTCGGTGATAGTTGGGGAGTTTTGTTTTCGCATCCGAAGGATTACACGCCCGTTTGCACCACCGAACTCGGTATGGCCGCAAGGCTCAAGCCCGAGTTTGAGAAACGCAACGTCAAAGTGATCGGACTCAGCGTCGACCCGCTCGACTCGCACATTGGTTGGGAAAAGGATATCGAGGAAACGCAAGGCACGGCCGTCAATTTCCCGATGATCGCCGATTCCGACCGCAAGGTTTCGGATCTTTACGATATGATCCATCCGAACGCGAACGACACCTTTACGGTTCGTTCGGTCTTCGTCATCGGCCCCGACAAGAAGGTCAAGCTGACTCTAACCTATCCGGCAAGCACCGGCCGCAATTTCGACGAGATCCTGCGCGTCATCGATTCGCTTCAATTGACCGCAAATTACAGCGTTGCGACTCCCGTCAACTGGAAGGACGGCGACGACTGCATCATCGTTCCGGCGCTTTCGAACGAAGCCGCGAAGGAGAAGTTCCCGGCCGGCTGGCGGGAGGTCAAGCCGTATTTGCGGATCACCAAGCAACCGAACAAGTGATCCTGTGGTTTCGGATTTGGATCGGGGGGGGCTTCGAATCTCAATTCGAAACCTCCTTTTGCGAGAGTGGAGACATCGGAAACAAAGGTTTGCGAACGTTGCGGCCGGGAATTTTTCTGCGGCGCGCTGTCGGGAAATTGCCGGTGTTTCGAAATTCAACTTAGCGCGGAAACCCTTTCAGACCTGAGGCGGAGTTTTTCGAGTTGTTTGTGCTTTGATTGTCTGACTGAGTTTTCCCGCCCGCGGGAGGAAACGGTTTATGAGCAACGAGAAACAACTTGAGCGCTGGAAGAAGGTGAGGCAAAAAGGCGCCGCTTTCTTTATCGGAATCTACGGATTGCTGTGGGGCCTGTTTATGATGGCGATAATGTGCCTTTTCCAGTTTCTGGTCGGGCGATTTGTGCCCGGCCGCGAGATCGACGATTTCTTTGTTCCGTTGAACCTCGGCATTTATCTTGGGATTTTTCTGGTCGTCGGCTTCGGCTGGGCGGCGGTCAACTGGTTCGTGAATGAACGCAGGTTCGCGGAATCGAATAAGGGCGATCAAGAATGAGAAAAAAGAAGAGCAAATTCCTTTCGGGCAAGCGGATCGATCCGACACCGATCGATGGCAAAACGAACCTCGCCGATCTCATCGACGAATCGTTTATGGCTTACAATGCCGCGCGCCTGCGGGAAGCGTGCCAGCTTTTTACGAAAAAGATGCTCGAGCCCGACGTGACGATCGGCGTCACGCTTACCGGAGCGCTGACGCCGGCCGGCCTCGGAATATCAGCACTGATCCCGTTGATCAAGGCCGGATTCATCGACTGGATCATTTCGACCGGGGCGAATCTTTACCACGACACGCATTTCGGGATCGGGCTGTCGCTTCACCAGGGAGACGCAAAGCTCGACGACCGCATCTTGCGCGACGAAGAAGTGGTGCGGATCTTCGACATCTTTTTCGACTATTCCGTCCTGCTCGACACGGATGAGTTCTTCCGGCGCCTGATCGAACACGATGAATTTCAAAGGCCTATGAGTTCCGCCGAGTTTCATTATCTCGCCGGCAAGTACATCCGCGAACGGGAGAAGAAACTCGGCATCAAAGAGAAATCGCTGCTCGCCGTCGCCTATGAATACGGTGTTCCCGTTTACACGTCATCGCCGGGCGATTCGTCGATCGGGATGAACATTGCGGCGAAGGAACTACAGGGCGGCAAACTGGTCCTGAATCCGAATCTCGACGTCAATGAAACGGCGTCGATCGTGCTCGCGGCGAAGCGCGGAGTCGTGCATACCGGCAAAAAGCAGAAGAAGGGCGGCAAATCGGCGATCTTCATTCTCGGCGGCGGCAGTCCGAAGAACTTCGCGCTCCAGACCGAGCCGCAGATCCAGGAAGTTCTCGGGATCGACGAGAAGGGGCACGACTACTTTCTGCAGGTCACGGACGCGCGTCCTGACACGGGCGGATTGTCGGGCGCCACACCGGCCGAGGCGGTCAGCTGGGGAAAGGTCGATCCGGACAAGCTTCCCGACGCGGTCGTCGCCTATATCGACTCGACGGTCGCGTTGCCGCTGATCACCGCATATGCATTGGCCCGTCACGACCCGCGGGAACCGAAACGGCTTTACGACCGCCGCGACGAGTTTATGGAACTGTTGAAGAAGGAATACGAGAGATCGACAAGACGGTAGTCGTAAGAGTCACGCCTTCAGGCGTGAACGCCTGAAGGCATCACGCCTGAAGGCGTGACTCTTACGAAAGCTCTTACGAAAGCTCTTACGAAAGCTCTTACGAAAGCTCTTACGAAAGCTCTTACGAAAAAATGAAACTGCAAGCTGAATTGAACAACGAAAAGTACGAGATCGAAGTCAAGCGCGACGGCGAACGCGTATTCGCGCGTGTCGACGACCGTGAATACGAGCTCGAAGCATCCGAGGTCGAACCGAACGTCTTTCTGATGAAATCGGGCGGGCGAATTCACGAGGTTTACGTCGCTCCCAGCGGCATCGTCAACATCGGCAAGCATCAACTTGAGGTCAAGTTGTACGATCCGAAACGTCTCCGCGGTTCGGCTGCTTCCGAAGAAAGCGCCGACGGTATCGCCGAGATCAAAACCGCAATGCCCGGGAGAATGGTCCGCATCCTCGCACAGGTCGGAGACGCCGTGAAGCATGGCGACGGAGTCGTCGTCGTTGAGGCGATGAAGATGCAAAACGAGATGAAATCTCCGAAGGACGGCGTGGTCAAGGAGATTCGTTTCGAGGAAGGTTCGAACGTCAACGCCGGCGAGGTGCTGGCGGTGATCGAATAATCAGCCTTCCTTGGGGAATTCGGACTCGTCGATATGAAGGCGATGAAAGAGCCTGTGAACCACGGGCCCGAACGCAATCCCGGCGATGACAAGGACCGCGAAACCGCTGTAGAGGGCATAGATCGAAGCGAAGATCTTCCCTCCGCCGGTTCCCGGATTTGCCATCGGCCCCATTCCGGAAAGGATCATCGACGCATTCAACAACGCGTCAAGCCACGAAAGGTCTTCGAAGTACCGGTAGCCGCACGTCCCAACGGCCAGCGAAACTATAACCAAGAATGTCCCGGCGCTCAGACTCAGGAGCATCCGCGAAGCGAATTTTCGCCACGGCAGAAGCGGTTCGGATTTGTGTTCGATCGGCAGTTTCATCGGTTGGCAGATTTCAGAGATTCCGGATATTCCAAATTCCAGGAGCCAGATTTCAGGTTTCAAATGTTTCAAATTCCAGATTCCAGATTCCAGGTTCCAGGTTCCAAATTCCAGGTTCCAGATTCCAAGGTTCGAGATTCCAAGATCCCAGATCCGAATTCAAGATTCCGGAATTCCAAGGATTCCAGACTGGGAATCCCGAATCGCGTTGCAATCGCGTCGAGTCGGTACCATCTGCGGTAGCGGATGGTTGGTTGCGGCACTCCCGGACCGAAGTATTGATACCAACCTATCTTCAACCAACCGCGCAGATGGTACTGACTCGTTCCGGCCCCGAATACAAAGAACCCCTGGGTTTTTCAAAGCTCCTGATTCCCAAATCCCAAATTCCAGGTTCCAAATGTTCCAAATTCCAAATTCCAGATCCCAAATCCCAATTCCCAAATCCCAATTCCCAAATCCCAAATCCCAATTCCTAAATCCCAATTCCCAATTCCCAAATCCCAATTCCCAAATCCCAAATCCCAATTCCCAATTCCCAAATCCTAAGATACTTTTGTTCCATTCGCGTTTATCGGCAATGTTGAAAGCGTCCAGTTTCCCTTCGCGATCTCGTTCTTGAAACATTGCGTCCGGTAAACGGTTTTGCGAACTGCCTCGCGATGGTGATTGCCAAGCCAGATATGGCGCGCGTTCACATAGGCGGTCGTCCACTCGATCTCGTTGCCGCCGAGATCCGGCGGATTTTCGGGAAACATCTGGCGGATCACCCACAAAACGCCGCCGCTGTGAATGAACGAATCATAGATCACAAGCGCCGAAAGCGGCAGTATGAATCCGTGGTCCGACGCCCACTTCATTGCCGGTTTGTAATAACGATCATCAAAGAACCGATCCTGAACGTTGCGCATCACGGCGTCGTCGCGTCCCGCCTTTCGCAGCAGATCCTTGAATTCGGAATTGTCGGTCAAAGGGACGCTCCCAACCTTTTCGGCAAACGGCTTGAGCTTTTTCGAGAATGTCCCGTTGGCCGCCACGTAGCGTTGGACCAGATCGCGCAGATTGCCGTACTCCGTCGTTTGCGAACGCCCGTACGTGATCTGCCGAACGTCATTCGGCCCGTCGGCATAGATCGAGATCGCCGAATAGTTTCCCGCCGGAGTCCCGCTCTCGAAAACATTGATGACTCGCTCGATAATTCGTTTCTGCGCTGAAAGAAGTTTCATAGTCTACAATCGAAAACATTCCAGGATTCCAGGATTCCAAGTTCCAGATTCCAAATTCCAGATTCCGAGTTCCAGATTCCAAGTTCCAGATTCCAGATTCCAGATTCCAGATTCCAGATTCCAGATTCCAGATTCCAAGTTCCAGATTCCAAAATCCAAAATCCAAAATCCAAAATCTAAAATCGGCAATCATTCCAGTCCGTGGCGCTTGATAATGCCGTAAAGCCTCGGCCGGTAGACGTTCAGGGCCTTCGATGCGGCCTGTTTATTGCCACCCGTTTTCGTCAGGGCCGCGCGGACGATCCCTTTTTCAAGCAGATCGAAGGCGTCGCGATTCTCGTCGTCGAACGGAGCTTCCGGAAGATTCGAAATCACGGTCCGCCCGATCTCGTCAAAAAATTCTTCAGCTGAAAGCCCGACCGCGAGCGTGCTCAAACGAACCCGCGCGGCGTCGCTGCTGGGCGCGACGGTCTCCATTCCAGGGATCCGCAGGTCCGTGATGCTATCCGTCTTGCACAACAAGACCGCTCTCTCGATCGAATGCTGCAGTTCGCGGACGTTTCCGCGCCAGGTGTAATTCAGCATCTGATCGAACGCCGACTGCGCAAATCCGTTGACCGGACGATGGTATTTTTCCGAATAATGCTCAAGAAAATGCTCTGCCAGCGCCGGTACGTCCTCCATCCTCTCACGCAGCGGCGGGATTCGGATCTCGATCGTGTTTATCCTGTAAAAAAGATCCTCGCGCAGAAAGCCGTCGGCGATCGCCGCCATCGGATCGCGGTTGGTCGCCGAGATGAGTCGAAAGTCCGCATCCTGCGGCGTTTCGCTCCCGACGCTGTAATAGACTCGTTCCTGAAGAACACGAAGCAGTTTCGGCTGAAGTTCGACCGGCATTTCGGCGATCTCGTCGAGCAGCAGACTTCCCTTCGATGCCTGGCCGATGAATCCCGTTTTGTCGCTCGTCGCCCCCGTGAACGAGCCCTTCGTGTGACCGAAAAGCTGCGATTCGATAAGATCTTTCGGCAAGGCCGAGCAATTGACCTTAACAAACGGCTTTTTCGAGCGGAGGCTCTTGAAGTGGATCGCATTGGCGATGACTTCCTTTCCGGTTCCCGATTCGCCGAGGATCAGAATGTTCGCATCC
This sequence comes from Acidobacteriota bacterium, assembly GCA_016715115.1. Classification (NCBI taxonomy): domain Bacteria; kingdom Pseudomonadati; phylum Acidobacteriota; species Acidobacteriota bacterium. The sequence goes on from JADKBM010000011.1 coordinate 1,007,975, forward strand.
GTTTCCGCGACGCTGTCGATGATCTCATAAATGTCCTGCATCGCACGGCTTCCGCCGATGATGCCCTCGTACGATGCGCGGCTCGAGAGCCGCCCGCGCAGTTCGCGGATCTCTCGTTTCTGCTGTTTCCGCTCGACCGCCTTTTCGATCAGCACCCGCAGATCGTCAAATTTGACCGGCTTTTCGACATAGTAGAACGCGCCCGCCTTGGTCGCTTCGATCGCTTTGTCGACCGAACCGAAAGCCGTGATCATAATGATCTCGGTTTCGGGAGAGACTTCCTTCGACGCGCGAACGATCTCGATCCCGTTCGTGTCCGGCAGATTGAAATCAGTAAGAACGATGTCGAACTCGGTATCGCGGATATGTTCGAGAGCCGTCGAACCGCGATCGGCCGTCGTCACGGCGAATCCGTCCGCCTCGAGCCGAAACCTCATCATATCGAGCGTCGCCTCGTCATCGTCAATGATCAATGCCTTGAACTTCATTGCCGATATTGTATCAAATTAATGCACTTTGTTCAGTTTGCGAATGAAGATTCCAGATCCGGGAGCTTTTAAAAACCTACGTAACGGCGATCCCGGAGCCGTTTCTGACAAAGATTATACAGATAGATCCGATGCAAGCTGATGCTTCAAACTCAGCGTTTTTTGAGATTCAATGCGGTCTCGATGAGTAGAACAGATCCTACGGACCGATCTCGTCGTCACCTCCGTCTCGGTGCTCGACGCAGCCCGGATCGCATTAAACAAGAAATGGGACGGCCGCGACCGCACGGTCCCCCGTTTTCTACTGCTCGACCCGAGCTGTTCAAAAGCCGAGCGGTGGTACGCGTCCGACGAGATCCTGTGTCTCGTGAATACTTCGATGTCATACACAAAGCTCGGATTCAGCCACGTCGAGGCGCTTCACAAAGCGGTTCTCGCCCTGCTTTCCGGCGACGAGTTTCTAGTTGTCGTCAAACCCTTACCGCGCGGACTATTCACCAAACGCCGGAAGCGAGGAATCGATGGGATGGACAAGGTCGAAGACGTGGAGCACGGGCATCCGTTCCGAAGTCGAGACGTTCTCGGGAGCAGGTCTTCCCGCGCCGTGGGGGAGCAACACGGCATCGACCGGCGTCATTGCGACCGACTCGGACGCCGATCGGACGCTTGTCACGGATCAGGCCGGAAAGCAGCGGATCAGCCGGACGGACGCGCTCGGACAGCTCAAAGAGGTCTGGGAGATCGTCCCGGCTTCCGATTCATCGACCGTGTCGGTCACATTCCCCGGAACGGCGATCGCCCACGGTTACCGTTCCGCCTACAATTACGATCCGTTGAACAATCTCACGCAGGTCGATCAGCCTCTCGGCGCGACCACCAACCAGATCCGCTCCTTTGCCTACAGCAGTCTCTCGCGCCTGCTCACGGCTCAGAACCCCGAATCGGGAACGATAAGTTACGCATATGACCCGAACGGAAATTTGACAAGCAAGAAGGACGCCCGAAACATCACGACCGCGTACACCTACGACGCGCTCAACCGCGTGACCGAAAGATCCTACGACGACAACGCGACGCTTCCCGTTTACTATGCTTACGACAATCTGAGCCACGCCAAAGGAAAGCTGACAAAGGTCACGACCGGTCCGGTCACGTCGCCGTTCTCGATCACCGAATACACCGAGTTCGACGCTGCCGGCAGGGTGAAAAAAAGCAAACAGACGACGGACGGGATCGTCTATAATGAGATGGAGTACACCTACAACCTTTCGGGCGCGATGGTTGAAGAGAAATATCCGTCGGGAAGGATTGTCAAAACCGTGCTCGACGATGAGGGCGATTTGCAGACTGTAAAGAGTCAAAAGAACGCGAATAACGCGTTTTGGAATTACGCGAACCATTTTACCTACACCGCCGCCGGCGCGGTCAGCTCGATGCAGCTCGGCAACGGTACTTGGGAGAAGACTGCCTTCAACTCGCGGCTTCAACCGACACAGATCGGACTCGGCAAGGTTCAGAACACGACGGATCTGCTGCAACTCGATTACACCTACGGCGTCGTCGAAAGCGGTACGCTCAATACGGCGAAGAACAACGGGAACATTCAGTCGCAAACGATCACCGTTCAGCGAAGCAACCAGAATCCGCTCGTTCTCAATCAAAGCTACGTGTATGACGAGTTGAACAGACTCAAATCAGCGGAAGAGACCGCCGGCGGATCGTCGGCGTGGAAACAAACCTACGCGCTCGACCGATACGGCAACCGGCGTTTTGATCAGGCGAACACGAGTTTTCCGGCGTCGTTCTCGAATACGGCGGTTTCGAATCCGGCGATCAATACTTCCGACAACCGTTTCACGAGCGGGCAGGGTTACACATATGACGCTGCCGGGAACGTTTTGACCGACGCCGAGGGGCGGAGTTTCAATTACGACGCCGAGAACAAGCAGAAAGAAGTGAAAAACTCGTCGAACCAGACGATCGGGCTCTACTATTTCGACGGCGACGGTCGGAGGGTCAAGAAGGTGACGGGATCAGAAACGGTGATTTTCATCTTCGACGCCGCCGGAAAACTTGTCGCGGAATACTCGACAAACCTCAGCCAGACGCCGCAGGTGCAGTATCTGACGAACGATCATCTCGGCACGCCCCGCATCAACACCAACGAAAACGGCACGGTCGTTTCAAGGACCGACTACATGCCGTACGGCGAAGAAATAATCGGCCTCGGCGGCAGATCGACGACCGACAAATACGTCACCGACGACGTCCGCCAGGGCTTCACCGGCTACCTGAACGACGAAGAAACCGGCCTCGATTACGCCCAGGCCCGAATGTACAAGAAGGAACTGGGCAGGTTTACGGGGGCTGATCATTTGCTCAATTCGGGACGTCCTGGGAGTCCAGACACTTGGAATCGTTACTGTTTTGTCAGGAATAATCCTGTAAAATTTGTTGATCCTTCCGGCTTCTTCGAGTGGGATGGCACGTTGAGGGACGATGGATCGTTGTCAAAAGACGAAACTGCAAAACTAGCCAAGAAACGTGAAAAGATCTTGGCAGCGTATGATAAAGCGATGGCTGCGATCAAAGCGGCTAGAGATGCAGGAAAACTAACTGGGGATCGACTGAAGAGATTGAATGATGCGATGACTGCGCTCGGACCGAAACCGGGCGAGAAGGGGTCGGACAACGGAGTAACTATTGGCATCGGTGACGTCGAAGGAGGTGTTGGACAGACGTTGCCCGAATTCACTTACAACCAGGCCGATCAGAGCAAAGACAATTATGTTGCAGTAGCAATTTCGGTAACGTTTACTGAGGACTTTGTGAAATCCGACGGACTTTTTGCCGGCTTGGTTCACGAGGGGTCGCACGTATTTGATCAAATGGAATACGCAAATCACCCGGGAACATTTTTTAATTCTGACAACCCCTTTAATTTGACGAAATATCAAACAGAGACGAACGCGTTTCAGGCGAATTCCTATTTGTTCGAAGCAATGGATGTCGATGGTTCGAAATACGATATTCCGGTTTGGAACAAGACGTGGACGCAGGTCGACAAGAATAATCCACAAGTTACCGCAGATGACCGTCGAGCTTCGGCAATCAAAGAGTTTGTTTCATCCCAATACAAGGTGTCGGGAGACATGCAAGGAGCCGATTTCAAGTCATACGGTTACAAGGCCAAGAGAATCAAATGAAATTGAACCATATCAAGGCAAGTTGCCTTACAATTTTCGAGATTGGCGTTGCTTGCCTCTTTTTCGCAGTTTGCGCCTCATCGCCGGCACAGGAGCGCGTTTTTGCCAGCGATGCGGTCGGTTTTTGTGAGGTCGAAACAAAGATAGCGGAATTTGTAGATAGAGAATTGGTAGTGAATGCCGATTTCGTTATCGGATGGGAAGGGTTCTGGTTGTCGCCGGCCGTTACGTGTGATTTCGATCTTCGGAACCCCAAACGACTTCGATTCACTTTTGCTGAAGAATTCAGGAAAGCAACAAAAGCAAAGATCCTCGGCAGAATGGATCGCCTGCGAAAAAAGCGATTGAAAACCCCAACCGACCAGCGAAAACTGACCGGTACATTCGTGATTAAAGTTTTGAAGTATCATAAACAGAATGATTTCGATACCCGATTCGATTTTGTTGTTGTTCTAAAATCCGTATTGCAGATTTCGAAACCGTAGACCAACAGACGACGAGGTCTCGTCCAAACCGAATATGATGACATCAACAGACGCGTCATCACGAAAGTGGATGTCGCGGCCAAAGTGGACGGCGGAGAGAACAGGATATTACAGGAAGGTGCGGTAACAGTATGCAGAAATTTGTACTTTTCGGTTTTTGTTTCATTTTTGCCTTCACCTGCAAAACACTTGGACAGAACAAATCGTTCCCCGACGCAACATGCGTCTTAACGGGAGAACCTGGTCAAATTGAATCCATCGATTCATTAACTAGTATCCAGGTAAGGGCAATTTTGAGGTTGCGGATAAAGAACCTGAGCAACAAAAACATTATCTTTTGGAATCGTCTTTTACCGGAGACCCCGAATGATGGCATGATCGTGAAATTGCTCCTTTCAAGAAGCGAAAGCTTCCAAGAAAACGAAATCATTAGCACTTACAATTGGTTTCCTTCGGATCTGTATTCGAAAGAATGGGATGATTTGCGGTTGGCTCTTGACGCGGACTCCCCTGCGAGCGACAAGACTATTCTCGTGAAACCAAATGAAAGCTGGGAGTTTTCTTACCGCGATTTCTTCTTCAATATCTCAAAGAAAAAACTCTTTGCATCTTTCGCGTCGAGTCCCAGCAAGAACGATCGGCAGTTGCCTCAAGTTTGGATAAGACTTCACTACGCAACGTGGAGCCCGAATATTGAGCCCAGACAAAAATATCGTGCCGCAGATCGTCTTTTTGGGAGAATGCTTCAAAAAAGGTGGGAATCTTCTGGATATCTGATGCTTGAGGAACTTGTTTCCGAGCCGATTTCGCTTGATCTGAGTTCGGCGATTGTGAAGAAGGAACCGACACCTTGAGCTGCGAGAGAGTCCAAACCGAAAGCTGATCCGGAGGTCAGATCAGAGGGGGTTTCGGATTGTCAGAACGCCGAAACCCGCTACACTGGGTTCGACAATATGGGCCGCCTCACGTCGCATCAGCAACATACGGACGGCGAGACCTATTCGACCGCCTATTCATATAATCTTTCGGGCGCGCTGATCGAGGAAACCTATCCGTCGGATCGCGTCATCAAAAATACCGTGAACCAGGACGGCGAACTATCGATGGTGCAGAGCAAAAAGAACCCGGACTTCGGGTATTACGCCTATGCCTTCGGATTCAGCTACGACACGAACGGCGCGATCAAGAAACTCCGTCTCGGGAACGGCCGCTGGGAAACCTATTCCTACAACAACCGGATGCAGGTCGAGAAGATCGGGCTCGGCACGACCGATTCGACCGAGAACATTGACATTTTGAAACTTGAATTCGGATACGGCAAATGGGAAAGCGGAACGCTCAACACGGACAAGAACAATGGCTCGATGGCGCAGCAGAAGATCACGGTCCCGACGGTCGGGGGCACGTCGGGCTTTACCGCCGACCAGCAGTATTTCTACGACGGACTGAACCGGCTTGAATCGGCAAAAGAGACGATCTTGGGCACGGAAACCTGGAAACAAGCCTTTGATTACGATCGGTACGGCAACAGACGGATCGACGCCGCCAATACCACGGCACCGGCGAACTGCACTTCGGCCATCTGCAATCCGACATTCTCGACCGCGACGAACCGCATCTCGTCGAGCGGGTATGCATACGATGCCGACGGAAATCTGACCCAGAATGCCGCCGGCGAAAGGTTCGGCTACGATCAGGAAAACCGACAGAAAGAGTTTTACGTCAACGGCAACAACGGAACGACGCCCGATGCCACCTATTATTACGACGGCGAGGGACGCCGCGTGAAGAAGATCTCATCGACCGAGACGACCGTTTTCGTCTATGATGGAGCATCAAGGCTTGTCGCCGAGTATTCGACGGCGCTGGCCGAGACGCAGCAGGTAAGCTATTTGACAACCGATCACTTGGGAAGCCCGCGCCTGATCACGAACCAGAACGGAGCGGTCACAAAGCGTCAGGACTTCGCCGCGTTCGGCGACGAGACGCTCACCGCCCAGCGTGCAAGCGGACTCGGGTACACGAGCACGGACGAACTGCGTCAGGATTACACCGGCTATCAGAAGGACAACGAATCGGGCCTCGAATACGCGCAGGCGAGATACTACAACACCGCCCACGGCCGGTTCACGTCGGTCGATCCCCTGACCGCCAGCGCGACGATCCGCGACCCGCAGTCGTTCAACCGCTATTCCTACGTTCTCAATTCCCCGTACAAGTTCACTGACCCGCTGGGATTGGCGGCCCGGACATCAGCAAGCTTCTGCGCGCAATGGTGCCAAAACAGCGGCAGTTATGTTGACGGATCCGCATTTCGGGGACGGGACACGACGTTTGGACACCTCAAAACCATAAACGAGATTTGGCGAGAATGGTGGGATTCGGTGGTAGCGGCGTCGGAGGGAACCTCGGACGCGGACCTCATCGCTGCGATTCAGGCCGGAAATGCTGCAAGTCAGGGAAGTCCAAAGGAAGGTGAACCGGCATCGGAATCAACGGGTACCGCCCCGCCGGTCGCAAACTCGACATCTTCTAGTCTGGCATCGCAGCCTCTAAGCTTAATTCAGTATTTGAAGGAAATTTGGGGGGTTGGAGCGCAGATTAACGACGAAGGCTTCGGAGGTGAAATAACGGAAGAGGTCAATGGTTTGATAAACGCCGTGGCACGAAACATCCGCGAGGTCTACCGACGCGCTGCGAAGTACGAACGATTCAGAATGGACAACCCTGACAAACAAAAGGAGATTGCAAGAAGATTCCAGGCACTCGGTGAGTATTTGATCAAACAAACTGATGCGATCGGTAGAGAGTTTGACGCCCCGCGCTATGCTGTGTACATCGATATTATTGGTCGGACAGATCGATATTCTTATTCGTATAGTGAACTTACCCGGGAAGTGGCTTCACTGTTTAATCAAGCGATGAATACCGCATTTCGCGATGTCCGCAGGTCGTTTGCGTCTAAAGGGAGGAGAGCGTTATGAAACGTATGACTGTTCTAATTGCCATCACCATAACTGTTGGCGGGCTGATAGTCGTGGTTTTGATGCATTCGGCCCGATACGACGGCTTTGATCAGATCGCATCTACACCTCCGATAGTTTCGGATATTTCCTGCCCAAGACCCGAAGACACGGTCGTCAAGTATTTTGAACTCGTACGGTCGCGTGACAAGGTGGCGATGTCGAAGATGATAACGGGCATTCCTGATTCTTATATCGCGTTCATCGCGAAGGGGAATGTGCCCGAAAAGGGATTTCCTTCCGGACGTACCGTCAAGCCGACCGCTGTGGCTCAGGACTACCTCATCAATGATGTCCCTGGAACCTTTGAAACTGAATGCGAATTTCGTGGAATCGAAGGCGTGAAGACGGTTGGCAAGGACAGCAAGGTCTTCCTTTCCGTAAGATGCTTTGACCAGGCACCCTTTACGATTACGTTTCTTTTGACCCATGACCTGGGGGAATGGAAGATTTTCAGCGTCATTTGGGGTCGAGATCAGTTGTTTTTGGAGTAGCGCCACCAAATAAGCGGGGGGAGGCTTATCGCCGAGTATTCGACGGCGCTCGCCGAGACGCAGCAGGTAAGTTATTTGACAACCGATCACTTGGGCAGCCCGCGCCTGATCACGAACCAGAACGGCGCGGTCACGAAGCGGCAGGACTTCGCTGCGTTCGGCGACGAGACGCTCACCGCCCAGCGGGCGAGCGGACTCGGGTACACGAGCACGGACGAACTTCGGCAGGATTACACTGGCTATCAGAAGGACAACGAATCGGGCCTCGAATACGCGCAGGCGAGATACTACAACACCGCCCACGGCCGGTTCACGTCGGTCGATCCCCTGACCGCCAGCGCGATGATCCGCGACCCGCAGTCGTTCAACCGCTATTCATACGTACTGAATTCCCCGTACAAGTTCACCGATCCGTTGGGATTGGCGGCCGGGACATCAGGAAGCTTCTGCGCCCAATGGTGCCAAAACAGCGGTCCTCAGGTTGACGGCTCGGCACTTCGGGGACGGGACACGACGTTTGACTGGGCAAATGTTGAAAAAGTTGAAGATTCAGCAGGTCCGTGCAAGAAGGCGGTCTGTTCGAGCACGGGTGACCATCCCGTTGATAAGAGAACAACGGGAGATTCGGCACCCGCAGTGGCGCGACCGTCTCGATCTAGCGCCCAGACTGGCCCGAAAGCCAAGGGCACACCCGGAAACGTTCGAGTTGTTCCTACATATGTTGAAGAACGATTCGGCGATAATTATTATGGATGGCGACCGGGGTTTTATCTGGCAAGCGGTGAACAGATTTTGACGTACTATGATCTTCCTTATGTAACTTGGACCGATGCGCGAGGGGTGATCTCTGCGATTGCGGTTGATGGTCTTAACCTATTTCCGGCGATTGAATATACGTTAACTCAAGCGAAACAGAATTTCGAAGGTGGCAATCAGCCAGTGTCGGTTGAGGCTGGCCAAGAATATGTTTTTTCTAGTCGAAGCGATGTCGTTGTGATCAATGGCGATCTTGTCAATCCGGCGAGCCACACGATCTTGAGCACTGTCATCAAGATCAATGGTCTTCCTTCTCCGACACTTACTTTGATCGTTGTTGATTCCTTGTTCCCGCAAATCAAGGCCATGCCAATACCAAATTTCACGGTGCCGCAACGGGTTCGGCCAAGTACATTTCCAAAACCGACGCCATAATGGAGAAAACGGAGTTATGAAACATATAAAACAGCCAATCCTTATTTCGATCGTGATCCTATGTTCTGCGACGATTCTTTGCGCGCAACAATACCGCGAAATTCCGGACTTTGAATTGGACACCGTGAAGCTTCTCAAAACGCGCAGCGATGAGGAGATCAAGGCTTTACGAGTGACGATAGCCGCCGGCAAGCGTCCGCTCGGAGCGATATTGTACGGAATCGCGTATCAAACCGGAGTTCCGGTCGGTCTCGAAATCGGAAATCCCGATCTCCAACCGAATTACCACTTCAATCCACACCTGTCTGTGGGTGATGGATCGAAACCCGGACAGATCGTTGTTTCCGATCAATCGCCCGATCAGTACCGATCTGCAAAGGAACTATTTATGGTTTCCGCAGATAACGCACGACTCGACAATTTCCTGGACGATCTTGTCGAAAAGCTTGACGAATTCACCTGGGAAATCAATGACGGTGTGGTGAACATCCGTCCGAAGGGCAAGCGAGATCCGGCGGTTGAGACGTTCCTGAACACAAAGATATCCAGATTCTGGTTTCCGGCGGGCGTACAGATTGGAAAATTCTTCGATACAATCAGGGATTTGCCGGAGTTCAAGAAGAGTCGATTCATTATCACCACGGCTGGAGGGACATTTGGTTACGGTCGAAGGTTTACACTCACCGAACCGGTTTCGTTAACCGATGTTACCGTTCGGGAACTTCTGAACCGACTCGCGAAATTGAATCAATGCGGCTGGTATGTCTTTCCGTCTGCGGATAAAGAACGCTCCAAAGACAATGACGTCATTTTTTTAATATTATGAGGTCGTGGGGATGTTGTTTTTGTCATCACGTCCGCGGCTGATCACGAACGAGAACGAAACGGTCACGAAGCGTCAGAACTTGTTTTCAAAACCAATTTCGCTGCTTCTTTTAGATCGGTAGATGGTACTGGAAAGCTGCCCATTAGAGTGGATAAATAGACGGAGGTTGTCGGATTATGAAAGGACTTGTTTTGGGGCTCAGCGTACTTCTGATAGTCACTTGCGACGCGACCGTTGCCGCGCAAGGCCAGATCAAGACTATCCGTGAAAAACGGGTAACGATTCAAATGGCTGACTCGCCCTTGCAATGTGCGATCGAATGGTTGGTGAACGAGTATGACGTCGCCTTTGGATATGAAGAATCGACCTACGATGCAAAGCATGACGACTTTGTTTTTTACCATTCAACGTGGTTGCAGGCAGATTGGAAAAAACACCGGCTGGACACGGTATCGGCGAAGTGTTTTCCTCGTTGGCCGACCAAAGGTCACGATCTGACGCTTAACTTTGCCGATGCGAAGCTTGAGGACGTTCTCGATGAGTTGGTTCGGCAGATGGGAGATTATCGCTGGGAGATAAACGACGAAGTCGTGAACATCATTCCGGTTAAGGGACGCGAACCCATTTTTGCAGAACTTCTTGACTTGAAAATCGGAAAATTCAAGTTTGACGCGGGGACAGACCTTAAAGTGTTTGGCGGTGCGTTTTCTTTCAAGGTTCCGGAAATCAACGATTTTTTTGAGAAAAAGAACCAGATCCCCAGCGGCGACTCTACAACTAGCTCGTCCGGTGAATCAACCGCGGGGTTCGATTTCTCAAACATTCCGTTTCGGGAACTTCTAAACAAGATCACCAAAGTAAAACGCGGCTGCTGGTCGATTCGTCGTGATAAGTACAGCACTCCCGTCGAACAACGCGAGAGAATGATTATGATCGAACTGTAGTTGCAGGCTTGCTGCGGTCGTTCCTAACTGTAGGCCGCAGACAATTAGTTTCTGTCGCGATCTAAAATGCTCATCGGAGTCGAAATCCAATGAGCATTTTGCATAAAGACCACAAAACCGAAGAATCCGAGATCAAATTCAAGTTTCTCTCCGATTCGGTACTGAAAGCGTTCGAGAAGGACATCGCGATTTTGGATTTTGGATTTTGGATTTTGGATTGGCCGTGATCAAAACGTTCGCAGGAAGCGACATGTGTTCGATCACTTATCGGGACGTCACGCGTGAACGCGTAACTCCTACAGGTTGAGCAAATCCAAAATACGCAATCCGCAATCCCAAATGTGTGGGCTTGCCGAAAAACGCGCATCCCGCGCGCTCCCTGAATCCAATACAGAAGAGGAAGAAGTTATGTCGAAAGAAAACGCCGCCGCCCAAGGGAGTCAGTTGTCAGCCGCGTTCCCGCTGACCGTCGCCGCCAAAGGGACGCGGAATCCGCGACGGTACGGATACGTGGCCCGTATGCGTCAACAAGCCGCAGAGCGGCGGCAGAGTTTAGCCGTGGCGCGTAAGCCCACGGTGACCGGGCAACAGTCATCAAGCCGCGTCAGCGGCGGCAGAATTTAACCGTGGGTTTCAACCCACGGTAAGCTTCGAAAAGGGCCGCGCGTCGCGTCAGCGACGACCCGAATCAGCCGTCGCTGACGCGACGAGATACGAATTCACGAGTTCCCGTGTGTTGAAACCCACGGCGAAATTCAGGACATCGCTACGCGATTCGGATCCTCGCCCTCTGGGCCGAGGCGCTCGACGAGTTCAAGTCGGCCGCGATCGTCTCGTTCCGGTTCTGGAACGATATCGCAAACGCTGATCTTGAAAGCGAAACCGACGACGAGATGCTCAGCAACGCGCTGGAACTCGAAAAATCCCTGAAGTCCGTCGCAGGCGCGATCGAAAGCGCGGCCGACGGCGACGCGCGGAAACATCTCCGCGCGGGGCCGGGTGACGTCTGCCCGGTTTCGCCAGCCGGTTCGTGCCGCAAAGCCCCGGAGTTAACCGCGAGTCCGCAGATCGGCCGCCTTTCGGACCAATTCGAGAAACTCGCTTCGATAGGCCTTGAGATCGTAGCCCCGGGCGGCATTCGCCATTTGCCAAACTGAATTCAGATTGGCGTTGCCCTTGTAGCGCGAATCGCGGAGCACCATCCCGAACGCCGCGACCGCCGAGGCGAAACGCAGATTGTCCGACGCAGTCTCGAATCCTGCTTGCCGGTCGAGCAATCCCATTGTCAGAAGTTTGCTTTCGACGCCGGTCGGCTCTTTGTAACGGAGCTTGACCGTCAAAAGCTCGTCAGAAAACTTCGTGTCCGAAGGTTCGACCTTGCCGTATCTGAGTTCGCCGGTGCCCGGATTGTCGATCTTGCCGCCCGCCGGGACGATCTCGTAAAGCGCCGTAACCGAATGCCCGGCGCCGATCTCGCCGGCGTCCTTCTGATCGTCCTCGAAATCACGATTGGCGAGCAGTCGGTTTTCATAGCCGATCAAACGATAGCCGGCGACCTTTGCCGGGTTGAATTCGACCTGGATCTTGACGTCCTTGGCGATCGCATAAAGTGTCCCCGCGACCTGTTCGCCGAGCGCTTTGCGCGCCTCGTCCTGCGAGTCGATGTAGGCGTAGTTGCCGTTGCCTTTGTCGGCGAGGCGCTCCATCATCGAATCGTTCAGATTTCCGGTTCCGAATCCGAGAACCGATAGAAAGATGCCGCTCCGGCGTTTTTCCTCGATCAGTTCGACCAGCGCCGAATCACTCGTCGTCCCGACGTTGAAATCGCCGTCGGTCGCAAGGATCACCCGGTTGTTGCCGTTTTCGATGAAGTTATCCTTCGCCACTTTGTAGGCAAGGTTGATTCCCTGCCCGCCGTTGGTCGAACCGCCCGCCTCGAGCCGGTCGAGCGCGGCGATGATCTCTCCTTTGTTGCCGGCCGATGTCGACGATAGCGCCAGACCGCTAGCGCCGGCGTAAACGACGATCGCCACGCGGTCGCGCGACGAAAGCTGATTGACAAGCGTTCGCAGGCCCTGTTTGAGCAGCGGAAGCTTGTCGTTCGACGCCATCGAGCCCGAAACGTCGAGCAAAAAGACAAGATTAGACGGCGGCGTGTTCTCGAGCGCGATCTTCTTGCCCTGCAGCCCGATCATCACGATCTTGTGGTCCGCGTTCCAGGGGGCCGTCGCGACCTCGGTGTTGACCGAGAACGGAACCTCGCCCATAGGCTGCGGATAATCGTATTCAAAATAGTTGATCAGCTCCTCGATCCGAACCGCGTCCTTGGGCGGCAATTGGCCATCGTTCAAGAAACGGCGTACGTTGGTGTACGCCGCGGTATCGACGTCGATCGAGAATGTCGAAAGCGGCGCCCGCGACGCTTCGAGAAACGGATTTTCGGTGATCTCGGCGTATCGCTCGCCGCCCGCCGATTTCTCCATGCGGTCTTCGCGCATCGTCGAAGTCGAATTCGACGTGGAACTTGCCGAATTCGAAGAATTCTGCGTCGAATAGCCCGGCGCGGAATTCGCCGGTTTTGAATGTTGTGCCGATTCGGGCGCGCTTTCGCCGCACGCCGAAAGAAAGATCGCGACCAAAAGAAAAACGGCGATCAACGATCTGCCGCCAAAATCATCAGCCCTTCTCATAGTTTTTTGTCCTCTCAAAAAGAAAATTGCAAGTTTGAAGACTTGCCGAAACCCCTTTTGCGGAAGGAACGATTCGGCCGCCTCAAACTTGCAACGTCGGGGGGACAAAATTCAGAAAATTCAGCGCGTCGTCGGTCTCGACGCTTTTCCGTGCACAAACAGCACCGGGACGGCCGGCGAAACGGCTGAGTCCGGCATCTGGTTCGCCGACGCCTCGAACCTGCCGTAGAGATTCGCAAGGGCACGGTCGAAATCGATTCCGTCGGATTCGATCACGAGCCGAGCCTTGCGCGAATCCGAAAACGGCCGCTTGATCTCGGCGACATCACGGTAATTCATCGTTTCGTCCGGATCCGAGATGTCGAATCGTTGGACGATGAAAACGCGTTCCGGCGCGGGCCCGGCGCCGCTCCAGGTCAGTTCCACTTCCGTCGTTGTCAATCAGCGTTAATTTTTGACCCCTTTACAGGCGTTAGTTTTTGACCCCCCCTTTAGTCATTGTTGTCCGGAGTTGTGGAAGAGTTGGCGGCAATTGCCGCCAACTCTTCCACAACTCCCGTGCGCGCCGCGGCGGCCCGCTTTTCCTTGAGCCGGTAGCTTTCGCCCCGGATGTTGATCACCGTCGAGCGGTGGAGCAGCCGGTCGAGAGCCGCGCTCGCCATCACCGCGTCTCCGGCGAAGACCTCGCCCCAGGCCGCGAAGGCCTTGTTGCTCGTCAGGATGACCGCTCCCTTGCGTTCGTATCTCTCCGAGATGACCTGAAACAACAGGCTCGCCTCGGGAGGTTCGAGCTTCAGGTAGCCGACCTCGTCGATGATCAGCAGTTTCGGGCGCGTCAGGTTCTTGATCTCGCGCGAGAGCCGGTTCTCGTGCATCGCCCGCACGAGTTTGCGCGCGATGTCGACGGCGGTCGTGAAATAGACGCGGTGCCCGAGTTCCGCCGTCATCACCCCGAGCCCGATCGCGAGATGCGTCTTGCCCACTCCGGGCGGCCCGAGAAAGACGATGTTCCGCCCTTCGGCCAGAAAGCGCCCCGTCGCCAGTTCGTCAATGAGCCTCCGGTCAACGCCGGGCTGCGCCTTGAAATCGAATTCGCCAAGCCTCTTCGGGTACGGAAAGCGCGCGAACTGCAGGCTCAGCGCGACGCGCATCTCCTGCCGGTGCCTGACCTCGCCTTCGAGCAGCCGCCCGAGGAACTCCGTGTAACTCCAGTCCTCGGCGGCCGCCCGCTGGGCGATCGTGTCAAGATTGACCGCGGCGGTCTTGAGATCAAGTTCGCCGAGCGCGGACGATGCCATATCTTCGTAGACCTTCATCAGCCGATCACCTCCTCGTAGGCGACGAGCGGAGCTACAGCCACGGTCTCGAACAGAACCCGTCCCGATCTCTTCGGCGGCGCCTCCTGCGTTTCAACCGTCAGTTTCCACATCGCCGCGACATGCGCCGGATCCGCCACGCTTTCGCCGGATTTGAGCGACCGCCGGTGTTCGGCGATGACCGTCTCGCCCGTGCGCACCGTCACCCGGCGCTCTCCCTGCTCGACCACCACCTTGCGGCCGACCGCTTCCGGCGGCACCGAGTACTTCACGCCCCCGATCGAGACGTACCCGTCGACGCCCACCTTCCGCGTCTTCCAGACCGACGGCCGGTATCGCGGCGCCGACCCGTACGGCGTCAGGCCCTCTTCGGGCAGCAGGTCGAAGGGCCGCTTTCCGGTCGTCGCGTGTTTCCGTCCGTTCGCCTCTTCCAGCCACGCCGCGCCCTGTGCCTGAAGATCCGCAAGGTCGGCAAACTCCCGCCCCTTGATGAAGTTGTCCTTCAGATACCCGACCGCGCGTTCCACCTTCCCCTTAGTTCGCGGCCGGTACGGCCGGTGCGTCCTCGGCGCGATCCCGTAGTGATTCAGAAAGTCGGCCATCTGCGGGTTCAGTTTCCCGCACGGAAGGCGCACCTGCGCCATGTTGTCGAACAGGATCGTCTCCGGCCAGCCGCCGAAGTAGGCGAACGCCCTCTCAAGGCATCCGATCAGCTCCGGCATCCGCATCCGCCGCGTGTACTCGACGTACATCGCCCGCGAGTACCCGAGCACCATCACGAACGCGTAGATCTTTCTCCGGCGGCCTTTTTCGTCAATGTACGACCCGATCTCCGCCCAGTCGGCCTGCGCCTGCTTGCCGGGCGGCGTCTCGAACCTCACCGTCGCCTTCGCCGACACCTTCGCCCCGACGTCCAGTTCCCGCAAGTACCGCCTCACGATGTCCCACGATCCCGCGAATCCCATTCCCCGGATCTCGCCCGTCAGCCGAACCGCGCTCAGACCCGTCTTCTCGTACCGCTTCTTCAAATAGTCCTTGTACGCGTCCAGTTTGGAACCACGTTTCGTTTCGGCGGCGCGCTGGCGAACCCTCGCGCAGAACCTTGCGGACCGTGTTCCGCCAATATCCCGTCATCCGGCAGATCTGCTTTATCGACTGCCCCTCCCTTTTCAAGTCTTTGCCCTCCATCCATTCCTCCATTCCAAGCATTCCCGATAACCTCCGTTTCACGAAAGTTATCAAAAATGCCGTCCAGGGGGGTCAAAAACAAACGCATGCTAGGGGGTCATTTTCTCACGCATAATGACACGTCGTGAACCTCCGTGAGTCGAGATCGTAGTATGACGATCCGACCCTCAGCTCAAGTTCGCCGCCGGCCGGTTTCCGCTCCCGAATTCGGGAATTGGCCAAAAACGCGCCGAACAAACCGACGATCAAGACAAAGATCGCGACACCGATCAGATGTTTTCGCATCAGATTTCACCTCCAGGCTAGTTACTGAACGCGTGGCAACGTTAATCTTGCACGCCGACGGGATTTTCGGCGAAAGAAGTGACGCCGCCGAATTTCTTCGCCACCGTCCTCTGAAGATCAACGACTTGTTCAAGAATTGAACTTGCATCAACTAATGAAAGGTTTGCCCGCGAATTCCCACGAATCGGCGCGAATACAATTCTGTCCGAACCCGTTCGAACAAACCCCTTTTCAATACCTTGGCCCGTCCAATGGCCCAATTCCAAAAAACCGGGATCTTTTTCGGCGCGCGCCGGACCGGATTTCCATTCGCGCCGATTGGCGAAGATTCGCGGGCAAAACTCGCTATTGCGCAACCTGGTTTGAATCCTATTACTGCAACTAAATTAGATTCAGCGAATTCCCGCTCTTTGCGATCTTGGTGTTCTCCGCGCGGGAAAATGCCTGATCGAGCACAACCTTAGCCAAGACAGGTCAGTACCATCTGCGGTAGCGGATGGTTGGCCGCCGCAGTCTGCAGCCGCAGCGGTCCGATCAGCAAGCTCGTATTCCCATCGTCAACCATCCGCTACCGCAGATAGTACTGATCTTTCTTGCCTGCGCGGGCATTTCCTGCGAAGTTATCGGGGATCGCAGAGCAGTTCGGTCCGCAGCGCGGTCCGGGCGCACGCGAAAAAACGGACGGCGCCGAATTTCTTCGACGCCTTCACTCAAAGGCTTAAAAGCCTGGTTGAAGTTGAAACGGATCGTAATGGATTGAGCTATTCGTCCCCGAACCCGAGAAAGACAGGCTCCGGTGTAAGTTCGATCCTGAATCGCTCGCGGACTGCGTCGGCCACTTCGGTCTTCAAGGCGAGAATCTCTTCTGCCGTCGCGTTTCCGCGGTTCGTGAGCGCGAGCGAATGGCGCGTAGAGATTCCGGCTCGGCCTTTTGTGTAACCCTTTTTGAAGCCGCTGTTTTCGATCAACCAGGCGGCCGGTATCTTTACCAGGCCGGCGCCCGCCTCAAAATAGGGGACCGTGCCCAATCCAAGGGCGTAGGCGTGTTCGGCGATACTCGTATAATGCTTTCGCGGAACGATCGGATTTTTGAAGAAAGACCCGGCGCTGTTTGAATCCGCGCCGCCCTGGCGGACGAGCATCCCCTTTTCCGCGCGGATCCGCAGCACCGTTTCACGTGTTTCGGAAAGGGTCGGGCTACGGTCGCCGAAGTGATTCTTCAGATCCTTGTATTCGATCTTCGGAGTCCCGCCGGGGATCAATCGAAACGCGACCGAGAGCACCACGTATCGATTGCGGGCGGTCGAATTGAAGATGCTCGACCGGTATGCAAAACCGCAATCCGTATTCGCGATATCGACGATCATCATACTCTGAAGATCGAGCGCGCGGACCGACTCGATCGTTTCGGACACTTCCTGACCGTACGCGCCGACGTTCTGAACCGGTGTTCCCCCAACGAATCCCGGGATTCCGCTGAGACATTCGATCCCGGCCAGATCCTCCGCGACGCAGAACGCGCAGAACTCGTCCCAATCTTCCCCCGCGGCCGCCACGATCAGATCGCCGTGCCGGCTGATTCCCTTGATGCCGATTTGCAGGACAAGCCCTTCAAACCCTTGATCGGCGATCAGGACGTTGCTCCCGCCGCCGAGAACGAACAGCGGCAAACTTCGCTCCCGCGCGAATCTGACGGATTGAACGACCTCATCCTCGGTTTCGGCGCATACAAAAAAACGCGCCGCGCCGCCGATCTTGAATGTCGTCAGCGGCGCGAGCGGCCTGTTTTCAAGAATCCGAAGCGGTTTCATCTAGAACGGGAGCCTCGGTATCTTGTTGATGGTCTTGTCTTTGATCTTGTTTTCGACCTTTCGCTTTTGTTCGTCGATCTTGCCCTTGAGCACGCTGTCGAGCCGGCCTGCAAGCGTTGGATCGAGCTTCTTAAGCTGCTTCATCGTCTTCTCGGCGCCTTTCTTGTCGCCCGACGCAAACTGCGCTTCGCCGAGATTATAGTAGCCGTAGGCGAACTTGTCGTTGATCCCGACAACCCGTTGAAACGCCGAGACAGCCTCCGCGAGCTTTCCCCATCCGCGGAGCGCCTTGCCGAGTTCATTGTGCGCGAAGTACCAGTCGTCTCGAAGTTGAACCGCGCGGCGCAGCGCGCCTGTCGCATTCTCGTAATCGTTGAGACCGTTCAGCGCCGTTCCGAGATTGACATATGCCGACGCCAGATTCGGATTCAGTTCTGTTGCCTTTTTCGACGCGTCCCGGCCCTTGCCAAGTTTGACGGCCGCATCGGCCTGTCGACCAGCCTTGAGATCCTCTTCAGCGGCACGGTTTCTGGCCCACCCGACATTCGAATAATCGGTCGCGTCGCCGCGCATATCGGCCGCCGTGTCGAGACGCTCCGACGCCTTGTCCCACTTGTTCTCTTTGCCGAGACAATAGCCCCAGCTCGAGTAAAGCTCCGGGTCGTCTTTTACATATTCCGCCGCGACTCCGTACTGGGCATTCGCTTTCGGATAATCCTCGGTTTGACGGTACGATTCGGCGAGATTGGCGTTGGCGTCACCGTGAGTCTTGTCGATGGCGATGACCTTCTGATAGCTTTCGGCCGATTGCGCGAACTTCTCCTGGTTGTACTGGGTCGTCGCCAGATCGAACGCCGCGTCGGTGTAGGACGCGTCGATGAAAACCGCCTTCTGAAAATCCGAAACGGCGGCATCGTCTGCGCTCCGGCGATTGTTGGCGGCGCCGCGATAGTAATATGCTTCGGCGTAATTCGGGTCAGCCTTGAGGGCCGCATCGATCGCCTGAAGCGCCCGGTCGGCATCGTTCTGTTTCAAGCTCACGAGTCCGAGGTAGAGCTTTGTCTCGGCATCCTGCGGTTCGGCCGAATCGGCGATCTTCAGATTCGTTTCGGCCTTCGCGACCTCGCCTTGCTCGTAATAGAGTACTCCGAGCCGTCCGTTCGCGTTCGTGAGGCTGGCGTCGGACGCGGTCGCTTTTTCGTAATTGGCGATCGCCATCGTCGAATTCTCTTGGGACTCGTAGAGATTTCCGAGTCCTGCGTAGGCCTCGCCGTTCTTCGGGTTGTGCTTGATCGAATTATTGTACGCGGCCATCGCCTCGATCGGTTTGCCCGCTTCCGCGAATTCATCGCCCTGTCGCGCGTACGCCTCGCTGAGCCCTAGCTTTGCATCCGTGTACTTCGGATTGAGCGCCGAAGCCCGTTCGAACGACTTTGCCGCGGCCGCGTTGTCGTTCTCATCGAGGTAAGTTTCTCCGGCGCCGGCGTAATCGAGCGCGGCCTTTGATTTGGCGGCCGCAGTTTTTGGAGTGGTCTTGGCAACGGTTTGCGGATCGACCTTTTTGAACCGCGGCCGCGTCGAGCGCGACCGGGAAGCCGCGATCTGCGTCTTCAAACGTTGCGATGCGCGTTTGCGCTTTGCGACGTTCCGACGCGGAATATATCCGTTCTTGACGTACGCACTTCTTTTCTTCGCCTTACGGCTTTCCTTGAAGGTGTAAACGCTCGCCCCGCCGGAAAAATCTTCGGACGTCATCACGTCCTGACCAAAAGCGGCGGACGCATCGAACAGCAGAATACCGCCGATCAAAAATGCCGAAAGCAACTTCTTTGGAACCGCACGAAACATCATCTTGCCTTAACCGGCCGGAAACAACCTCGGCCGGTACGATCCTATTGCCTCAAACCATTGTTCGTGACGACATCGAGAGTCTGCACGAGATCGATTCGATTCATCTTCTTGAGCTTCTCGTATTCTTTCTTGGCTTCTTTGACATTCCCGCGCCGGTATTCCGATTCCGCGAGGTTATAGTGTCCCTGGGCGAAATTGTCGTCGATTGCGATGGCACGGCGGAATTGTTTCACAGCGTTCTCGAAATCGCCGTTCTTGCGGTATGCGATCCCAAGTTCGTTGATCGCCGGTATCCAATTCTTCTGCAGTTCGTCCGCCCGCTTGAGCGCATCGACCGCCGCCTGAAACTCACCGAGATCGGTCAGGACCATTCCGAGATTGAGAAACGGCGCAGCGATCTTGGCGTTCATAGAAACGGCCTTTTGAAGCGCCGCTTTCGCCTTCGCGAGCTTGTCCTTGTACTCAACTTCCCGGCGCTGCTTCAGATCGGATTGCGCCGCGTTGTAATACGCCCAGCCGAGGTTAGTATAGTCAATGTATTCGGAACTCATCGAAACGGCCTTTTCAAGGTTTTCGATCGACAGTTTCCAAAAACTTCCATAGACGGGATTTACCGCCCGAAGGCCGGCGACGTAGCCGAATTTGCTCCACAGCTCGGGATCGTTCTTGTTGAACAGCGTCGCCAAGCGATACTCGCCGATGGCGTCGTCAAGCCGGTTCATCTGGCGATAAACGTCGGCCAGGTTTCCGTGGGCCTCGCCGTTCGTCGGACTGATCTTGATCGCTTCCTTATATGCCTTGACCGACTCCTCATAGTAAGCCGAATTGGCTCCTTGATTGGTTGCGCGGTTGTAGTACGCGGCGCCGAGGTCGAACCAGGCATCAAAATACTTCGGGTTCAGAGTCACAGCCTGCCGATAGGCGGCGATGGCGTCGCGATCGCGATCCAGGCGGTCGTAAACCTCACCGAGGAAGTAATGCGCCTCGGGGTTGGTAGGATCAAGCTGGATGGCACGCTGGAACGCGGCAATTGCCTCGGCGTTTCGATTCTGACGGTATCTCACGAGACCGATGAAAAACTGAGATTCGGCATTGTTCGCGTCGAGCGCGATCGCTTTCTGGAGATAATTCTCGCTCTTTGCGATCTCGCCCTTCTGGAAATAGAAAACTCCGAGCGGCGCGTAAAGCTCGGTCAGATCGGCATCGAGCGCGAGTGCTTTTTCGTAATTGAGAATGGCATTGTCGGCATCGTCCTTTGAACTCGCGATCTCGGCCAGTCCCGCATATGCGAACGCGTTCTTGCTGTTGTTCCGGATCGCGTCCTCATAGAGCAACCTCGCGATCTCGAACTGGCCCTTTTGAAGAACCTGATCGCCCTTGCGCGTCAATGCCTCGCTCAGCCCGAGCTTCGCGACGGTGTTTTTCGCGTCGAGGAGCGCCGATTCACGGAAGAATTCGACCGATTTGTCGATATCGCTGTTCGTCAGGTAATACTCGCCCACGCCTGCAAAAAGAACCGAGGTCTCTTCCTTGGATTTACGCTTGAACTCTATCGAGTCGGGTTTGAGAGTGTTCGGGTCGACTTCTTTGGATTTCGCGCGCTTTGGCGCCACTTTGGCCACGGTTACGTTCTGCTTCGCGATTCGTTTGGTCGTCTCGACGCGTGCCGTCGCGGTTCGCTTGACCGACGTCGTGGTCCGGAACGCGGTCTTCTTCTGCGTCGCTTTTCGCGACGACTTGAAGACAAACGCGCTCGATCCGCCGGTGAAGTCTTCAGACGTCACCACATCCTGCGCGAAAAGCAATGTCGACTGCGCGAAGATCGACATCAGAACGCAAAATGCCAAAATCGAAGATACGGGATTGATTCTACTGTTCATAAACTTTTCCACGCCCCAAGCTGTGCCGTCTTTATTGAGATGCAGGGCCCGAACAATGACGTTCGCCGTCCAATTTTTTGCCCGGCGACAATAATACCACACAAACCGAAACGGTCTGTGTGGTATTTGAATAGGTTGCGGTGGCGGCAAATCAGGGAACGAAGGCGTTCTGAACCGGGAAATCCGTGGCGATCCCGAACTGATAGGCGGCAAAACCCTCGGTCGATTTCAGCAGATACCAGACGCCTGTTGAGGGTCTGTAAACCGCAATGTCGATCCTGCCATCGCCGTCGTAATCCGCCGGGACCGGCTTGTCTTCGGCGATTCCGAATTTGATGATCGTGTAGGAATCGTTCGATGAGTTTCGGATGTACCAATTCCCTTCCGAAGGCCGGTAGACCGCGAAATCGGTCTTGCCGTCGCCGTCATAGTCGCCGGCGGCGGGAACGTCCGTCGCGATTCCCCAGTGGACTGCGCGTTGGACGTTGTCGATGCTGCTTTGCCACCACCAGTCGCCGGTCGACGGCCGGAAGATGACGGGTTCCGTCTTGCCGTCGCCGTCAACGTCGCCGATCACCGGTTTGTCGCCGGCGGCGCCGAACTGCCACTGCGAGGCCGCGCCGTTCGAACTCGCCGACCGATACCAAATGAAGTTGGATGGACGGTACACGACGTAGTCGGCACGCCCGTCACCGCTGATGTCCGATGGCAACGGGATGTCTCCCGATGCGCCGAGGTGGGCGAAAACCTGGGTATTCGAGGCGGTGCTCAGGCTCCACCAATCCCCGAGTGACGGACGGTAGATCGCAACGTCGGTTTTGCCATCGCCGTCGAAATCAGCCGGCGCCGACCGGTCGCCCGGAATCGCGAAGATCGTCTGCGTTACCTGCCAATCCGAACTGCGAAGGATATACCATTTGTTTTCGGAAGTCCGGAAGACCGCGATGTCCGAGCGGCCGTCGCCGTCAAAATCGAACGGCACGACGCGCGTGAATGCCCCCGGTGTCACAAGCGCCAGGCCGGCCCGCGCCGAATCACCGATTCGTGAATAGTCGCCGGCGACATAGACCTTTCCGTCGGGCCGAGTGACCATCGAACGGACCGGCGCGTTCGCGCCTCGCGGCAGAAAGAGCCGGTCGAGCGAGCCGTTCGGCGCGAGCCGAATAATATTGCTGCGCTGCGAGTTGTTGACCGAGTCGAATAACCCGCCGAGGAGCAGACTGCCGTCGGACTGACGGGTGACGGTGTGTATTCTCTGATCCGAGCTGCCGTTCAATAACAGCGTCGGCGACACGAATCCGGTGTCGTTAGATCCGTCGGTGTTCCGCCGCCCGATCGCCGAGGGCGATCCGGCGCCGTAAACGCAAACGAATTTTCCGTCCGGTTGGACAATGATCGAATTAACCGTCGCGACCCCCGTCGCATTGAACGTCTGGTCAAGGCTGCCGTTCGAATTAAGCCGCACGAGGTTTGAGCGGTTGAACCCGTCGACTCCGTTGAAACTCCCGCCGACGACAAAGCCGCCGCCCGGAACTTCCACCGCCGAATAAACCGCGCCGTTCGCGATCGAGGCCGTCACTGAGTTGTCGAGCGAACCGTCGCCGTTGAGCTTCACCAGCCGCTCGCGGGTGACGCCGTTGACGGTCGTGAAAGGGCCGTAAATCAGGATCTTGCCGTCCGAAAGAACCGTCGCCCCGTAGACCGATGCCACCGTCGGCGTAAACGTTTGATCCAGCGATCCGTCATTGTTGAGACGCGCCAGTCCCGGAAGCGAAATCCCGTTGTACGAATTGAACCCGCCGGCCGCGATGATCTTGCCGTCGTTCTGAACCGAGAGCGAAATCGGCGGCAAATCGAAGCCGGTTCCGCCGTCGAACGAGCCGTCGAGTGTGCCGTCGGAGTTCAGACGCCCGATCGAAGACTTAGGTGTGCCGTTGATCTGCGAGAACGTGCCGGCGACGATCAGTTTGCCGTCGGACTGAACGGCCTGCGTGTAAGTCTCGGCGAGGATCGTCAGGTTCGGGTTGAAACCAGTATCGACAGGGCCGTTCGATTGAAGCCTGAAAAGTCTGTAAACGCTGCCACTCTGGGCGTATGCGACGATTCGTTCGGCCGAATCGAGCACGAAGCGGTTCGCGACCGACGTGATCCCGACAGGATGCGTGAATCCGCTGTCAGTCGAGCCGTCGGCATTTAATCGGACCAGCAAACCGGCCGCGGTCGCAAGGATCTTGCCGTTCTGAAGGATGGCGATCTCTCCGACGCCGCCGATGCCCGGCACCGTCGCCGTAAAATTGAGATCGACGTTGCCGGCCGGAAGTATCCTGACAAGATTGGTTTTCGCGACGCCGTTGACGCTCGTGAAAGTCCCGCTGACGAGCAGCGCCCCGCCAGGTTGCAGAGCCAGATCCCCGATATTCTGGAGAGAGCCGCTCGGGCCGAAGGTCGGAGCTTCCCAGGTCGTGTCGACCGTTCCGTCCGGCGCGTACCGCCGGAGCGAGATGCTCGAGCTGAATGCGCTGAACGTGACGATCGCCATATAGAAACGGCCATTCGGATCGAGTTCAAAGCCGCGGACGTAACCAAATATGATTCGGCCGCCATCGTACGCGATCTGGGTGAAACTCGTATCGACCGAGCCGTCGGAGTTAAGCCGCACAAGATATCCCGAATGGAAACCGCCGATGACCTGACCCGCGATCGTCGCGAAGACGCGGCCGTCGGCCTGAACGGCAATGACATCGGCCGTCGACTGGATATGGCTGAAGCCGCCGAGCACGCTGTTGAACGACGAATCGTGCGACCCGTCTGCGTTGAGCCTGACGATGCGGCCTTGAAAGTCCAAACCGCTTCCGCCAACGAGAAACTTGCCGTCGGGCTGGCGGACGACCTTCGTAACCGAGGTCAGAAGGCATCCGCAGAATGAGAATCCCGGATCGGCCGTTCCGTTGTCACTGAGCCGAACGATCTGTCCGAATTTTGAATCGACGGCGAGATCTGTGCCCCAGACGACGATCTTGCCGTCCGGCTGAACGAGTTGGCCCGTTATCGAATTCTCAACGAGAGCTTTTGAAGGCACCGGCGCAAATGCCGGATCGATCTCGCCCGAGGCCCGGACCGAAAGAGCGGAAATCGCAGCCAAGAAACAAAATACCGCCAGTTTTCCGAAAAACGCTTTTTTCATCACTTCAAAACCTCCGCTTTTCCCCCGATTCTGGCAATGGTGATTCCCTCATTTGTATCCCCCCGGTCGACGAGCACTGAACGGTATTTATGGAACAAATGCGTTCGGCGTCGGACGATCGGTCGAATTCCCCAATTGCGACGCGATAAAGCCGTTCGTTGACTGCAGAATATACCAGACCCCGTCCGACGGACGATAAACCGCGACGTCGGCTTTGCCGTCACCATCGTAATCAGCCGCCACCGGCTTGTCCGACGCCAGCCCAAAGGTAATGATCGTCGGCGTCGGGTTGCCGCTGTTCTTGACGTACCAAACGCCCGTTGCCGGACGAAATACGGCAAAGTCCGTCTTGCCGTCACCGTCGTAGTCGGCCGGAACCGGAACGTCGGTCGAAATGCCCCAATGCTCGACGCGATTCTGCCCCGTCGAACTATCAATGAACCACCAATCGCCCGTCGAGGGACGAAAGATGGCGATGTCACTTCTTGCGTCGCCGTTGAAATCCGCGACGACGGTCTTGTCCCCGGATGATCCGAACTGCTGGATCAAAACCTGTCCCGAACTGCCGAATCGATACCAGACGTTGTCGGACGGGCGGTAAACAATAAAATCCGCCTTGCCGTCGCCGTCAAAGTCGGACGGACGCGGCACGTCGCCCTCCAATCCCCAGCGAACGCTGGACTGCGTATTGGTCGCCGACGCCAAATACCACCAATCTCCGCTCGAGGGCCTGTAGATTGCGATGTCGGTCTTGCCGTCGCCATCGAAATCGGCTGGAGCGATGACATCGCCGGAAAGCCCGAAATCATTTTCAACGACGGACGGGTTCGAACTCAGCCGCAGATACCAACGGTTCGTGGCCGGTCTGAAGACGGATACGTCTGCTTTTCCGTCGCCGTCGTAATCGAACTTCGCGCCGCCGGAAGTCGCCGCGAACAACCTGACGATCGAGATTCTCGGCTGGCCGTTGAACTTGCCAAACTCTCCGCCCGCAACGATCTTACCGTCGCTTTGGATGAGGACCTCCCAAACCCGATTGTTGGCTCCGGAACCGACCCCGAAACCAGCATCAAGGCTGCCGTTCGGATTCAAACGCGCGATACCGCTGCTTGGCGCCGCGCCGACATTCGTAAACTGGCCGCCGATCACTATTTTGCCGTCTGGCTGGAGGCGGAGCGACTCGACCGGAGAATTGGTCGAAGCAGTGAATGTCGTGTCGAGCGAACCGTCGCCGTTGAGGCGGCCGATGCGCGATTGCCCGTTGCTGCCGCCGACTGCCGAAAACACGCCGCCGATAACGACCTTTCCATCGCTCTGCCGCGCGAGGTCGTTGACATAGTTGTTGGCGCCTCCGATCGGGTTGAACGTCGCGTCCAAAGAACCGTCGGAATTGAGCCGTGCGATGTGGCCGCGCAGCGTCGCACCGATCTGTGTAAATTCGCCTCCGATCAGGATCTTTCCGTCCGGTTGAACGATGAGACGGTTGATCGCGCCGTTGATCACTGGCGTCGTGAACGAGCCGTCGAGAACCCCGGTCGGGGAGTAGCGGGCGATCCGGCGCAAATCGGAGCTGCTTGGGTTGAAACTTCCCGCGATAATCAGCGAGCCGTTGCCGAGGACCGCAATATCGTTCACCGAATTCGACGCGAATGAATAAAAGCCGAGAGCAAAACCGGGATCTGCGGTTCCGTCCGGAAGAAGCCTGTAAACGGCGGACGTTCCGGTTCCGATGATTATCTTCCCGTCAGGTTGAAGTGTGAGCCGGCGAATTGTCATCGACGCCGGAAGGCCGGTCGGCACGAAACTCGTGTCGAATGTCCCGTCGGCGTTGAAGCGAACCACCGTACCGCGCCTGATGCCGTTGGCGATCTCAAACCGCCCGGCAACGAGGATCTTCCCGTCCGGTTGCTGAACCATCGTCCGCACCAAGCCGGTATCGCCGACAAAATTGTTGACGGGCTGCAATGTTCCGCTGTTGTTGAGAATGCCGATCCGCTCCCACAGTCCGCCGATCCCGCCGATCAATATCCGGCCATCGGTAAAAAGTTGCGCCGTCGTTATCCCGCCGTCATTGACCTGATCGTATGTGAACGCCGCGTCAACCGTCGCATCCGAATTGAGCCGCAGAAGCTTTGGCTTGGCCAGCGAATTAAACGTCGAAAATGCGCCCCCAACAAGCATTTTGCCGCCGCTCAGTATATCCAGGGTTCGGATATCGCCGTCCGCGCCCGGATTGTTCGCCATAAAACTCAGATCAACGCTGCCGTCGGCGTTGATCCGACTGATCCGTCCCTGGGCAAATCCGTTCAACGTCACGAATGATCCGACGACGATGATCTGTCCGTTCGGCATAACCTCGAAATCGTAGATCGCGCCGCCCGCATTTACTCCGGAGAAAGAAAAATCGATATAGCCATCGGCGTGGAGCCGCGCGAGTCCGGTGTAATTGAAGAACTGCCCGCTCGACCCCGCCGCGAACAGCTTTCCGTCGGGCAGAATCTTCAACTTCTGCACGGACATCGCAAGATCCGAGGAGTTGAATGTCGGATCGTAGCTTCCGTCATCGGTGATCCGGTAAACGGATCGCGTGACCGTCGTCGTGGGCGACAGGCCAAGCGTAAACGACCCGGCAAGAAGGAAACGCGAATCGGCGAGAACCTCGATATCGTTCACGTTCCCGTTGAAGATGTAGATCTTCTGCTGGAGCGCCGTATTGTATGCAACGTCGGAAGTGCCGTCGGCGTTAAGCCTGGCGATTCCGCGCATATTGAGGCCGTCGACATT
Organism: Acidobacteriota bacterium; assembly: GCA_016715115.1. Classification (NCBI taxonomy): domain Bacteria; kingdom Pseudomonadati; phylum Acidobacteriota; species Acidobacteriota bacterium. The sequence goes on from JADKBM010000011.1 coordinate 1,035,621, forward strand.
CTGGAAATCGCCCGCAATGAGTATCTTTCCGCTCGGCAGCAATCCGATCGCGGTGACGGCGACATCGACGAGTCCGGTGATCTCGGGCGGAGTAAACGTCGGATCGACCGTCCCGTCAACGTTTAGTCGTGCGATTCCCGTTCGGTACAGTCCTCCGGCGACCCGGAACATCCCGCCGATCAGCACCTTGCCGTCCGGCAGAACTTCGGACGTGCGGACGCCCGCGGTCGGCGTCCAATTCGCTGTCCGCGCGACATATGCGTTGAACGTCGCATCAACGTCCCCGGCCGCGGCAGACGCCGAAAGCGTCGAGAGAACGACCAGGATTCCAATCGCAAGAACTGAACCGAAACCGCTACTGATAGGCATACACAAATCGCTCAAAACCATCGACCGGTCGCCGACCGACCGTTCGACGGAACTCAATATCGTAACAACCTCATTATAGTCGCATTTTTTCGACACCGGTAAAGAATTTCCCCGCTCTTGCTTATACCCCGAACGTGAGATAAATTTAGTTCTAACCAACAGTCTGTGTCCGGCGTCCGACGTTGCCGAACGATCACGCTCGCAGCTTCGCTCGCATCTCGTTGGAATTATTTGATTTACGAACCAATCCGGACACGATCCAATCTTTTACTAACAGGAGAAATTTGCCTACCATGAAAGCATTTGCAACTGAAGATATCAGGAACCTGGCTGTCATCGGACACGGCGACGCGGGTAAAACGCAGCTCGTCGCGTCTTTGCTTTACGTTGCCGGATCAACGCCCCGCTGGGGCAAGGTTGACGAGGGTACGACCGTCACGGATTACGAGGAAGACTCGATTGAACGAAAGATCTCGCTCAACAACAACTTCGCGCACCTCGAATACAAGGACACGAAGGTAAATTTCATCGACACGCCCGGTTACGCGGCGTTCGTATCGCACGCTCGGCCGGCGGTGCGGGTCGCGGACTGCGCCCTGGTCGTCGTTGACGGCGTCAAGGGCATCGAGGTTCAGACCGAAAAGACCTGGAACTACGCGAACGAGTTCATCCTCCCGCGTTTTCTGGTGATCAACAAGCTGGAGAAGGAGCACGCCGATTTCGGCCACGCCCTTGATACCGCCACGGAATCGTTCGCGCGTTCGATCGTGCCGTTCACGCTCCCGATCGGGTCCGAAGCGAATTTCACCGCGGTCGTCGATGTCGTCCATCAGAAAGCGTATGAATTCGACGCGAACGGAAAGGCCAAGGAGATTCCGATCCCGGAAGTCGGCAAGGAGAATTTCGAAAAGACGCGTGAGCGCCTCGTCGAGATCGTCGCCGAATCGGACGACGCTTTGATGGAAAAATATTTCGAGAACGGTACGCTTGAAGAGGAAGATATTATTCCGAATCTTTCGAAAGCCATCGCCGCGAGCAAATTATGTCCGGCATATGCGGTCTCGGCGAACACGCTCGTCGGGCTCTCGATCCTTCTTGACCACATCGTCGAGTTCGGACCGAACCCGGCGACGCATGAAGCGGAACACGGATTCGGCAACCCCGAAGGCGTCGGTGACCGGATCTCGCGCAAATACTCGAACGACGAACCGTTCAGCGCCTATGTTTTCCGGACGATCGCCGATCCATTTGCCGGCCGCATCAACGTGATGAAGGTCATATCCGGAAAAGTCGCGTCAGATGCGACGGTTTTCAATTCGAGCCGCGACACGTCGGAGCGCCTCGGCGCGCTGCACGTGATTCAGGGCAAATCGCTCGACAAGGTTCCCGAGGCCCGCACCGGCGATATCATTGCGGTCGTGAAACTCAAGGATACGCAGACCGGCGATACTTTGTGCGACAAGTCGAACGCCATCGTTTACCAGGCGGTCGAATATCCGGAGGCGGCGATCGCCTTCGCCATCGAGCCGAAGTCGCGTGCCGACGAGGACAAGATATCCGTCGCGCTGCACAAGATTCTCGAGGAAGATCCGAGCCTTCATTTCGACCGTGATGGGCAGACCAAGGAGTTTATTCTGTCGGGCTCGGGGCAGCTTCATATCGAGACGGTCGTCGATAAGCTCGCCAACCGTTATCACGTCGAGGTCACGCTTCACCCGCCGAAGGTTCCCTACAAAGAAACGATCACGGCCCAATGCGAGGTTCAGGGCCGCCACAAGAAACAATCGGGCGGACGCGGGCAGTTCGGCGACTGCAAATGCACGTTCGAACCGCTCGACCGCGGCGCGGGCTTCGAATGGGTGGACAAGATCTTCGGCGGTTCGGTTCCGCAAAATTTCCGTCCGGCGATCGAAAAAGGGATTCTCGAAGCGGCCGCCAACGGCGCCGTTGCGGGATATCCGCTCGTCGATTTCCGTGTCACGCTGATCGACGGAAGCTATCACACGGTCGACTCCGACGAGCACAGTTTCCGTGCGGCCGGACGCAAGGCGTTCCGCGCGGCGATGGAAAAGGCAAAGCCGACGCTACTTGAGCCGATTATGGACGTCGAAGTTTTCTGTCCGCAGGAAGTTTCGGGCGACATTATGGGCGATCTCAATTCGCGCCGCGGCCGAGTTCAGGGAATGGACGTTCGCGGCAAACAGCAGGTGATCAAGGCGCAGGTTCCGCTGTCGGAGATGCTCGATTATCAGTCGAAACTCAACTCCGTCACGCAAGCCCGCGGCAGCTATCATATGCAGTTTTCCCGTTACGATCCGCTTCCGGGCAATCTGGCGCAGAAGGTCATCGACGAAGCCGTCGCCGCCGGCCGCGTGAGAGCGCACGAAGAAGACGAGTGATTTGCGATTTGCGATTTGCGATTTGCGATTTGCGATTTGCGAGATCCTGACCGGATCCGCACGGGAATCAGCGTTTACGACCGCGTCGCCGAACCGTTGCGGGACGGCGACGCGACCGCTTAACCGAACCACTTTCGGCGACGCGTTCAGGGCCGGGCTCCCGCCCGGCCTCATCTGTTCTGATTCAAATTGGGCTACGCCCGAAGTTCGTGATCTTCGTGATTTGTTGATCCGTCCGTAGGATTCAACGTACTTTTCGCTCGCCGCGCTGCCGCGTCGGGTTCTGACCCCGCCGCTCGTGATCCCGTTTTCCCCACTTCTCAACGCTTAACGCTTACCGTTTACTGCCCACTGCTCGCCGTTGGTGCTAGAATCTCCCTATGCAACCCGTCCAACTCGGCCGAAAGAAAACGAACGACGAGGATTTCAAAACGGAGACCGATCCGGTCTGCAAGATGCTCGTGATGCCGCAGACGGCGGCGGCGAAGTTCGACCACGCGGGCACGACCTACTATTTTTGCGCCGTTGGATGCCTGAACAAGTTCCGGCAAAATCCCGAGCGATTCCTTGCTCCCGAAGCAAAACCGGAACCGATGTCCGGATCCGATGGTGCCGAATACACCTGTCCGATGGATCCTGAGATCGTTCAGATCGGTCCCGGGATCTGCCCGATATGCGGGATGGCGCTCGAACCCAAGGTCGTATCTCTCGACGACAAGCCCGATCCCGAATTCCTCGATATGAAACGCCGATTCGTGATCTCGGCGGCACTCACGGTTCCGGTGTTCGCGCTCGCGATGTCCGAAATGATCCCTGGATTCCACGGTCTGATCGATCCCAAGTTCTCGGTATGGATCCAATTTCTACTCTCCGCGCCGGTCGTTCTCTGGGGCGGTTTTCCGTTTATCGTGCGCGCGCTCAATTCGGTCAGGAACGCGAGTCCGAATATGTTCACGCTGATCGCCCTCGGAACCGGAGCGGCGTTTTTGTACAGTCTGACAGCACTATTTTTTCCGGGCGTCTTCCCGGCGTCGCTCCACGACGCGCACACCCACGCGATCCCCGTTTATTTCGAATCGGCGGCGGTCATCACGACACTCGTTCTCCTCGGCCAGGTGCTTGAGCTGAAGGCGCGTTCGCAAACTTCCTCGGCGCTCCGCGAACTTCTCGGGTTGACGCCGAAAACGGCGACGGTCGTGTTCGAAGACGGAAGCGAAACCGGGATCGCGATCACGGATCTGCAGGTCGGGGCGACGGTTCGCGTCAGGGCGAACGAGCGGATTCCGACCGACGGCGTCGTTCTCGAAGGCGAATCGTATGTCGACGAATCGATGGTTACCGGCGAGCCAATTCCGGTTGGGAAAGCGCCCGGCGCAATGGTCATCGGCGGGACGATCAACGGCAATCGCGGCTTCACGATGCGCGCCGAAAAGGTCGGCGGCGAAACGCTCCTCGCGAACATCGTGCGGATGGTCGGCGAAGCGCAGCGTTCGCGGGCGCCGATCCAGCGCCTCGCAGACGTCGTTTCGGGTTACTTCGTGCCGGCCGTTCTGCTCGTTTCCATCGCCGCTTTCGCGGTCTGGTTTCTGCTCGGCAGTCTCGGGTCGGCAATCGTCGCCGCCGTTTCGGTTCTGATCATCGCGTGCCCTTGCGCCCTCGGTCTGGCGACACCGATGTCGATTATGGTCGGCACCGGGAAAGGCGCCCAAAGCGGTGTCCTCGTGAAACGAGCGGACGCCCTGGAGACGCTTGAGAAGGTTGACACGATCGTCGTCGACAAGACCGGAACGCTGACCGAAGGCCGGCCCGAAGTCCAGGTCGTGTTGCCGGAAGACGGTTTTTCGGAGACTGAACTGCTGAGCCTCGCGGCGGCGCTCGAAAAACAAAGTGAACACCCGCTTGCCGCGGCGATTCTTCGTGAAGCGGTCGGCCGAGGATTGGAACTGCCCGCGGCGTCTGATTTTTCGTCGAACACCGGAGTCGGGGTTTCAGGAACGATCGGTGGCAAACGGGTCGAAATCGCAAGCGTCACGGCGGAATCCGATGAACTGAACGGACTGCGCGAACAGGGTCAGACCGTTGTCGAAGTTTCGGTCGACGGCGCACCAGCCGGTTTCATAGGGATCGCCGACCGGATCAAGGAGTCAGCCGCCGAAGCGATCGGCGAACTTCACCGGAGCGGCATCAGAATCGTGATGATGACGGGCGACAACCTGCGCACTGCGAATCACGTTGCCGGGAGACTCGGGATCGACGAGGTCTTCGCGCAGGTCCTTCCGGCCGAGAAGGCGGAAAAGGTGAAGGAACTGCAAGCCGCCGGACGGATTGTGGCATTCGCCGGCGACGGCGTCAACGACGCTCCGGCATTGGCCCAGGCCAATGTCGGGATCGCGTTCGCGTCCGGCACGGATGTCGCCATCGAATCGGCCGGAGTTACTTTGCTCAAGGGAGATCTCGCCGGAATCCTGCGAGCGCGGCGCCTTTCCGTCGAGACGATGAAAAACATCCGGCAAAATCTGTTCTTCGCGTTCTTCTACAACCTTCTGGGCGTTCCGCTGGCCGCGGGCGTCCTTTTCCCGGTGTTCGGCATTTTGCTGTCGCCGATGATCGCTTCGGCAGCGATGACCTTCAGTTCGGTCTCGGTGATCACCAACGCGCTGAGGCTTCGAAAACTAAAATTATGAACAAGCTAGCACTGGCGATCCACGGCGGCGCCGGAACGATTCACAGGTCGGAAATGACCCCGGAACTCGAGATCGAATACCGGAACGAACTAAGATCGGCGCTTGAGGCCGGTTGGCGCGTTCTGACGAAGAACGGATCCGCGGTCGACGCCGTCGAGGCGGCCGTCGTTTCGCTTGAGGATTTTCCGCTGTTCAACGCCGGTCGCGGTTCGGTTTTTACCCACGCCGGAAAGAACGAAATGGACGCCTGCATTATGGACGGCGCGAATCTGAGATCGGGCGCGGTCGCGTTCGTCACGAACATCCGAAATCCGATCTCGCTCGCGCGGCTCGTGATGACCGACACCGAACATTGCCTCCTTGCAGGCCACGGCGCCACTGAGTTTGCGCACGAACACGGCATCAAATTCGAACCGGACGAGTATTTCTTTACGGAACACCGCTGGCGCCAGTTGCAAACAGCTATCGCTGAAAACCGGGTGCAGCTTGACCACAGTGATTCCAGGGATTCCAAGGATTCCATTCATTCCAAAGATTCCGGGGATTCCAGGGATTCCATTCATTCCAAAGATTCCAGGGATTCCAGGGATTCCATTCATTCCAAAGATTCCGGGGATTCCAGGGATTCCATTCATTCCAAAGATTCCAGGGATTCCAAGGATTCCATTCATTCCAAAGATTCCAGGGATTCCACGGATTCCATTCATTCCAAAGATTCCAGGGATTCCAAGGATTCCATTCATTCCAAAGATTCCAGGGATTCCACGGATTCCAAGAATTCCATTCATTCCAAAGATTCCAAAGACCCCGAACGATACCTGGACTCATTGGAAACCCTGGAATCTCTGGAATCCCTGGAATCTTTGGAATCTCCGGAATCCGCCAATCGCAAATCGCAAATCGCAAATCGCAAATCCAAAATCGGCACCGTCGGCGCGGTCGCTTGCGACGCAAACGGCGATCTCGCGGCGGCGACGTCGACGGGCGGGATGACCAACAAGAAATTCGGCCGGGTCGGGGATTCCTGTATCATCGGCGCCGGCACCTACGCTGAAAATGGGACCTGCGCGGTCAGTTGCACCGGCCACGGCGAGTTCTTTATGCTCGGCGTCACGGCTCACGACATCGCGGCGCGGATGAAATACAAGGGCGTGAGCCTGGAGGTTGCGTCGCGCGAGGCTCTCGAACACCTGACCGCGATCGGCGGCGAAGGCGGCTTCATCGCCGTCGACCGAGCGGGAAATATCGTCCTGCCGTTCAATTCTGAGGGGATGTACCGTGCCTCGATCCGCGGTGACGGTGCGATCGAGATCTCGATCTACAAATGACGCCCGGAACGCCGCGATTGAGCGACTTTCAATATGAATTTTTTGGTTTTCTCCGCGGTTGACGGTAATAGCGGCGTGCTGCCCGAAAAGACCGAAACAAAGGAATTCAAAAGGATATCGCCAAGCTCAAAAGTCAGAAAAAGCAGGCGGTCGGAAGCAAAAGAAATCAGAATCGTATGGTAGAACCGGGAAAAGAAACCGATGAAAGGTTTAGGAAATAAGCTCTACACATTCTTTTTTGAATTCAAGGAGGGAACGTACATCCGGCAAGCGACTGGAGAGTCATTGGAGAAAGCGCTAACGAATTGGGCTGGAGCCTTGATGCCTGAGAGGATCATTGGTGCTCATGACGGAGCGAGAACTTTTGGAGGGCCTTGAGGATGTTCTTACGAATGAAGGCATAAGCGCTATCACCGCATTGTAGAATGTTTGGTGCTGTTCATTCCTATTTAGCGATGATTCGCTTGGGATAGTCACGATCACGATCACCGACGGGTGCGAACTGACCTAACTAGCGAGATTTTTAACGGAGAGGTGAAGCAAACACGATGACGATTTCAAAAAACGCACATTTCCGCGGATCTCGGACTTTTTCGCTTGCCCGAGATCAATTGGCATCAGCCTCGACGCTCCGAACCGTCGGACAGCCGCGTTAATGGTTGAGGTTAGCCGTGGGTCTCAACCCACGGAACGGGTCATAAAAGGGCCGCACGTCGCGTCAGCGACGATTGAATCAGCCGTCGCTGACACGTTGAGTCACAGCAAATTTCGTTCTCGCATCTTGAGGTGATCGATAATGAGAACTCCGAGTCTAACAAAAGCACTTTCGGTTCAAGTATTCTGGGGATTTGGGTTGGCGCTCTTCTTTTTTGCTGGATGTTCCAATTCGCGTTCGTCGACGAACCATCAAACCGTTCAAACAGTTACGCCACGATTATCGGTGGAAAGGCTGGACAACGGAGCGTTTATCAACCGGAACGGATGGTACGTACCGGATACAGCAAATACCCGGAAATCGACCCCAGACGCGGAAAACTCGAGATCCGAACAGGGCAAGCCGGTTCAAGTTCTAATTACTACGTTTACACCGAACGACTCGGTCTTGTACAAGGAAGAGTTTTTTGCCAACGGAGTCACTCGGCTTTACGGCGAGTTGGTGCTCACGCGATTCGAGGAGTGCCGCGCTAATGACAAAGTCTACTCTTTTCTGATAACGGCGAAGAACCGCGAAACTGCCGCTCAAAAAAACATCAACGGACACAATGAGATGCTGTACTATCGGATTGTTGATTCAGATGGAGACGGAACGTTTGAGACACTGTTCGACGAAAATCGAAAGGTGGCCGTTCCAAACTGGGCTAGCAAATAGAGATCGAATTCGTTTCCGAGACACAACCGAGCAGCGGATGTCCCGCAAGGTCAAAACGACAACATCGAGTGCTCAACAGGACGATGGATCAACGTGGGGCCCAGAACGCACGGTCGACAAGGAGAATGCCGGTGAGGGGCCATCGCAGTCATTTCAGGTGCAATTCACGATTGACGGCAATGAGTTCGAGCCAATTGGTTTTGCAATCAAGACATAAGGTAACTCTGCTGTACTTGAAGGTCAGATACGAGACACGTTCACCAAAGAATCTATGCCTAATGTCTTTGTGTAAAAGCGACCGAAATCTGATTGGATTCGATGAAGTTGGAGGTAAAATGCGCAAAATAGGAGTCTTAATTTGCACGATCACGTTGATGATCATTCTCCAAAGTTTTGGAAACGCACAGGAAAAGGCAAAAGAAGCGGATTCAATTGCGAACTTGAAGATCAGCATCAAGCTTGAAAATGGATCGTTTTCGGATTTTGTTAAAATCCTCTCGGAAAATTATGGCGTTCAAATCGGTTTCGAAGAATCGAATCTTGACCGCGACCACTGGGGCTTTTGGTTTCAGACGAATCCACCGTACCGCACAGTGATTCAGACGAAATCCGGAGACGGACGCGTTGTTGCAACAACCGTCGTCGAAGCTAGAAGCGGAACTGGCAATCGCCCAATCAATCTCGTCGCCAAAGAGTCGACGCTTGACGTGGTTTTGAACAAAGTTGTCGGCCAAATGTCGAATTACAACTGGGAGTATGCTCGTGAAACCGTCAATATTTTTCCAAAAATCGGTCGGGACGAGAAGCTCGAACAGCTCCTGAATTTAAGAATCGCTGAATTCCGCCTCAATCAAGACGCAACCGTGGAAGGTATAACCGGGGCGATTCAAAGGCTCCCCGAGTTCCGAAAATTCCTAAAGTCCAACCGACTGATCTTTACTGGAATTCGAGACGGCGAGGAATCGGCACTGAAGGCCCAATATGGCAGGAGCGTTTCAAAGTCAATTGACTTACGAAATTTGACGCTTCGCGAGATATTGAATGAAATTGCGAAGGCAAAAAAGGGCGGTTGGTCGTTGCGCTGGGCACGACGAAAATCGAATGGACTTGACTACTATTTTGACTTGGACATCTGAAACTGTCTTGCTGACGACTGACAATGCTGATTCGAAAATCTTCAGGGTAGGGGCTGGAAGGGATTAGTCAATTCCCCAAGGCGTAACTTAGAAGTGAAATCAATGATTAGGTCATCAAATCGCGGCCAAACGACTGCCGTCGCATTTTTTCTTCTTTTCTCTCAGTTAGCAATCGTGATTGCGGCGATTGTGGTTTCGAAACAAGCGATCGGCGCTCAGGCTAGATTGCCAGCGCAATCTAAGTCGACGCCGAAGTCAATCGATTCTGAACCGGAAGCCGTGATCAAGGAATACTGCCGACTGGCTAAGGTTGGGGAGCCAATCGGACTGGGCGAATTGACGATGAAGTCTACAGGGCAAGCGGTTTCAAAGGATTGTATCGCCGCAACTGACTGTAACGAGTATGGTGTGCCGACCGACGACGAGGCAGAACCAACATGGGAAGACGATTACGTACGCGGCGATGCCGCCGCCCGATACGACTTGAGCCAGGTACGGACGACATTTCCCTTTTTCATCAAGAAAAACCGTTTCGAACTGGCGGAGACTGATCGAATTGAGGTTTCTGATAAATTTGCGAAGCTCTGCGCCAAACTCGTAAACTCGACTGATACGAAATTGGCGGATTTCTTTTTGGCGGTTGATAAAAATAGTCGTTGGCGTATTTATCGAATCGAACTTCGGCTAACCGATTTATCTCAATGTACCGAATGAGGAATTTCGCAAAGCTGTGACTCGTGGCGATTGGGTCGATATTGGTGAGGATGTCAACGGCAGTATTTGGAATAACAATTCGCTTCTTAAAGAGGATCGAATCAAGCACGGTTAGACGAATCTGAAACTCGTCTACACCGAAGACGTCATCGTGAACGGACAAAGACCGAAGAGATCAACTCGCAGGGCAACGTGTTTACCGAGAAGGGGTTCGACCCCCGACGGCCGCGTTCTTCGGGTTTCGAATTCGTACCGCGCCGGCGAGACTAAGAAGTGGACGACGATTCGTTCGTCTCTTCGGATAGTTGCGGTAATTCTAATTTTGCTAACTCAAACGAGTTGCACGATTCCTCAAGAATCGTCGATGCAGTCGAATCGCAATGCGCCCAGCTTGAACACAAACGGAGCGCTGATTGATGGAGCGGTTGATTCCGAATTGGGAAAGAACTTGCGAATATGGCGTGAAAACCGGATTTCGGACTACGTAATGACGTTGTACCTTGAGCAACCCGGGATTTATCAACCCGTGTCACCGGTAAGAGTTGATGTGACGAATGGTAATGCTGTATCCGTCAAGGCGCTTGACGATTCCAGGGTTGCCCATTTTCCTGACTATGAATCCTGCAACACTGTCGAGAAATTGTTTGTTTTGATACAAGACGGGTATGACCGTGACTTTCGCGTAAGGGTTAGATACGACGAAAAATTGGGAGTGCCGATCGAGATCAATATCTCCAACCCACGAACAACAACTGCGTACACTGATATTAAGATTGAGAATTTCGCCGCACGAAACTAGCGAATGACGTCGTCCCCCGGGCGCCGCTGGTAAGTTATTTGACAGCAGATCATCTTGGAAGCCCAAACGATTTTGGATTTGCGATTTTGGATTTTGGATTGTTCGATCTGTTGAGTCATTCTTTGAAAATGACCGTTCTTTGAAGTTTGCATGAATTCGGGTCTCGGTTACGACGAAGTTCCCGAAACGCGGAAAGGCTACATACGAAAAGGACGAAGAATCGGGATTGGACTTCGCCCAGGCGAAATAGCCGGCGATATTGACGGGACGGTTCCGTTAAGGGTGATCAGATGAAGTCGATGTTGATAAAACGAGGGGTTTGGATTGCAGTTCTTCTGCTTGTTTCTCTGAGTATCGCAAGCTGCTCTGAGCGGGAACCTCTGTCGGAATTGCCCGCTGACTTCGAAACTTATCACGGTGACCAGCGTGAACCGCTGATACTTTTGGGAGACCGCGCCGTTCCGGTTGTGCTTCAACGCATCCGCGACAAGAAAATGCCTCGCCGACGAGCAGCCATAAGATTTCTTGGAAACGGCAAGTACCCGAGTGCGCTCCCTGTGCTTCAGGAATTGTACTCCGATACGACTGATCCGGACAGAGATGTGTTGCTCACAGAAATCTTCAGAATTGACCAGTCGGAAGGGTCTCGGCTGGCGATGCTTGTAAGGAATGACAAAGGCGATCTCGGAAAGTCGGCCCGTGACGTGATCGTCCGGGAGAGGTATCTGCTTAAACGAAGGAGCTTTTTCGAGGCTTGGTTGGCGTACCAAGGATTGGAACCAAATGATTGAGCCGGTCCCCGAGCCGCAAATTAGTTTTTGACACAGGATCATCTGGGCAGCCCGCGCGTGGTGACGACCCAGAACGGCCTCCGGATTATGGATTCGCGATTTTGGATTTTGGATGTGCACGATCCGGTAGAGATAGCCAGATTTTGACGGAGGGAATATGAATAATGCGAAACGTTACATTGTGACAGGAATAATAGTTGTCGGGGTTTCCTATTGCTTGTTTCTGATCGGATCGAGCTTTGGAAGGACCGAAGATCCCGCACAGGTAGTGCGACTTTACTTCCAGCTTTCCGAAGCAGGAGATCTTGAAGCTATCAGACCGCTCGTGACCGGACTGCCGCCTGAGTACTACGTGGCATTTGACAAACACGTCAATCTGCTGCGAAGGCAAGCCGGGCAAACAGTTGATGATACGAACGACTTCAAATACGATCCCGACATACCTGTCCGTGGCAGGTCCCAGACAACAACAGCCGAGATCGAGTCAGTGACGCCCATTGCCGTTGGGTGGCCCAATACGATTCGGCGAAATGGCGAGTATATCGAAGAGGTTACGAATGTTTGGACTGTTGGAAAAGAGGCCCGCGTTCGGGTACGGGTAAAGTCCCGGCATTCGTCGACTTTCAACGGGGAACGAGTTTGCCTGCTTTATAAAGCCGACGGGGTTTGGAAGATGATTGACATCGAGACAATGGAGTTGGCACCAGTTTACGGTATGCCAAACGAGTAGTTTTATGGACCTGATCGGACGCAGAGAAACTCGAGTTTTCGTAGATCACATTCAAGCAACTCCTGAACCGGATCACGAAGATAAAGAAAGGGGGCTGGATCGTTCGCAAAGGATACTTGTACAAGGTGAAGGATAAGGAATACATTGAAATCGATGTGTAGCCGACTGGACGACTGCCGACAAGTCGGCCTTGTCGTTGCCGATGAGAGTGAATTTGAAAGTCTCGAATTTTCGATTCGAACGGACAAATGTTGGCCGAGTCAAGATTTACCGCAACCGCGACCCCGATCGGAAATCAGGGCATTGCTTCGGGACAATTGCAAATTGTTGAGACCTTCAGAAGGACGCCATTCGGCGAATGGCCAAGAAAGTAGAGTTGAGAGGTTAGCCATATGAAGAGAATAATACCGATTTTCCCGGTTTTGGCATTCTTATTGCTTTGCATCGGTTCGGCGATTGCGCAGGATGACCTGGCGAACAAACGAGTTACGATTCACTTAAAAAACCGGTCTTTTGAATGCGTTGTTTGGACGCTATTCCGGCGGGACATTCCAATCGGACTTGAGGAGTCGGCATCGGAGAAGAACTACGATGATCTCAACTATAATCTGAACGTTCCCGAACCCGGCGAATTCGCTCAGGTGCCGGACGAATCGTTGAGAGGCTGTAATTCGAAATCCAAACGCAAGTTTACACTCGATTTTGACAACGCCGTCCTAACCGAAGTCCTCGACAAGTTCGTTGAGCAAATGGAGGGGTATACCTGGAAGATCAATGACGGAGTTGTGAACATATTCCCGAAATCACGGCGGGAAGCAATTTTCGAAAAGCTATTGGAAACGAAAATTTCGGAGTTTCGAATATCAGAAGGTGATTCGTTCGGGTCGATGCAGCTTGAGATATATGTGTTGCCGGAGATTCAGGATTTCCTTATCAAGCAGAGTTCGGGTGTTAGCGACGCGCGCTTTGATCTTGGGCATTTGGATCGGGTTTTCAAAAGAGAACTTGTTTTTCGCGACCTGACGTTGAAGGAACTGCTCAACCGAATTACGAAGGTTAAACGCGGTGGTTGGGTCGTGAGACGGGACATGCTGTCCAAACAGAAAGATGGCGAACCGAAACTTCTCGAGATTCTGCTTTAACGGGATGGAATTTCTGGGAATTGGTTAGTAATGGCAGGTGCCCTTACGCAGTTTTTCTTCCTCGGTGACGAAGGTGCGGCACTTTCGATACTTGATTCAGTTCCGGAAGGTTCCCGCGCGTTCGCGCCCGCCACACCGGCAATACGGTCCAAACCGGCAACTTCAGACGCGTCCCACTTTGGTCGCCCCATCGAGCGGAAATCTTGCGGAACAGTGGACACTGTTAATTCGCGGCTGCAAAGTATGTGGCGCATCCAACAAAAATAGAACTACGATGAAAATTATGAACGTGTTGAATGCTGCTGTTGTGTGTTCCTTAATTGGTTTTCTTGCAGGAGCGAGGCCTGCTCCCGGACAAACAAATGAAGTACGACCCGAAGAAAGGACAATAACCATAGAAATGACGAACCAGCCTTTGGGGAGTGTTTTTGGCTACCTGATGGAAACCTATGACATACAGATCGGTTTTGAACAGTCAAATTTGGATATAGAAAATTACGATTACAGGTTTCAAACAAATCTGCCTTTCAAAGGGAGATCGTACATCGAACTTGAGGAAGGCGTGACGTTGGATATTGAAGTTGAAGAAGAGTTTGTCGCGAAAAATCATTTTTTCACGGTCAAGGTTCAAAATGGTCCGCTGAAGGCCGCTCTGAATCAGATTGTCCGGCAAATGGAGAATTACAGGTGGGAAGTAAATGAAGGAGTAATTAATTTCGTCCCCAGCTGCGGTCGCGACGAGATACTCGAGGAGCTGCTGGAGACCAGGATTGAGAAATTTCGATTGCCAGGCGGGGGAACCGTTGACGATATAACAAAGGTAATTAAGGGATTGGGGGAATTCTCAATGTGGATGAAACGAAACAATCTCTATTTCAATCCTACGCGAACAGGGTCGAGCATTCTCCTGGAAGCACAGTATGGGCGGAAACTTGAAATTAGCCTGGATTTCTCCGACCTGAGTTTCAGAGAACTTTTGAATCGAATCACAAAGTCCAAGAAAGGCGGCTGGATACTGAAGCGCCGAGTCAAGACGAGAGATGGCAAAGAACAAATCTATCTCGATATCTAACCGAGGTTGTCAGGCTTGCTTCGAGATCAAACGGCGGCCGATCAAGGGCAACGCATCGCCAATCGTTTCTGTTACCTTAACAACAATAAGCAAATCGCGAAAACTAAAATGCTCATCGGAGTCGAATTCCGATGAGCATTTTGCATAAAGACCATAAAACCGACGAATCAGAGATCAAGTTCAGGTTTCTTTCGGACTCGGTACTGAAGGCCTTCGAGGAGGACATTGCGATTTTGGATTTTGGATTTTGGATTCGCGAATTTTCGATTTGCGATCGGTCGAAACTGCGAGTTTCGATCGGGACCGTCGGTGGACCGGCGATCTGCGAAAATCCGAAACCCGCACTCCCAAATGTGTTGGCTTGTCGCGTCAGCGACGCTTGACTCAGCCGTCGCTGACGCGACGAGATACGAATCAACGAGTTCGAGGCTGTCTGAAAAGTCCCCTCGGGTTCGGCGATTTTCGGTCTCGGGAGTGTTGTTTGAATTTCGTCGAGTTGCATACGTGGGTTATAATACTAAGTATGATACACGAGAAAAGGAAGAAGGTGGTCTTCAAGCATTACGATCAGAACCAACCGATGTTGTTGCCGCCGAGCCTGGATGATCTGGTGCCCGCGAACCATCCGGTGCGCGTTGTGAACGAAGTGATCGAGCGGATCGACATCGGCGTGCTTGAGCTTGGGTACAAAGGCGGCGGAGCGTCGAGCTACCATCCGCGGCTGCTTTTGAAGGTGCTGGTTTACGCGTATCTTCGGAATATCTATTCGTCCCGGAAGATCGAGCAGGCGTTGCAGGAAAACGTGCATTTCATGTGGCTCGCCGGCAACGCGAGGCCGGACCACAACACGCTGGCGGACTTTCGGTCGAAGCGGCTGAAAGATCATCTTGAGAAGATCTTTTCGCAGGTCGTGCTGCTGCTTGTCGAAGAGGGGGCGGTATCGTTGCGGGAAGTGATACTGGACGGGACGAAGATCGAGGCGAACGCGAACCGGTACACGTTCGTCTGGGCAAAGACGGTGGAGCGGAACAAGCAGCGGATAAGGGAACAGTTGCGTGACGTGTGGAAGTACGTCGAGCGGGCGAGCGCGGAGGAAGAGCAGGCGCCGAACGAGCCGGATTTTGAGGCGGTGGACCCGGAAGCGGTGACGCGCGCGGTGAGAGCGATCGACGAGGAGTTGCTGAAAGCCGAGCCCGATGCGAAGACAAGGCAGCGGGTGCGGAAATTGAGGCGGAGTTGCCGGGCCGGGCGGCGAAGGTCGAGGCGCAGGAGCGGATGCTGGACGGGCGACGAAGCAGTTCGAAGACCGATCATGACGCGACGTTCATGAGGATGAAGGAAGACCATCTGGGGAACGGGCAGTTGAGACCGGCGTACAATGTCCAGCTGGCGACCGAGGGGCATTTTCTGACCGGGTACACGCTGACACAATCGGCGGGGACACGACCGCGCTGCCGGAGCATGTCGGCAAGATGATCGAAACGTACGGAACGGAACCCGAAAGCGTGACGGCGGATGCGGGTTACGGCAGTGAAGAGAACTACGCCTATCTGGAGAAACGGGCGATCAAGGCATTTGTGAAGTTTCCGGGGTTCGATTCCGGGAAGCCCAAGGGAAGTTCGCGGCAGACAACTTCCAATACGACGCAGAGACCGATACTTACCGGTGTCCGGCGGGGCACGTGATGGAGTTCTCGGAGGATCGCGTGAAGACGACGCAGAACGGCCGGAAGCAAAACGTCAAAATCTACCGGACCGAGGCCTGCGGCGGATGTCCGATGCGGGCCGAATGTTCGAAGGGCGAGGGGGACGGTCGATCGAGCGCAACGAAGAAGTTCTGAGGCACCGGCGCAAGGCGCGCGAGATGCTCGAAAGCGAGAAAGGCGTCGAACGGAGGAAACAACGGTACGAGGTCGAGGCGGTGATCGGAAACATAAAGGAAAACAAGAAATTCAGAAGGTTCTTACTGAGGGGGTTGGCAAAAGTACAGATTGAGATCGGATTGATCGCGATCGCACACAACCTGCAAAGGCTGGCAACCGTCTGAAAAGGCGGAAATGCGCTCGGCGACCGGCCAACTGATGACGGCCGAAGCGGACTCTCCCAAAACAGACAACAGAAAAACGGCAATCCCAGAGACTTTCTGAGTGACTTTCCAGACAGCCTCCTTCACGGCATCGCTACGTGATTCGGATCTTGGCGGCGACTCGCGGCATCGTTGCGCGATTCGGATCTCGTCGGCGACTCGCGGCATCGTTGCGCGATTCGGATCTCGTCGGCGACTCACGGCATCGCTCGGCGATTCGGATTCGGCGGACGGATCCAACCGGGGGGCTTATGGAGAGTCCAGATTCCAAGAGCCGGTCGGTGAAATCAAATGTCCCCCAACGAACCCGGCAGGACGCTGATGTATTTGCCGTCCTTGCGGCTTGCCGCCCGGATGTGCGGAAAGGCTCGGCCTTTCCTTTCAACGCTACCGCAATCCTGCGGCTTTGCCGCCAATATGCAACGGGCGGCGCAGCCGCGTGGACAGAAGGCCGACCCGGAAAGGCACAGCCTTTCCCCACATCCGGGCGGCAAAGCCGCATTGAGTGGCTTGGATTTAGGCGTCGCCCGCCCGCTGACGCAGGCGGTACTGACTTGCTGATCGTCGGGTTGGCGCGTTGCCGCGGCCACCCGAAAGTCCGAAATACCCCAAATCTCGGGCCTGACGCCAATTGTCCGTTTATTCGCATCTTCAGGTTGATCCGCGTCATCCGCGGCAAGGCAATTGTTTTTTTGCAAGTCGTCAGGTTTTTCAAAGAACCCGATTCCTTAAGGTCGCAAACGGGACAACAAAGCAGTGTGCGGCAAGGCGAACGAAACGAGCGTGGCTCTTTGTTGAACAACGCGAAATCATAATGCTGGCGAACGAAACGGGCGCCGCCCTTTGTTGAACAACGCGAAATCATGATGCTGACGAACGAAACGAGCGCGGCCCTTTGTTGAACAACGCGTCATCATAATGCTGCAAGGGTCCAACAATCAACGACTTACCTTCGACCCCTTCAGGGTCGGCGTCCCGTCTGACTAAAATCCTGGGGTTACGCTCCGCTCACCCCAGGCTATTATCTGATTCGCCTTCAGCGAATTCATACAGTTTTTGAAAGCCCCAAGGGGTCACGGCGACGCGCGGAAACATCTCCGCCCCGGTTACCTTTTTGCAACCGAAATCATTCCCTTTGTTGAGTGTTCCGATGCTCGACCGCGGAACGATCGAATCGGTCCGATCATCCCAACATCTCATCGCGGTACTGCTTGACAATCGCGATGTCCTTGTCGACCGAATCCGCAAGGATCGCAACCAGTTCGCCTTTCTTCGCTTTCTTGAAGGCGTGGTAGATCGCTTCCTTTGACTCGTGGACGATCTCGACGACGGGACTCTTCTTCGACGCCTTGATTCCCTTTTGAAGCAGAGCGAGGACCTCCTTTTCAGTTCGTCCGCGAAGGTAATCGCCGCGGCGGATGATGATCTTGTCAAAGGTTTCGCCGGCGAGCTTGCCCATCTCACGGATGTCCTCGTCGCGGCGGTCGCCGACGCCGCTCAGGATACAGGTCTTGTGCTTGAACGGGAGCTTGCCGATGAACTTCTGCAATCCCGCGAATCCGGCGGGATTATGTGCAAAGTCCATCAGAACCGTGAAGTCGCCGATCTCGAGGAAATTTAACCTTCCCGGAGTTTGCGCGAGCGACGGCGTGAAGGTCGTCAGACCGACGCGAATATCCTCGAGCGAAACGCCGTGCACGAAGCACGCGAGCGTCGCCGCGAGCACATTCTGAATCATAAACTCGGCGCGGCCGCCGTACGTCAGCGGGATGTTCAGGGCCTTTTCGATGCGGACCTTCCACTTGCCCTTGAGGATCGTGACATAGCCGTTCTCGTAAACGCAGGAAACGCGTCCGCGGCGAGCCTGGCGCTGTATGTTCGGATGATTCTCGTCCATCGAAAAATAGACGAGATGCCCGTCGACAAGCTCTTTCATACCGTAAACGAGCGGGTCTTCGGCGTTTAGAACGGCAAATCCCTTTTTGTTGACGGAGCGCGGGACAACGGATTTGACGCGCGCCAGATCTTCAAGCGTGTTGACATCTTTCAGTCCGAGATGGTCGGCCGCAATGTTCGTCACGATGCCGATGTCGCAATGATCGAACCCGAGCCCCGCGCGGATGATGCCGCCGCGCGCGGTTTCAAGAACCGCGACCTCGACCGTCGGGTCGCGCAATACGAGCTGCGCCGAAACCGGTCCCGTGTTGTCGCCGGTGACGATCTGATTATTGCCGATATACGTTCCGTCCGTCGTCGTGAATCCGACGTTTTTGCCGCTGTTCCTTAGAATATGCGCGATGAGGCGCGTCGTCGTCGTTTTCCCGTTTGTTCCGGTGATTGAAAAGATCGGAATTCGGGAAGGTTTTCCGGGCGGGAAAAGCATATCGACGACGTGTTCGGCGACGTTGCGTCCGATTCCCTCGCTCGGCGCGAGGTGCATACGAAAGCCCGGCGCGGCGTTGACCTCGATGATTCCGCCGCCGTTCTCGGAAAGCGGTTCGGCGACGTTCGGCGCGATGACGTCGATGCCGGCGACGTCAAGGCCGATGATCCGAGCGATTCGCTCGAAAAGAAAGACGTTTTCGGGATGAACTTCGTCCGTTCGGTCGATCGCCGTGCCGCCGGTCGAAATGTTCGCGGTCGTTTTCAGATACAGAATCTCGCCCTTTGGAAGAACCGTTTCGAGAGTGTACGATTTGGCCCGGATCAAGCGCTCTGTCTGCTGATCGATGGTGATCTGAGTCAGGACGTTTTCGTGCCCGTAACCGCGCCGCGGATCTTCGTTGGTCTTGTCGATCAACTGCTGAATCGTGAGTTTTCCATCGCCGACGACGTTTGCCGGAACACGTTCGGCGACGGCGATCAGCCGGTTGTTGACGATCAGCGCGCGGAAATCGTTTCCGATAAGCTGTTTTTCAACGATCACCCAACGCGAATACTCTTTGGCCTTCGCAAACGCGATCTTCGCGTCGTCGATGGTGTTGATCCCGACGGTCGCGCCTTTGCCGTGATTCCCGTCGAGCGGCTTAATGACGACCGGAAACCCGACGCGCTCGACCGTCCGATCAAGATCTTCCTCGTCACGGATCGAGTAGCCGCGCGGCACCGGAACACCCATATCTCCGAGCAATTTCTTGGTCGCGCTTTTGTCGCCGGCGATATCGACCGAGATCATATTCGTATGCGAAGTGGTCGTCGCCTGGATCCGCTGCTGGTGGACGCCGAAACCGAGCTGGACGAGCGACTGATCGTTAAGCCGGATATACGGAATGTCCCGGCTCTCAGCTTCTTCAACGATCGACCCGGTCGACGGTCCGAATCGGACATCTTCCCGGATCTCGCGCATTTCCTGAACTTCACGCGCAAGTTCGGCCTGCAGTTCGGCGACGGGCTTGACCCCTTCTGCAAGATCGAGAAACATCTTCACGGCGGCGCGGGCCGCGTAGCGTCCGACTTCCTCTTCAAAATAGGCGAAAACGACGTTGTATATGCCGCGTTCGCTGGTTTCCCGGGTGCGGCCGTAACCGACTTCCATTCCGGCAAGCGTTTGAAGCTCGAGCGCGAGATGCTCGATGATGTGGCCTGCCCACGTGCCGCGTTTGACGCGTTTCAGAAATCCGCCTTCTTCGCCATAACTGCAGCCGTGCGACAGGAGCGTCGGCATCACCTCAGTCATCCGCCTGTAAAAACCGCGGATCTTGTTCGACGGATTATCCTCGTACGTCCCGATGTCGAGCCGCATAATGATAAGTTGTTTCCAATACCCGCTCCAATAATTGGGACCGCGGAGTGTTCTGATTTCAAGAATTTCCATATTCGGCTGACTTCAATCATTCCCAAGATTCCAAGAATTCCAGAGGTTCCAAGAATTCCAAGAATTCCAAGAATTCCAGAGAATTCCAAGAATTCCAAGAATTCCAAGAATTCCAGAGAATTCCAAGAATTCCAAGAATTCCAGAGAATTCCAAGAATTCCAAGAATTCCAAGAATTCCAGAGAATTCCAAGAATTCCAGAGAATTCCAAGAATTCCAAGAATTCCAAGAATTCCAGAGAATTCCAAGAATTCCATAGATTCCAAAAATTCCGGAGATTCCAAGAATTCCAGAGATTCCAAGAATTCCAGAGATTCCACAAATTCCGGAGATTCCAAGAATTCCGGAGATTCCAAGAATTCCGGAGATTCCAAGAATTCCGGAGATTCCAAGAATTCCATAGATTCCAAGAATTCCGGAGATTCCAAGAATTCCGGAGATTCCAAGAATTCCAGAGATTCCAAGAATTCCAGAGATTCCAAGAATTCCATAGATTCCAAGAATTCCGGAGATTCCAAGAATTCCGGAGATTCCACAAATTCCGGAGATTCCAAGAATTCCGGAGATTCCAAGAATTCCGGAGATTCCAAGAATTCCGGAGATTCCAGAATTCCATAGATTCCAAGAATTCCAGAGAATTCCATAAAATTCCGGAGATTCCAAGCTTTCCATGGATTTCAAAAATTCCGGAGATTCAATTGGTTTCCAGGTATCTCATTGATTCCATGATTCCAAGAATCTCCAAACTAAGAAATTGTCGAGATTCTACTTTTCAGTGGATTCATTTCTAGTAATTGTCTTCTTCCCAACGTCGACCTTTCATCGGCGTCTTGACCAGATAACTCCGGAGTCGCGAAAGCTGACGACTCGTTTCTTCGAGCTTCCGGTGAAGTTGGAGAAATCGCTGTTCACCAATGTAGTTAAGACGTTTCGCAAACACTAACTGTGCTCTCGCTTCACCGCAAGAACCTTTTGAGATAGACAAAAAGTTCGCGAACTCGCGGTTGCCGTCACGCTCGAATCCTTCCGCGATATTTGAGAAGATCGAAACGCCAGCACGACGAATCTGGTTGCGCAACGCGTAATCTCTCGCAAATTCACCGTTCTCGGTGACGTCGTAAATCAACTCAGCGCATTCGAACGCCAGTTTCCAAACCCCTAAGTCTTCAAATCTCCTAAAAGTAGCCATGTGAGTTCCCCAAATGAGTAACGGAATGAGTGTTTGATAAAGTCTATCATTCCAGTCAAGTTTTGGGCGAAGTTCACGTTCCTGATATCGAACGCTCACACTCTGGCGATCAAGCGCAAAACCACGCTTTCTAGCTCTCGAATCTCGTTTTTTCGATTCCTGGAATATCTGGAATTTGGAATCCGGAATCCTTCAAATCGAAAATCGCAAATCGAAAATCACCTGATATCCGGCAGCAAGAACTCGCTTTCGACGGGCATCAGATGCCGTTCGAAATAGTCGTATTTCAGTCCGTCGCGGAGGATGTGGATCTGTGCGCCGCAGACGGCGAACGGGCGATGGTCATCGACCTCCGCAATCTCGTTGAAACTGATCTCGGAGCCGTCGACGATCGTTACCGTGCCCTCACCGAAGACCTCGAGCTCGCCTTTCTTGTCGAGAATTATCGCGGTGTTCTCGTCGATCCCGACGCCGAGATTGTACGGGTTGTACGAAACTGCGGTCAGCAAACGGCTCATCCGTCCGCGTTCCGAGAAATGCTGGTCGATAATGATGTTCTTAAGGAATCCGAGCCCCGGCGAAAGCCGCACGGCGCTCTTTTGCGGATGCGAGGCCGAATCGCCGCGGACGATCATCGAAGTCGACATTCCGGCAGCTCCGGCGCTCGTCCCCGCGAGAACGATGTCTGTCTCGCGAACGAGCACCCGAAGCTTCTGTGCGAACTTCGTCCCGCCGAGGATCGACGTCAAACGCATCTGGTCGCCGCCGGAAATGAAAACGCCCGTGACGCCGTCCAGAAGTTCGTCGGCATTGGCCTGAAACGCGTCCTGACGCGATGTCACGCGAAGAACTCTGGGAGATGAGACTCCGAGGTGCCGAAACGCTTGCGTGTAAACATCGGCCGCGAATTCAGGATAATCCGACGCGACCGGCACGATCAGGATCTTAGCCTTCTCACCGCCGGCAAGTTCGAGGAACTTTCGCAGGATCCTCCGTTCGTTGTATTTGTCCTCGGCACCGCCGATGACAAGAAGATGACCTCCGAAAACCTCTCGGTCTGATTGAATACTCATTTGTTGGTTTTTGTCGCCCCTGTTTCTTCAATAAGTTATTCGACCGGAAAGCGAACGTCAAGTCATTTACGCTCTTTGGTTTACGATTTCCCGCGAAACAAACCGTTCACGCCCCCGGATCTCCGTGCAATAGCGGAATTCCGTTGCCCGCGAAATGCACGTATTTCCGCGATTGAAGACGACAAGATTCCGGGGGATCAATCCGCGTTGAATCGCGGGCCAGAGAATCATTTCCCGCGAAATACGCGAAACAAGACTTCAACCAAACATTTTTCGCGTCCTTTCGCGTGTTTTCGAGGAGAAGCTCTTCGCAAATTCAGCCGTTTTAGCGCAAGAGGCTTGACGAGCGATTTTGCCGACTTCCGCGTCCAGCGATTGTCATCGATCGGAACGCCGTCGATGCTCACCCGGAACCGGCCGAAGAGGCAGATTTCCAGCGTCTGGAGATCAGAGTCAAGTTCCGTTAATCCGCACTTGCTTACAGTCCGCTCTTGAACAAACATCCGAAGTACCTGATCGCTTCGGCTGAATTCCAATGCGATGTCGCCCGCGATCCAGGCAGAATCGGGGCGATATCGGTTTGAAGTACATTTTGCCTTCCGGCGCTGGCGAATTATGAATTCGCCCGTCACCGTGCCGGACGTTTATTTCTTGGTCGGCTTTGAATCCTCTGGAACGTCGTTGCAGGTCGTATCGTCGAGTTTGATCTCGCCCTGGATCCATTCAATTCCGACTTTTGCCTTGACGACGACGATTCCCTGTCCCATCGGGGCGTCGGTCATCATCAGCGGCGTTCCCTTTTTGAGCTTTATCTCCTTATCGGTTGTCGTGACATAAAAGTCCGCGTTGTCGATCTTAACCTCGCAATCGGCTTTATCGCCCGATGATCCGTCTTTCTTGGGTGAAGCGGTGACTCTCGTCAATTTGCTTTGGCCGCCCTTCTGATCGAAATACATCAGCGTTTTTCCGTCATCGGAAACCGAGACCTTGATGAGCGGGTATTCCTTGCCTTCTTCGTTGAAGAACTTGATCATCTTGTCGGCGGAAACGACGTATTTTGCAGGCGGCTCGCTCGTGTCGTCGTTGACGATGAATTTATAAGTTCCGACGTAAGTTTCGCCCTCTTTTTTCGGCTGACTGAAATCGAACATTATCTTGTCGTCCAAGGCGGTCGTCGTTTCCCATTTCCCGACGATGGCGTTCGCCTTTTGCTCGAGCGGCGACGTTGCCGAAGTCGGCGCGGCCGAGTTCGTATTGGTCGGAGCCGAATTATTGACAGCCGAGTTGGCTGTATTGTTGTTTCCCGTATTGCCGTTCGCGGGAGCGCTCGTGCGACCGCATCCGACGGCAAAAATGATCATCAAACCGACAATTCCCAAACCCAGGAATCGCCGCGAAAAGTTGTTGTTTATTGTCTGTTTCATATTGATTCAAAAAATCGCATGCGGTTGTTTCAAAAGAGCCATTCCGCTTCCGTTTAGTTTTTGCTTGATATCTAACCCTCGATTTGACCAATAAATTGCCCGAATGATCTTTACGGTTTGACGGCTTCGCGTTCCTTGCCGCTCTCATCTTTAGTCAACCGTTTTCAAACGGGGGTATTTCTCGATCTCGCCGTTTTCCTCAGAGGTCAGAACATCATCCTCCACCGTCAACTTCCTGATTGTAGCCCCGAATTTGGCGGTCCCGTCGGCTGAAAATTCGAACTTGTAATGAAACCAGCCTTTGCGTTGCCGCCCAAGAGACCAGGAATAATTATTGGGAGCATCCCGCAAGACAGATATTGTACGCATATCCGTATTTGTCCCGGGGATGCCGACCCAGAGACCGACGATCCGATCCGGCAACGAATCGCTGAAATCGACATTCGTCTCGCGTGATTCAAGCTTCATCCGAATGCTGCCAAAATTCATCGCCGAGTCATCATTTCCGAAGCTTGTTTTCATGCTGATCTTCTTGAAGAAGTTGTTGAGCCATTCAACCTTGTCGTCTTTGATCTGGTAATGAGCCGCAAACTGCAGGTGGCCATCGGAATAGATAAGAACCCTGTTGTCGGCGGTAAAGACATATTTGATCGGCGATGAGTTAATCAACCAGGTTCCGATCAGCTTGTTTTTCAGCGCTTTGGCCGATTCCGACAAGGTCTCAGCTGCCGCGGGAGCTGAAGTGGCGGCAGAATTAGCTGCGCTGGTGTTGGTCGTGTCGGCTGATTCGCGTTTGAACTTAGCCGTTTGATCCCCAATCTGCATCGTCAAAACGTCGCCTTTAACCTCTACTTGGCCATTCGTTTTTCGCCCGATTTCTGGTCTAGAAGTTCAATCTCCTGGTCGTTCAGCCTTTTGTATTTGTAAATTATGCTTTCCTGTTTAGCTGCAATTTGGGTTATTTCGTCCGCGGTGAAAATCGCTTTGGTTGTCGGATCATCAACGTTGATCCACGTTCCGAGCAGATCGTCTTTCAACGGTTGAGCCGTGTTGACATTCGAGTTAGCCGTGTTGGCTTGCGGAGCGGAAGTACTGCCGTTCGCGTTGCTGTTGACCAGATTATTTATCTGCCGGCAGCCGGACAGCAAAATGACTAAGGTAACGAAAACCGGAGCAAACCTGATGATGTTTATGCTGGAGCTTTTTGTTCCGAATGTTCCATTCATAGGTTTTAGCTCTTAAATTTCGCTAATTTCCGCTATATTGAGCCATCTGCTTCGGTCGCCTATTTCTTCTTCGGCGCGTCCTCGGGAGCGTCATTGCAGGTCGTATCGTCAAGCTGAATTTCGCCTTTGATCCATTCATTTCCGACCTTGGCTTTGACGACGATAATTCCCTGTCCCATCGGGGCACCGGTATCGATGATCGGAGCTCCTTTTTTCAACTTCATATCTTTTTCAGTTGCCGAGACATAGAAGTCGGCGTTGTCCGTCTTGACTACACAATCCGCCTTTTCTTCCGACTTTTCGTCTTTCTTCGACGTTTCGGAATTTGACGAGGCCGTGTTCGTGTTGGTTGGCGTTGACGCAGAATTGGTGTTAGCGTTCGTCGTCGTGTTGGTGTTTGTGACAGCGTTGGCGTTTGTCGCGGTGTTGGTGTTTGCGGCTTTGTTATTGTTGACGGCGTTGTTGCTTTGCTGGCAGCCGAACATCAAAAGACAGGCGGCCAATGCTAATCCGATAAAAAGTCTGTTTCTCATTTTGATATCTCCTTCAGGTGCAGAAACACGCACGCAGTCAGTGTGTTCATCTTTCGCTCTTACTGCGTGCGGGCTTCTGCAAGAATCGTCGCCGGCCAGACAAAAAGGCTTGAATCAGCGATTCTTTCATCACCACAGGAGTTGACCGATTCGCTTTTCTGTCTGTCTTTTGACTACCGATTCGCTTACGAATTAACTTATTTTACCCGGGTATATTTGAAGTTTTTCTTTTGGGTTTCGTTATACCAAAGTAAACTATTGCCATTGTCTTCAATTTTCATCGTCGCTTTCCAAGGCGTTCCATTCCAATCTTGAGTTGCCTCGATCGTTTTTTCGTCCACAACGCGATAGGTATGTGTCTTACCGCGAGTCTGGGAGGATTCGATTTTGTTTTCGGTGAAAGTTAATGTTTCGTTTCCGTCCGTCCACTTTCCGACAAGATCATTCTTAAAAACCTTAGCTTCCTCGGTTAGGGGAACTTGCTCTTTAGTTGCGGTAGCGGTATTGGCCGCGGAATTGCTCGCCTGATTGTTGGTGTTGGCGGCAGGTTCGGTCGGAAGCGCCGATGAGTTGGCGTTAGCATTGCTGTTTGCCGTGACGTTGCTATTCGCATTCGCATTTGTCGAAGCATTGCTGTTTGCTGTCGAGTTACTGTTTGCCGGCTTGTTCACCGCATCATTTATCTGTTGACAGCCAGGCATTAATATAACGAACAGGCCGAGGATCATCAGCAAGCCGGCGATCCGATTGTTTGAACTTCCGAGTACTTTAGTCATTTGTGTGTTTTTCATTGGTATCCTTCTTCTAGCTCCTTTGTTTCCTTCTGAGCCAAACGCTCCACTGTTGCGGCCAGCGAACTGAGGCACACGAATAACGCGCCCGTCCCCGCTTCACTGAAATGCACCGGTTCCATTTTGATGAATTTGAAAATGCGTCGTTGACCGATTCCCTGCAAAACTGTGGCCTGTTCGATCGACAGCATCGAATCGCCGCATTCGGGACAAACGATGGCATTGCCGGGCGCCGCATATCGGACGACATAGCGGCGCGTGGTCGCGACGTACTCAATTTTGCGTTTGATCACCATTTTTACCTACCAGTTCATCGATAGTCAATATTCGCAATCGATGCCACAAAATACCGGCGCGCGCTTTGGATGTCTGGATGTTTTTCGGATTATTTTTGGATTTCTTTCGGATTCGGTTGGATTTTCCGTTTTTTATCGGACTATTTCAAAATTGCGACATCTCGAAACGGTCGGAGATCTCTTTTATCAGCGGAAATTTTCAACGAAAAACTATGCTTTACCGGTTCGGCTCGTTTCGTCTTGACTCGTCCGATCGTCGTTTTTGGCGCCCGGAGAACCCGGTAACGCTCAAACCGAAACAGTTCGACCTGCTTTTGTATCTGGTCGAAAACGCGGGTCGCGTGACGACAAAAAATGAACTGCTCGATCGTATTGTCTGGCTGTTTTCTTGAAAAGAGGATTTACGCCGCGACCAAGTCGTGTCCCAAGCGAAGAATCATTTTCCGCATCCGCAATCTTCGCCGCATCCATCCTTTTTCGGACGCGATCCCGCGATCTGCCGGCGAACGGTCAGCAGGACGTAGCCGACGGCTCCGAGCACGATGAGGACAACGATCAACGTCTGGACTGACATTTTCAGAATCCGAGCAATTTCCCACCCTGATAGGTCACAAAGGCGGCGAGATACGCGAGCCCGGTCATATAAACGATCATAAATGCGGGCCACCGCCAGGAATTGGTTTCACGCCGCACGATCGCGACGGTCGACATACATTGCATCGCGAGCACAAAAAAGACCATCAGTGTCAGCGCCGTGAGCGGCGTCCAGGTCGGCTTACCGTCAGCGTCGCGGGCGTCGTGTATCGCCGAGATCAGCGTCTCCGATTCTTCATCCGCGCCCTTCCCGACGTTGTATACGATACTCAGGGTCGAAACCAGAACCTCGCGCGCGGCGAAACTCGCGATCAGTGCAACACCGATCTTCCAATCGAACCCGAGCGGCCTGATCGCCGGTTCAATCGCCTGTCCGAGCGTTCCTGCAAAACTATGAGTCAACTGGTAGGATTCGGGACTTTCGGCAATCCCCGCCGGCGGCGCGGATTTCGGGAAATACATCAGCGCCCAAAGCACGATCGAGATGGCAAGAATGACGGTTCCGGCACGCTTTACAAAGAGCCACGCGCGCAAAAACATATTCTGCATCACATTCCGCAGATTCGGCAGGCGATAGGGCGGCAATTCCATCACAAACGGTGGTTGCGACGATGTCCGGAGAACGCTCTTTTTGAGGATCAGGGCGACGACGAGCGCGGCAAAGATCCCAAGCGCGTACATCGCGAGCATAAGGACCGCGCCGAGCGATATGAACCCGAATACGGTCTGACCGGCGAAAAACGTCGCGATCATCAACGTATAGACCGGAAGACGCGCCGAACAGCTCATAAACGGCGCGATCAGGATGGTCGCCAAACGGTCCTTCGGATTCTCGATCGTCCGGGCCGCCATTATCCCCGGAATCGCGCAGGCGAAACTGCTCATCAACGGTAGGAAGGCTTTGCCGTGAAGTCCAACGCGCGACATCAGCTTGTCGAGCAAAAATGCGGCCCGGGCCATATAGCCCGAGTCTTCGAGAATGGAAATGAAAAGGAACAAAAGCAGGATTTGAGGCAG
The DNA here is from genome assembly GCA_016715115.1 of Acidobacteriota bacterium. Classification (NCBI taxonomy): domain Bacteria; kingdom Pseudomonadati; phylum Acidobacteriota; species Acidobacteriota bacterium. The sequence continues at coordinate 1,064,195 of JADKBM010000011.1, forward strand.
AAAGACGAGGACTCCCCCGACGCCGGCGATGATCCCGTCAACGATCAGATCGGTCAGAATACCCTCCGGCATATTCGTCCGGGCGAGATCGCCCAATGCCCCGAATCCTTTTTCCAGAAGATCCATCGGAATGTTGGCCCACGAAAAGATCGTCTGAAAAACAACGAGCAAAACGGCGACGAGGATCACGAGTCCGAAGAACCGGTGAGTCAAAACGCGGTCCAACTTTTCGGAGAAATTATGGGCGTCAAGATCCATATGCTTGACGCTTTCCTGAACGACCTCGGATATGAAACTGTACCGCGCAAAGATCTTCGCATTCTGGCTCGTTTCGGCCGCGGTGTTCAGGTTGTCGGGCACGGGCCTTCGGCTGTCGATCATTTTGGCCGCGGAATCGGCCAACTCTTCAACGCCGCGGCCGGTCGACGCATCGACCGCGACCACCGGCACGCCCAGGAGTTTCGAGAGTCTCCCAGTATCGATCTGGTGTTTCTGGCGCTCAAACTCATCGATCATCGTCAGCGCGACGACGGTCGGGATCTGAAGTTCGAGCAGTTGCGTGACGAGATACAGGTTGCGTTCGAGATTGGTCGAATCGACGGCCGCGATCACGACGTCGGGGTGCGGAAGCGAGGAATCCGCGCCGGTCAGAACATCGCGGGCGATCTGTTCGTCGAGCGAGGTCGCATCGATGCTGTAGAGTCCGGGCAGATCGATTATCCGTGCCGGTTTGTCGCCGACAAGCCAGTTCCCTTCCTTTCTCTCGACCGTCACGCCAGGATAATTCGCGACCTTCTGCCGCATTCCCGTGAGCGCATTGAAGAGCGTCGTTTTTCCGGCGTTCGGGTTTCCGGCCAACGCGATTATCAATTCGCGGGTCCCGTTTGGATTGACGTTCTTGTTCATTCGGTGACTTCGATCGTTTCCGCCTCGTTTCGCCGGATCGCGAGGCTGTAACCGCGGACCCGAATCTGGATCGGGTCGCCGAACGGAGCCGCCTTTACGACACGCACCGTAACGCCCGGAACGACGCCCATTTCCATCAGCCGCTTGGCGATCATACCCTCGCCGCTGACATTGACGACCTTCGCCGTGGCGCCGATCGCGAGTTCCGAAAGGAGCGTTGTCACCTGATTCCTTCCTTTTTCGGCTTCAGTTCCCACAAAACGTTGACTATCAGCCATTTACCATTCACCTTCGCGATGTGCATATAATCGACCCAGTCACGCATTTCAAGTTTGACGGTCGCCGCGTTGCCGGTAACATCGAGTATCTTGACGTCCTTTTGCCGATCTTTTTCGGGAGTGTTCTTGCCGTAGCCCGCGCGCGTCCCCTGGACGAGACCGAGCGCGCTCAACTCATCGAGGCGACTTTGGCCCTTGTCGTTCGTCACGGCGCGGCGCTTGGCAAGGTCCGGATGAAGCGCGCTCTCCATCTTCAAGGGATCTCCCGTGTACCAGCCGTCGGCGTAGTTCAACGCCGCCTGGGTGATCGCCTCGCGGTCGCTTTCGGATTGCGCCGCAATCTGAAGAGTTGCGGTTAAAAACAATGTCGCAACCAGAAGAATTGCTTTTCTCATGATTTACAAATTGTAAATCAACTGAAAACCAATTTCAATTACGTGCGTTAATTGGATCTTGCGGAGGATTCGCGCGAGAGGTCCGCCTGATACGCGCCGACGGCAAACCTCAGGGGCGTTCGCCGTTGATCGTTGCTCAGCCAAAAGCGTATATTGAGCGCGTCGAGTTGCGGATTGCCGGTGAATACCGTCACAAGTTGTGCCGGAACCTTTTCGCCGCGGAGCGTGATTATCTGTGCGTTCGACGGTCGCAGCATAAAGACGTAGAACTGATTTCCGAAAAGAACGGCTACCCTCGTGTCGTTGACCGGATTCGTCGCGTCCTTGCTCGGCCTGAGATTGAAAGACCGCGCGGCGTAGAAAAGTGAAAGCAGCGAATGAGTATTGACCGGGATCTGAACTTGCTGGTTTCCCTCAAGCGTCGCCGTCCCGCGATCCTGGTCGAATCTCACGATCTGATTGAGCGAACCCAATTGCCCGTTGAACTTGACCTCACTTTGAAGCGGTTGGAGATCCTGCGGATCGACCCACGATTTGAAAACATCTCCCGTGCGGAACAAGTTCGATCCGTTCTCGGATCCGGTGACCGTCGCCGTCAGCAAAAGTCCGTCTCGTTTGATACCGTTCAGCGGCAGTTGTCGTCGCTCTTTCGCTTGGAATTCAATTGTTCCGACGGCCTGGCCGCCGCTCGCGATCTTGAATTCGAGCGTCTCGCCCAGCGAAAACGGAATCTCCGATCCAAGCGGTTGATCGTCGATGTAAGGTTTCGGCGTCGCTTTGGGTGTCGGGCTCGGCGTTGCGGCCGGGGGCTTGGTCGGGCTCGGCGTCGGCGAAGCGACCGGTTCCGCAGCCCTCTCAAGACCCGCCAACGAGATTCGAAACTCGCCGCGGCCGGCGCGGAACCGAATCAAAACGGGAAGCCGGTCCGGATCATTGCTGAAGTTGATGCGTACGTCTGAAACACCCGCTTGCGTAAAGAACTCGCTTTGAAGGCCCGAGACGGTCGTCTCGAACTCGCCGGCGTCCGTCTTGACCTTTTCGACGACTCCCGGCACCGCGGTAACGGTGAAACCTTTGCCGTTTTCGAGGATCGGGAAATTGCCGGCGCCGCCGGATTGCCGGACGCGATAGATCAGGGACAGAAGATCGTAGCTGGTTGATGGCTGATCGAGGAAGTTAGAGATCGTTTCTTCGGGAAACACCCCCGAATTCTTCGTCGACTTCACGTAAAGCGGCAATCCCGTGTCCGGTGCGACAAAAACCGTGCGCGATTCGTCGATCAGATAATACGCCGCGGCGACAAACTCGAAAGTCTTGAATTTCGAGCGGAGCTCAACCGCGTCGCGGCCTCCGATCTTGCCGCTCGAAACGACTTGAATCTCAGCGTAGCCGGCGTTCCTGTACTGGTCATAACTTATCGTGTAGGTGAGTTTCTCGCCCGACCGAAAACCGTCCCTCGCGGCGCCCCCAGCCGACGGCAAAAGAAGGCCGTACGCGGCGAGAACGAATAGCGTTGCGAGGATCGCGGGTCGCCGAAGGCCCGCATCGCGAAGACCGAAACCAGATCCAACGCGATTTATGTTTCTATGAAGTTTCATCAGCCGTTCTCGATCTCAGAAATAATGTCACGCACCGCGGCTCTCCGATCCGCCGCGTCAAGGATCGGACGGCCGATCACAAGATAATCCGAACCCGCCGCAACCGCTCTCGCCGGAGTCATTACACGCTTTTGATCATCGGAAGTTCCACTTCTAGGATCCGGCATTCCCGTTCCGGGCCTGATGCCCGGAGTGACGATCAGAAACCCGGCGCCGAACTGCTTTCGGATCAGTTCGATCTCGAGCGGTGAAGCGACCACGCCGTCCAACCCACATTCTGCCGTAAGTCGAGCTAAATTCAAAACTTGCGAAGACATATCGCCTTTGATTCCGACTTCGGCAAGAGTCTCCGAACCGGAGCTCGTAAGGATCGTGACGCCGATGATCTTCGGGTGGGACAGCCGTTCCCTTTCGCAGAATTCCCTAACCTCGGCAACCGTTCGCCGCATCATTTCACCGCCCCCGAGCGAATGTACGTTGAACATCCAAACACCGGTCCGCGCGGCCTCGATCGAGGCCTTCGCCACGGTGTTCGGAATATCGTGAAACTTGAGGTCCAGGAAAAGCCTGACTCCCCGGCCGACCAATTCTGAAACTAGCGAGGTGCCGGCCGCGGTAAACAACTGCAAGCCGATCTTGAAGGCGCCGACCTCGCTTTGAAGTTCATCGACAATAGATCTTGCGGCGGAGGCGCTCGGCACATCGAGCGCGACGATAATCCTATCTCTTGCGTTCATTTCACCTCGATCAAATCATATCTAAGATCCCGTTCAACAGATCGCGGCAGAAACGCCTGATCCTTGGCGCGCCGCCTGAAAGCAGCGAGTTCTTCCGATTTGAGAAGTGCCGAAAAGGCAACGCGGCCTGCGTTCCGAACAGCTTTCTACCCTTTAGAAACTCGTGGCATTGCGCACCGGGACTTTTCGCTTGTGCAGCGTGTTCGAACGCTTCCATCTCATCGCCGGGCTCGTTTTGGATCCGATGAACGACACTCTTCATAAACCACGCGTCAGCATAATCCTTGTCGAGTTTTGCAGCGGCGTTCAAATGTCGGAGTGCCATCGAATATCGTTGAAGCTGGAAATAAGCGCATCCGATGAGATATTCGAGTTCAGCGTGTGTTGCGGCGGCCGAACTCTGCTTGAGGGCCGCAATGCACTCGGTCCAGTTCCCTTCATACGCCGCGAGCATTCCCCAAACGAAATTGGTGACGCCGGCCATCCCTTCGATGTTGACCAGCAAACTCAAGCTTCGCCTGGCTTGCTCGAGATTCAGCAGTTCGGCATTTACAACCCCCGACAAAAGGAGTCCGTGGCGATCGTCAGGCGAGACCAACAGTGCGGCGCTGAGAATTTCCGCCGCCTTGCCGTACCGGTCCGCGACGAACAACTCCCACGCATATCTGAGGTGCAACGCGACGTTTTGGGGCGACAAAACACGCGCTCGCTCGAGCATCTGCAAGCCTTGGCGCTCGTTTCCTTCGCCTAGCAATCGCGCGCTTTCGTTGACGAGTTTTGCGAGCAATTCCGAATTCTCGCCGCCGTGACCGGCGATGATCCGCTCGGCCCTGCGATCCGAGGCGGCCGATGCCCCATCCGAAACCGGTCCGGGATCGCGCAGAGCATCCCAGGCGTTTCTGATCTTTTTTGCCTCATCGGTGTTCAGCAACCCCAAGATCCCGTAAAGTTCTTTGATCAGATCGCGCTCTTCCTTCAGGAGTTGGCTTTGATCGCGCAACAAATCGACCGTCCCGCGCAACGCCTCGGACAGCTGCGCTTGCCGCAGTTCCAGGATCGAAACCCGTTCGAGAAGATGATCTTCGTAAAACGATGGCGTTTGGTTCGTGTCGTACTGCAAAGATGTCGGGAAGATCACCAGCAGGAGCCTGGTCCCGCATTCGGCGCAATGCGAATCATTCAGCGAGTTTGCCGCGCGGCAGTTCTGACAATAAACGGTTGAGTCTTTCAATTTACTGGAGGTCAATCAAGGTCGAGCGGATTCTTGAAAGGCAAGTGCTTTTCGCCTTCGGCGCGTTTCAGCGCCTCATTGAATTTCTCTTCAAGCAGGCGCTCGCGGTCTTTTTGAGAAGACATCTCCTGCGCGAACAGCTGATCTCGCAGGTCTTTCTTCTTGCCTAGTTCGCTCTGCAGATCTTCGAACGATCCGACCAATTTCTTCTTTTCTTCGTGGGCGAGAAGCGCGCCGGTCTGAGAATCGATCGTCAGAGCGGCCTCGCAACACGGACACAAAACGGTGAATTTCTCCATAATGCTCCTTATTCGGGTTTCTTTTGATCTTTGAGTTCCGGGTCTTTCGGAGTTTCGGGTGTGACTTTTATCCCGATCGCTTCCAGGATAGTGACCGGCGAAAGAGATCGGAAATTCTCCATTTTTGCGGCCGGCGCTTCGACGACCTTCCCGTTCTTGAAATACACCGAATACTTCGAATCCCGACCGAGTATTTTGCGTTCGACTTTCAGCAGTCGCGGATGATTCTTGAATTCGCGAACCTCGATGAAGTTGCCCGACTTATCCATCGTCGATGTGAATGTCGATTCATCCGGCGCCGGAATGGCCGCCATCGTCGATGACTTCAGCTCGCGCCGCGAATTTGACGCGTCTGAATCGACGTTCGAAGGGGACACGGAATTCGAATTATTATTGATGCGTGAATTGCCGGGCGTGTTCGTCAACGCATTCGCCGGTTTAACGCTTACGTTGGTCGGATCCGGTTTTGACTCGCTGCCGCCGGAGCATCCGACGAGTGAAAGCGCGAAAACCACTCCGCTCACAAAAATGATTGCTGACTTCCTCATACAATTCCCCGCGCAGTTAAAAAAACACGGCATCTCCAAAATACCGAATTACGATATTCGGTGCAATCAGCGTTCGCGAGGTTGTCGCCGAATCGACGTTTGTCATTCTGCCGGCCGGTTTTCGGCGACCAAACAACTTTACGGACTGATCAACTTTTACATCTGCACTAACTTACGAAAAAGACACTTCTCTTCGGCGCAAAAACTGCGGCAATCTGTCGCTTACTTTCTGCGTCGCGCTTTACACCCAAAGCAATTGATGTCCGATTCGCGTTCGCGTTGCACGATCCGTTGCGCGGCACTTATGTTGCGTTGGCGCTAAAGAATTTCGAGAGCATTTGTTGGTGGAAACGAGGCCGTCCGAGAACTGAGTTCTTGGACGGCCTCATTTTCGGTCGATCGGATTCGGGGCTAAATATCGTAATACATCGCGAACTCAAGCGGGTGCGGACGCAGACGCATCGGCTGGATCTCGTTCTCGCGTTTGAACTTGATCCAACGTTCGATCATCGAAGTGGTGAACACGTCTCCCTTTAAGAGAAACTCGTGATCGCTTTCGAGCGCCTTCAACGCATCGTCCAAATTCCCGGGCAACGACGGCACGTTCGCCAGTTCTTCCGGCGGAAGATCATAGATGTCCTTGTCGAGCGGTTCGCCCGGATCAATGCGGTTCTGAATCCCGTCAAGTCCGGCCATAAGCAACGCCGCGAACGTGATGTACGGATTGCAGCTCGGGTCCGGCGGACGGAACTCAAGCCGTTTGGCTTTCGGCGACTGTGAAAACATCGGAATTCTGACGGCCGCCGATCGGTTGCGCGCCGAGTAAGCCAGATTGACCGGCGCTTCAAAGCCCGGAACCAGCCGTTTGTAGCTGTTGGTCGTCGGCGCCGCGAAGGCCACGATCGCCGGCGCGTGCTTCAGAAGTCCGCCGATGTAATGCTTGGCCATCTCCGAAAGGCCGGCATACTGATCGCCGGCAAAAAGCGGCAAACCGTCTTTCCAGAGCGACTGATGGCAGTGCATTCCCGAACCGTTATCGCCGTAGATCGGCTTCGGCATAAAGGTCGCCGACTTCCCGTGGGCAACCGCGGTGTTCTTGACGACATACTTGAAAAGCATCAAATTGTCGGCCGTATGGAGCAGATTGGCGTATCTGAAGTCGATCTCGCACTGTCCGGCCGTCGCCACTTCGTGGTGGTGGCATTCGACGTTGATCCCGACTTCGCCGAGAATCGTCGAAATGGTGTTTCGCAGATCGACCAGCGAATCCATCGGAGCAACCGGAACGTAACCCTCTTTCGCGCGAATATGGTAGCCGAGGTTCGGAGACATCTCGTTTCCCTGACGGCCCGAATTCCAATGCCCTTCTTCCGAATTCACGTAGAAGCCCGCCGAATGTTGTCCGGCGTGAAAATGCGCTTCGTCAAAAATGAAAAATTCGGCCTCGGGTCCGACGAAGATCGTGTCCGCGATCCCGGTGAACTTCAGATAGCTTTCGGCACGAACCGCTACGGAACGCGGGTCGAGCCCGTAGCCTTCCTTGGTGATCGGATCGACGACGTTAGCGATCAGACAAATGGTCGTGTCTTCCGCAAACGGATCGACCCAGCATCGCGAAGGATCCGGGATCAGAAGCATATCCGATTCGTTGATCGCCGCCCAACCTCGAAGGCTCGACGCGTCAAAACCAAAACCGTCTTCGAAACTGTCTTCTGTTAACTCGCTGATCGGATATGTAAGATGATGCCAGGAACCAGGCAGGTCCGTGAATCGCACGGATACAAATCGCGCGCCCTGTTCGGCGGCGTAGTTAAGAACATGTTTTGCGTTCATTTATTCTCCTTAAATTAAATGATTAAGATAATCGGGGAAGATCGTCTTTTTTCACACGCAAAAGTTATCCCAATTCTACAACATTGAACAGGCACGTCAAATTCCGTCTACGGATTATAAACTTCGACTTTTTCCTCGGAAGCGAAGCCCACCGCTCGCCCTTTTTCGTTAAGGAGATGGACGCGCTTGAATCCTTTCTCGGGGCCGATCGAGAGGATCTTCTTGAGGGTTTCCTCTTTTCTTTCAAGGGGCAAATCACTCCAAGTATTCAAGGCCACGCCGAAAAACGTTTCTTCATTTATCCGCGCTGACTGCAAAACCTCTTTCAATGAAGAATTCTCGATGTTGACCTTCTTGACCTTCGGCGATTGTGCTCCGGCGACTTCCTGAGTCTTGGCTTCGGCCCAGAAATAGACTCCGACGCAAGCGAGTACGGCAAAAATCGTCAATCCGAGCAACCACTTGTTGACCGCCCACAGTCGATTCGTCTGCGTTCGGATCTGCTTTCGCTGACGCGGCTCTTCGGCCTTCACGTGGACTTCGACAAGATTGGATGCCTCGACCGCTTGTACCCTCTCCTTGAGCAGATCAACCAGCTGGAATGTCTTGACGGTTGAGTCGGAAATCGCTTGATCGTGGAGAAAGCCGTATTTTTCTTCAAGCGCGACGGCGTTCACCCCGTTTCGTTCCGCCTTGATGAGATCGACGTAACGATTACCGATCTTGATGTTGGCCTCAATCGAAGCGACGGTAATGAGCGGCGCGAAAAAGTTCTCTTGACAGCCTTCCTTCAACATCCGGAGACGGTTGAAAAAATCACTCCCGATCAACTCATCAAAGGTCGCGGTCGATTCCGCTTCGTTGATGAAATCCTGGAACTTCAGTACCGCGATCAAAACCTCCGAATCGTCATCGGCGGCATTATAAACTTGGATACTCGACCAATCGGCATAGAGGTCCTTGAGTTGTGCGATCAACTCCTCGCGCGGGAACATAAGCTCCCGTTTTTCGTCCTCGGTATCAGCGCTGAAAAGGCGCGTCAGAACTAGATCGAATTTGTTGCGAACCGGTTCCGAAAACGGCGAATTCCGATAGAAGCGGCCCATCGCGATGAGCGCTTGCGGACTAAGCGCCGGTTTCGTCGTTTCACAGTATCGGCGCAAATGGGCGACGGAAACGTGCCGGTCGCGATGGGAAAGCGACGAGTACCAACTCTCGGTTTCCTGCATCAGTTGAAACTCGGCGCGCGAGTGTTCGGCAGACCTCGTGTCGCCCGACACCTGCATAAAATCGTGAAGCGCCTTTTTCACCGGAATGTCGTTGAACGGCTTCGGAACGATCTTCATCTGTTCGCGCTCGACACCCGAAAGAACGTGATCGACCATCTGCAGTCCGGTGACCTCATCGATCGCGCGCTTTTTGAAATACTCCTTGTGGTTGACGATCGGTCGCTTGTCGGCGCTTCCGAAACTCGAACGCGGATTCGATGCGAACGATGTCCGACCCGCCGGCGAGGGATTCATCGGCAAAACCGGCATCGGCGGTTGAGCGATCCCGGCCGGCCTGGGAGGCTGAACATCGAATGCCGTCGGTGACTGGCCGGATACGCTTGGAAGATCGGAGTCATCCGCGCCGAATGTCTTTACCGGATCCGACGGTGCGGGTTGCCCGATTTCAGCGAACGCTTCCGGGAGATCCGAGAGCGACGACAGAGGCTGCACGGCAGGCTCGGACGGAACCGTTTCGGTGATCGCCGATGGTCCGAACGCAATATCCGGCGTATGCTGAATCGGGTTTATCGTCGGTGCGAATGAAGCCTCACCCGGAGCGCCTTGCTCTTCAAAACGGGAAAGTCCGCCTTCGGGATTCGAAGACGGAGCAAGAGGTCGATTTGCTTGCGCCCGGAAATCGGTGGGCGCAAAAAAATGTTCGCGCCCTTTCGTATCCATTACAGTTTCTTCAAGCAGATTCTCTTCTTTGAGCTCTTCGATTAGATCTTCAAAAACGTTCATTTTAGTGGTGATTCGGGAATGAAATTCGAGGGCGGGAGGAAACGGACAATTAAGATATTACCGTTTTTTTCTGCTGAAAGGAAGAAGTTTTTCCGGCAGACCGGACTATGGACTTAACTGAACAATTTCGCCCGTCTGATTGAGCCGGTACGAGATCGGAGGAAGGCCAACGCCATTGAAGCCCGAAGCGATGATGACGTATTCATTCTTCAATTCGGCGTCGGTCGGCACCGCCGGACTCATTTCGATGTAGAATTTCCCTTTGCCAAGTCCGTTTCCATCTGCCACCCCGAGAGATCCGCCGTGGAGAGCGTTCAGTTCGCTGAGGCGCGCGAACCGTCCGTTCTGAGAGTAGTAGCTGACCTGGGAACTGCTAATCGACCGCAGATTCGCGTACATAGTGCCGTTGTCGGCAGAACGCATTCCCTTCTGGAAGTTCGGGATTCCAATCGCAGATACGATCCCGATAATGACCACGACCAACAGTAGTTCGACAATTGAGAATCCGCTTTCAGCTCGTTTTTTCATATGACTTGCTCCGACAAATTGAATGCTGTTTGACAAATAATGTCACTCGGCTCTGACAAGTTACGACATTCTGGTCGCTTTGTTTGCGTCGAACGGCCAATAATTCAAGGGTGAAACTGCCGTTTCTCATCACCTGCCGCGTTTTCCAATGGCAAAGGCCGTGCCACATCGATCGAAAGAGCGAAAAGCGATTCCTTCATTGGAAAATAGTTGTTGTTATGGATTTTGTTTTTTGATAGATTTTTTATAAGTTATTAGTTTTTATATATTTTCCTCGGCACCTGTCGGGCAACGATCTTATGGAGAAATCTAATTGAGCGCAATCATCGATCAGACAGTCGAAACATATGGCATTGACAATTGGGGCGCGGGCTACTTCGGCGTCAACAAGAAAGGCAATTTAACCGTTCGGCCGTCGGACAACGACAATCGGGCCGCCGATCTGCGCGAAATCGTCGAAGATCTCAAAAAACGCGGAATCAACCCTCCGATACTCCTGAGGTTCCCGCAATTGCTTGTCGGCCAGATCAGAAAACTCCAAACCGCTTTCCGCAAATCGATCAAGGAATTCGATTATAACGGCCGCCATCTCTGCGTTTTTCCGATGAAGGTCAATCAGAATCGCGCGGTCGTCGAAGAGTACCTGCGCGAAGCTTCGCGTTACGATTTCGGACTCGAAGCCGGTTCCAAAGCGGAACTCTATGCCGCGCTTTCGATGGAACAGTCCGCCGACAGCCTGCTGGTCCTTAACGGTTTCAAGGACAAGGATTTCGTGCAGCTCGCGTTCACCGGCGCGCAGGCCGGCAAAAACGTCGTTATCGTCATCGAGAAGATGAGCGAGCTGGACCATACGCTCCGGTTTACGAAAGAAATCCTCGCCGAAAATCCGAAGGCTATGCTCCCGATGATCGGCGTCCGCGTGAAGCTCTATTCAAAGGGATCCGGAAAATGGGAAAAATCGGGTGGCGAGGCGGCGAAGTTCGGACTTACGACGACCGAGATCCTCGAGGTCATCCGGCGGCTCCACGACGCGGGTCGAACGGAAATGCTTAAACTGCTTCACTTCCACATCGGCTCGCAATTGACTGACATCAAGCGGATCAAGAACGCGATGAAAGAGGCAGCCCGCACATACGCCAAGATCCGGCAGATGAACATTCCGATCCAGTATCTCGATGTCGGCGGCGGGATGGCGGTCGATTACGACGGTTCGCGGACGTCTTTCGAGTCTTCGGCGAACTACAACGCGCGCGAGTTTGCGAACGACGTGATCTATGTCATCAAAACTGTTTGCGATGACGAGAATGTCCCGCATCCCGACATCATCCAGGAATCGGGCCGCTATCTTTCCGCGTATCACGCCGTCTTGATAACCAACGTAATGGATGAGATCGAGACTGTCGTCGAGGACATCACGCCGATGAAGATGGAACCGGACGACCCGCAGGTGGTCAAGGAACTCTACGATTTGCGGGAGACGGTCAACGGCAAAAACTACCGCGAGTACTATCACGATGCGCTTGAACACCGGGAGGAGCTTTTCCAGATGTTCAACCTCGGTTTGATTTCTTTGGTAGACCGTGGTAAAGGCGAAGTTCTCTTCTGGGATGTGTGCGAACGTGCGGACGGTTACGCCCAGCAAAAGAAGTACGTTTCGGAGGAGTTCGATGAGCTACGCAAACTGCTTTCGACAAAGTACTTAGCTAACTTTTCGGTGTTCAGATCGATGCCCGATAACTGGGCCCTCGAGCAGCTTTTTCCGATCGTTCCGATACACCGGCTCAACAAGAAGCCGAACGAATTTGCGACGTTGTGCGATATCACCTGCGACTCTGACGGGATAGTTGAAAAATTCGTCGATTTGCACGATGTCAAACCTGTTTTAGAATTACACAAGCTCGACAACGACGAACCGTATTATCTGGCGATGCTTCTGGTCGGCGCATACCAGGAGGTGATGGGAAACAACCACAACCTCTTCGGCGTCCCGCACGAAGCACATATACATATCGGCGATGACGGACACATCGTCAAGAAGGTGATCTACGGCGCGACGGTCGGGGACACGCTTGAAACCGTTCGTTTCGACAGGACGCAAATGCACGATCAGTTTCGGCGGATCATCCAGCGGCGGATAAAAGACGGTGAGCTGACCGAAAAGATCGGACATCGCTTGATCGAGTATTACGAAGAACAGATCGACGGGTACACGTATTTGACCCCGAACGGTTCATAGACCGAAAGATTCAGGATATTTAAGAACATTATTTCAGCCGTTTATTGGAGAACTTATGGTAGCGCAAAAAAAATCAAAATCTTCGAAGTTTCTGACGGTCCCGACGCGGCCGATCCCAGTCGACCGCGACCGTTCCGTCGCCGGCCTTCTCGAGAAGATGGAAGGAGCAGGCTTCGGCGCGAAACAACTGGCCGAAGCGCACCGCATCTGGCTCGATATGCTTGACGACAATTCGACGATCTATCTCTGCGGTTCGGGCAATCTGATCCCCGCAGGCATGCGGCGATTGCTCGCGTACGTCATCAAGAACCGTTTCGTCGATGTGCTGGTGATGTCGGGCACGGTCCTTTTTCACGACATCCACGAGACGCTCGGACGAAATCATTTTCAGGGTCACGCGTCGATGTCGGATGAAGAACTCGAGGCGTCGGACGTTCTCCGGGTCGGCGACACGCTCGCGAATTCCGAGGAGTATCACGAGGCGGACGAGTGGATCGGCAGCGTCATCAACCAGCTCGAACTTGCGCGTCCGTACGCGGTCCGCGAGTTTCTGCACCTTCTTGGCCGCGAACTGGCGGAGATCGCGCACGAAGACGGACTTTTGACGGCGGCGTTCAAGTCGCGCGTTCCGGTCTTCTGCCCCGACATCTTGTCGAGCGAGTTCACGGTCGGAATCGCCCGCGCCCGCTTCGAGAAGAAGATCCAGTTTTCGTTCGACACCGCACAGGATTCGCTCGAGATCATGCAGATCGCCAATCGGACGCGGAATTCGGGAATCATCACGCTCGGCTCGACGCTCAGCCAAAAGATGGTCGATGTCACCGAGGTTTCGTCGTACATCACCCGCACGAACCCGCGCGGGCACAAGTACGCGGTGAACATTACGACCGACTCGGTTCCGCTTGAGATCCGCACGCCGAGCTACGGCGGTTCGCATACTCAGGTATTCGGACGGCTGCTGCGCGGAGCGACGACCGCCTTCGTGCCGGCCGATCCTTCGATCGCGCTTCCGATGCTGATCACCGCGCTGTCGCAGACCGCGGCGAAGTATATGAAGGGGCGCAAGCGTCCGAGTTTCACTTTCAGCGGCAGAGATCTCGGAGTGGATATTCCCTAACGATTGGGGATTAGTGATTTGGGATTTGGGATTGCGGACCGGGACAAGACTAACGGGTTCCTCGTTTTTGCGGACAATCCGAAATCGCCAATCCCAATTCCGAAATTGCTATGAGTGAATCAGCTGATCTACCGATGAATTTCGGCGGGATTGCGGAAGACGACTGCTCGAGCTTCGAAAAAGCGCGTGTGGTCGTTTTTCCGGTTTCGTACGAAGGAACCGTTTCCTACGGGACCGGAACCGGCGAGGGCGCGATGGCGATCGTCGATGCGTCCCGCAATATGGAGTTGTACGAAGAAGAGACCGATGCCGAGGTCTATCGGATCGGGATCCATACGACCGAAGTGTTCAAACCGCGCGAAACGCCGGAAGAAATGATGCGCGATCTTCATTCGGCGGCCGCCGGACTGCTTGAGACGGGCAAGTTCCTCTGTATGCTCGGCGCCGAACATTCGGTCAGCGCGCCGGTGATACGCGCCCACGCCGAGAAGTTTCACGATCTAAGCGTGCTCCAGATCGATGCCCACGCCGACCTCCGCGACGAATACGACGGCACTCCGCACTCGCACGCTTCGATTATGGCCCGCGTCGTGAGGGATATGAGGATTCCGTCAGTGCAGGTCGGGATCCGATCGCTGTCGGGCGAAGAAGCCCGGGCGATCGCCGACGGGCTTCCGACAAAGATCTACTGGGCGCGCGACGTCGCCGGTCGAACCGATTGGATCGACGAAGCGATCGGACACCTCACCGAAAACGTATATCTGACGATCGACATCGACGGTCTCGATCCGAGCCTCGTTCCGACGACCGGAACTCCGGAACCCGGCGGACTCGGCTGGTACGAAACGCTGACTTTGATCCGCAAGCTCGCAGAAAGCCGGCGCATTGTCGGGATGGATCTCGTCGAGTTTTCGAAAACCGAAAACTCCGACGCGCCGGCGTTTCTTTGCGCAAAGCTCGTTTACAAGACTCTGGCATACATCTTTCGCGACGAAACTCCCAAAATAGTCGGCGGCTGAGAAGAAATCAAGAACCTCGCCGGCTGAGATTCCGTACTAGATTTGTTAATTTTTCGTAATTCCGTTGATATTTTTCGGAGACAAGAAACAAATGAAATTCAGAAGCGTTTTTCTTTTAATTTTGGTAGGCGCGCTCATCGCCACGACGGCGTGCCGGACGAATCTGTTCAGCGGCAACCCCGCCGATTCGAACACCGCGAAGCAGGACGTTCCCCCGCCGCCGGTAGTGGTTGACGGGATGCGGACGTCGTATGCGGACGTCGTCGAAAAGACGTCGCCGGCCGTTGTCCGGATCGCGACCGAGCGCAAGGCTCAGACGCAAATGCGGCAAAGCCCGTGGGACGATTTTTTCCGCGATATGATGCCGCAGCAACGCCAGCAGCAACCGCAGCAGCCGCAGCAAAAAGAGCGCGGCGCCGGGTCGGGCGTGGTCGTCAAATCCGACGGCACGATCCTGACCAACCATCACGTCATCGAAGGTGCGGACAAGATCCTCGTGCAGATGGTCGATAACAAGACGTACGAAGCGAAGGTCGTGGGTTCCGATCCGCCGAGCGACCTCGCGGTTCTGAAGATCGAAGCCGAGAATTTGCCGTTTCTGACGCTGGGTGATTCAGACCGCGTCAGGGTTGGCGACATCGTCCTCGCGATCGGCAATCCGCTCGGAATCGGCCAGACCGTGACCGGCGGGATAATTTCGGCCAAAGGGCGTCAAACCGGTTTGAGCGACGGCTCTTCGTTTCAGGACTTTCTGCAGACCGATGCGCCGATCAACCGCGGAAACTCAGGCGGCGCGCTTGTCAGTTTGAGCGGCGAACTGATCGGGATCAATTCGCAGATCCTTTCCGGAGGTCAATCGGGCGGAAACATCGGCATCGGATTCGCGATCCCGTCGAATATGGCGAAGAACGTTCTCGAGCAGATTCTGAAGGACGGCAAGGTTCGCCGCGGACAGCTCGGGATCAACATTCAGAACCTGACGGACGATGTGGCCAAAAGCCTCGATCTGAACGATACCAAGGGCGTTCTCGTGACCAACGTGCGTGCCGGGTCGGCAGCCGAGAAAGCAGGCATCAAACGCGGCGATATCATCACCGCCATTAACGGTGAGAAGGTCGAAGACGGCAATTCGTTGCGAAACAAGGTGGCCGGAACAACTCCCGGTGCGGACACCAAGGTGACGCTGCTCCGTGACGGAAAGGAACAGGAGGTCACGGCAAAGCTCGATGAATTCGCGAACGATGATTCGAACTTCGACAAGCCGGACAAACCGGGCGAAACCGACAAATCGAAACCGAGCGGCAAACTCGGGCTCGACTTGAAGCCGCTCACCCCGGAAGATGCCAAGCAGCTTCAATTGCCGGCGGACGTCAAGGGCTTGGTCGTTGTCAGCGTCGATCCGAATGGCGCGGCCGCCGACGAGGGAATGGCTCGCGGCGATGTCGTTATGGAAGTCAATCGCCAACCGGTCGAGACGCTTGACCAGATGCAGACGGCGCTTGAGAAATCCGGCGACCGGCCGATACTTCTACTTGTCGCGCGCCGCAACCAGGTCAGTTATCTGACCGTTAAGCCGAAGTAGAAAACCGGCACAACCCGATGCGAATCAAGGCTCCGGATCGAATTCGGAGCCTTGATTTTTTGAGGCTGTCCATTCAACGGAAATTATGGTAAAACGTCACGTATGCTGAACAAGATCTTTCTCGGACTATTTGCGATCGCTGCCGTCTTCAGCGGTTTCTTCGAATTCTACGGTCTCAGTTGGCTGAGGAGCATCGGCGATCCGCGCGCGGCTTACGAAGGATTCCAATACTTTTATGGACTTGGTTTTCACTTCCATTGGGCGGCAACCGCAATCCTATTGGTCATCGCGAATGTAATTCTCTGGTCAAGCCGGCGTTCGTGGGCGATGTGGCTGACATTCGCTTATTTTGCCGTCTTCCTGATCGTTCACTATTTCTGGGTCGGCGCGGCAGGATTCGAGTTTCGGAGATCGATCGCGGCGGACGCGGGACAGTATTACTTCTCAGTTCTTTTCGGGGTCGTCTTCGTAATCCTTGGCGCCGCCATCGTTTATCTCGATCAGTATCTTGTGCTTCGCCTCAATGACCGTATGTACCCCCGTGATGAGCCTGCGGTTGAGGTTTCCGGCGAAAATGTATCCGAGGAGGAGCGGTGATCAGGTCGTTGGTGCTGATCGGCGCTCTGATCGCGGCGTCGATGGTTGCGCCCGCGCAGTCCATTCCGGAGACGGAGTTTCCGGGACGCGTGATCGCGACCATCGCGGACGGCGACTTTGTCCATCCGACGCTCTCGCCCGACGGCAAGATTGTGGCGTTTTCGCGGGTCGTAGTGACGGGCGGAATGGAATTATCGGAGATTCGCGTACGCGATCTCGGGACTTCACAGACACGCGTCTTGATGACATCCGAACGATCGCGGAGATACGCGGCCTACAGTGCCTATGTCGTCAGGTTCATATGGCAAAACAACAGGCGTTTCGTTGCAGAGGTTGCGGACGGCGACGTCGATTCGACGTTGCTGACGTTCGACGCGGTCAACGGACGACTTCTGAAAACGGTTCCGTCGGGACCGCCGGACTTTGAAAATGATTCCCTCGTATCGCCGGAGTTGAAGTCTTCGGTACCGCTGATGCGCCAACTCCGCCCCCGTATTCCTGATGAGGTCATCTTTTCGGCTTTTCAACGGGGGAACGGCGCTTTCAAAGCTTCTCGCAGAAGCGTCGTCTTTCAGCATAAATACAACGCATATCCGAACGACATCAATCTCGTCGACTTTGGCTCGAAGTCGATTCGGGTCCTGCTCTCTTTACCGGGAGATCCGCGGCCCGCACCCTCGCTCCTCGGCGGGTTCGCAAGAGGCGGCTCGATCGTGTTTGCAGTTGAGGCCGACGGATCGATCAAACTGTACGATTTTGGTGGTGCCGGAACGGTCGCCATCGCCGAACTGAAAAACGAAGATGCGACTTCGCCGGGATTTGTCTTCGACATCAAGCAACGATCGCCGGAAAGGGTCGTGTTCACGCTGAGACCGGCATCAACCCTTTCGAAAACTGCGGCCGCCGTCTGGATCGCCGATGCCCGAGGGATACGTAGAATCAAATTCGCCGAGCAATTGCTTGATCTTGATATTCGCGGAAGCCGATTGGCGATCTCGTACTGGAGCGGAAAGGCGCGACATATTTCGATACGCGATCTTCTGCCGGACCGAAAGCCTTCAAAATGAAAAGACCCTCGATGAATCGAAGGTCTTCGGAAAGGTATCGGGATGGCGAGATTCGAACTCACGACCTTTCGCACCCCAAGCGAACGCGCTACCAGGCTGCGCTACATCCCGTTCAGGCGAACTTCAAGATTAGGAAACCCGGCCCGGTTTGTCAAACTCAGTATTTCCGCAAGAACGAGTTGGGCTCGCTTGGCTGCTTGCGTTTCAAAAGCTCGCGAAGTTCAAGCAGTTGTGACGCGAGATCGGTCAGCGCCTGTCGCCGTTCGGAACCGATCGGCACCGGTTCCGTAACCCCCAAACGCGGCTGTACGATCTCGGGCTCGGTCTCAGGAACTTCGAGGTCGGCGAATTCCTCGTCCGCTTGAACCGGAAGCATCGGCTGTATCACAGGTTCGCGGACGGGCTCACTCGGGACGATCTTCAAACGGCTCGATTCCCGCAGTTCCTGTTGCAGTTTCTTTCGCGCTCCGGCGATCGTGTATTCGTCGACATAAAGAAGCTCCTTGATCCGGAGCGCGATCTCGACATCGCGGCGTCGGTAACTTCTTTGGCCAGATCTGTTCTTCTGCGGCGACAGTTGGGGAAACTCCGTCTCCCAATAACGCAGCACGTGTGCCTGAACATCGACGATGTCGCAAACCTCACCGATCTTGAAAAATATTTTTTCCGGTATCGCCATTGCAGCTTGTCCCATTCAGACCTCGACTATGTTAAAGTTCTTACTAAAATTCGTCGCCGTTATTGTATGAATATAATGGCTTTGTGTCAATAAGTTTCTATGCTCTCGGAATTTGGGTTCATCGAAAAGCTAAAGAATCACCGTAACTTTTCACGGATCGGCGACGATTGCGCGGTGTTGCCCAAAGACGCGGAAAGCGATCTGGTCGTGACGGCCGATATGCTGGTCGAAAATGTCGACTTCAAGCTCGAATGGGCAACGCCCGAGGACATCGGACACAAAGCCCTTGCCGTTTCCCTATCGGACATCGCCGCGATGGGCGCAACGCCGGTGTGGTCGCTGATCTCGATCGCCGTTCCCGAAAACCTCTGGAACTCCGACTTTGTTGACCGCTTCTATGACGGTTACTGCGCGCTTGCGGACCGCTTTGACGTTGAGATCGCCGGCGGCGACATTTCGCGTTCGCCGGACGGGTTCGTTGTCGATTCAACCGCCGGCGGCCAGATACCGCACGGACGAGCGCTGCTGCGGTCCGGGGCGAAGGTCGGCGACACGATCTATGTCAGCGGAACCTTGGGGGCCGCGGCGGCAGGGCTTCGGTCGCTCGTCGAAAAGAGGCCGATTGAATCGCTTCTCGCGCGTCAGTTGCGGCCGTTTCCGCGCATCGAACTCGGACGCCGTCTTTTCGAATCCGGAATGGTCACGGCGATGATCGACATCAGCGACGGGCTATCCGGCGATCTCGGACATTTGTGCCGCGCGAGCGGGGTCGGGGCGATAATCGAAGCCGCCGTGATTCCGGCCGACCCGATGATAAAACTGGAGGGTTCCGCAGCGCTTGAACTCGCGCTCCACGGCGGCGAGGACTTTGAGCTGCTGTTCACCGCTCCGAAAGCGGCCGATCTTGTCGCGCGGATCGAAGGCATCACTGCGATCGGCCGGATCACAGACAGCGGGGTGATCGAACTTGCCTCGGAAACAGGAACCCATAAACTGACGCCCAATTCGTTCCGCCATTTCTAAAGTCACTCACGGACAAGCACCCAATCAGGAAAGCATTCCTCGCCGGCGCGCGCCGCCTTTCGAAATCAATTACCGAGTCCCTCTGCTATCCATAGAGGCGGCAAGCCGCCGCCAATTGCGCAAAAAACCGCCGAGTCTTCCGCCCGAACGGGTGGCGCGCGCGGGATCGAACGCCCGTAACATCAAAATCGCGGCAACAAACCGCTATTTTGATTTTTGGGAGTAAGAATATGGCATTTATCGATTTAGACAGTGACGATCCGGTTGGCAACGCGTCGTTCTACAATGTTAATTCAGCCGTCGGATACGGATGCAAAAACCTCGTCGAGGACGTTAAGGTCGTTCAGTTTTTTCTGAAACGCATCTACTCGATCGACGATATGAGGGAACACAAACCTTGGGGCGAGATGTCCGTGGACGGCAAGGTCGGACCGATCACGCGCGCGTGGATAATCAAGACTCAAACGCTTTCGAAGAGTGTTCTCGTCGACGGAGTCGTCGACAAAGCCGGGAACGAGAACAACGCAAGCAATTGGGAGTCTTCGATCTCGCACACCCGCTACGTGATCCGAATGATGAACAACCACCTGCGCAAACGCGACACCGCGCTTTACAAAACGCTTTCGACGAATCCGGAAGTCCCGACCGATGTCCGCGTGATCTTTCAGCAGATCCAGGCCGCCGGCCCGCCGATGAACTATGGCAGCAGCTAGGAAATTTTTCAAATTCCACAATTCGCGCGACTCGGACGGCCGCGCATTCTCTTCCATCGCGAACGGCGTCAACCGCCGGGCGCGACCCGCTGAATTCAACCGTCCCGGAACGGAGCGATACAGGTAAGCTTGAAAACAAAAGTGCGGCTGTCCCTGTCAGACAGCCGCCCCTTTTGTTTTGACTTCCCTTTCTCTTGTTACTGAATGCAGACCTTGTACGGACTCACGTAGTTGCTCGCGGGCGTAAAGGTCGCGACGCCTTCGAAGCAAGTCGAATTCGACGCGAAACCGTTGAACGTCACGCCGTCCGAACCGTCGGTGACGTTGAAGTATAACTGCTTGGGCGAAATGTTCTGATTCCAGTTTCCGAAGTAACCCGGATAGGGCAAGGTGATCGATCCGCCCTGATCGAGCGTCATCGTGAACGACGCGATCGAACTCGGATACTTTTCACATTCGAAAAACGAGGTCAGATTCGTACCGGTACAGTGTGAGACGACGACGTTTGCCGACGTTACCGGGAGATCCGGATGGGTCACCGTCGGCGCGTAGCCGAGAACGTTGTTGGCCGGATTCATCTCGTTGGTCGAAGTTGTCGCCGCGCGGGCGATCAACTCAAGCGGTTTTGTCGAAACCGGATATTCGAAATTGAACGATACGGTTCGGGTCGGATTGAGATTGTGTTTGACGTTGCCGAAGTTGCAGACCAGTTTGTTCGAAACGATCGAGCAGTTACTCGGGTAACCGGTCACCTTTCCCAGTATGTGACGATTCGGGCTAGTGTTCGTGAGCGGAAACTCGATCGTCAAGGACACGTTCTGCGCGGTTTGCGTGCCGATGTTTCGAACGCTCGCCGTGTATTGATAGGTCGAATTGACGGTGACCGTCGCCGGAGCAACCCACGGCTGAACGGAAAGGTTCGGCTGCGGCGCGGCGCTGGCGATGATTGCGGTGATCGCGAAAAGAAACGCGAAGGTCAGTGTTTTCAGGATTTGTTCTTTCAAGTTAGTTGTTCTCCTAAGATTTATTTTTAAGGCTTGCTGCCTTGTCATCGAAGAACGGCGGGTTTGAAAATTTCTTGCAACTTTTTTCTTGAAAACTGTAAAAACATTCAAAATCAATGATTTGCGAATGGATCGCAGGGCATCTGCGCGCGAAATGCGCGCAGACTTCCGGCGCGTTGTGGCGCAAAAACCCTCGATTCACAAGAATTTCATATACAAAACGAAGTCAAATTGGGTAATATAGTGCCAACTGAGTTTTAACGCACAAGATGTTGCGCTTTTTGTCGGATTCGTTTGTGATTCGGCAATCCGCAACTTACGGATACAGGAGGTGATTCCATTGATAACGGGTAGAGTTTTGCTTTTGAACTTTTCTTACGAACCGCTCGGCACGATCGGCGTTGCACGGGCGATCTGTATGTGGTTTTCGGGCAAGTTGACGGTTGAAGAAAACGACGGCAAGAATGTCCTGCATTCACCCTCGACGACCATTCCGGTTCCTTCGGTCGTGCGACTTCGCAACTATGTTCACGTCAAGCGCCGGCGACAGGAATCGACGATGAAGCGCGCGCGGATCTATATCCGCGACCGGTACCGTTGCCAGTACTGCGCCGAGCACAAACACGCCAAGGATCTGACGCTCGACCATATCCTGCCGCGTGCGCAAGGCGGAGAAAGCACGCCGCACAATCTGGTGTCGGCCTGCGTCAAATGCAACCAGCGAAAGGGCAACAGAACGCCGGAACAGGCCAGAATGCCGCTTCTGACATCGCAGAAACTGCTCCGGCTGGGGCTCGACCACGTCTTGCTCTGCCACTACGCCGAATCGCGTCCGGAATGGAAAAAGTATCTGTTTATGGATGAAGATGTTGTGATTGAACAGCGCCTCGCAGCGTAGATCGATTTTGGATTTTCGATTTTGGATCTTGGATTGCGACAAGTTGTCTTCCGGTGACTTCGGATTCCGTATCACGCGAACAATCCAAAATCGAAAATCGAAAATCCAAAATTGCCTGTGGATCTTTACGAAAACAATTGGCTTTACGACCTTGTCCATAACGACAAGGCGGGCGACGCACAGATCAGGTTCTATCAGCGGCAGATTGAACGCTTCGGCGAACCGGTGCTCGAGCTCGGCTGCGGTTCCGGAAACTACCTCGTTGCGCTTTCCAACGATCTGCAAAACATTTCGGGACTCGACAGTTCCGAAGAAATGCTCGAAGCCGCCGGACGCAAGGCCGACGCGGAAGGAGTTTCGACCGATCTGCACATCGGCGATATGCGGAACTTCGCGATCGAACAGAAGTTCAAACTCATTTTCGCTGCCGGAAACTCGCTCCAGCACGTTTTGACCGCGGAAGACCTCAAATCCTGCTTCGATTCCGTCCGCGCACACCTGTTCCCTTTCGGCCGATTTATCGTCGAGGTCTTCAATCCATCGCTGCCGTTGCTCTGCCGCCCGTCCGACATACGTCATTTCATCGGCGAGTACCGAACCGAGAACGGCTGGGTCGTCGTTACCGAAAACGTTCGCTACGACGCGGCAACGCAGATCAACCACATCGACTGGCACTACAAGAATCAGTATATGAAGGAGGAGCAGACGCTGTCGTTTCAGATGCGACAATTCTTCCCGCAGGAACTCGATGCGCTTTTTGCCCAAAACGGATTCCGTGTCGAGGCAAAGTACGGCGATTTCGATGAATCGGAGTTCTGCGGCAGGTCGCCGAAGCAGATCGTCGTCGCGCGACCGCAATGATCGGACTCAAATACTAGTGCTCGAAGGCAACGGCTGGATCGCACGCCGTATTGTCGGCGATGCCGGCAATGAAATTCGTGTTTCTCGTTTCGATAAAATCCGTCGCCGACGCGACATCCATCGGCCGTGAAAAGTAATACCCTTGACCGAGCGAGCAGCCGAACACGGACAGCGCCGCAAGCTGTTCAGCGGTTTCGATACCTTCCGCGACCGTATCAAGCTCGAGATTTTTGGCGAGAACGATAATCGTCTTGACTATCTCCTCGCTTTCGGCTTTTGTCGTCATTTGGGACACGAAGGAACGGTCGATTTTCAGCGTGTCTATCGGCAAACGATGAAGATAGCTAAGCGAAGAATAGCCCGTACCGAAGTCATCGAGACTAAGCGTCGTGCCCATCGCGCGAAGTTGCTTGAGGATCGAGATCACCACATCTGAATTGTCGACGATCACGCTTTCGGTGATCTCGAGTTTCAGCAAGTTCGCCGGAATCCGATTGCGTTCGATGGTTTCGAGCACTTCCGACATCAGGCGCGGTTGAAGCAATTGCCGGGGAGAGACGTTGACGCTCATCGTTAAATTCAGATCGCGTCCGAAACGATCGCGCCAAGCGGCCAGTTGCCGACACGCCTCGTTTAGCACGAACGCCCCGAGTTTTACGATTTGGCCGGTTTCCTCGGCGATCGGAATAAAGTCGCTCGGCGGGATATTCCCGAGACTCGGGTGGTTCCATCGCGCAAGCGCTTCGAAGCCGCTGATCTCGCCTGTCTCCAAATCCATTATCGGCTGATATGCCAGATGCATCTCATTGCGCTCAATTGCACCGCCGAGTTCTTTCTCGAGCCTGACCTCGTGTAAAGCCCGATCGCGCATCTCGTCATCGAAGATCACGTATCGCCCGCGCCCCTGTTTTTTCGCAATGTGGAGTGCCGTATCCGCGTCACGCATAATATCGTCCACAGCTTTGTGTTCGGGCGTCACGTTGACGACTCCGAAGCTGGACGAGATGGAGATCTCCTGACCGGAAACGTTGTAAACGAGGTTGATTTGTTTCTGGATTTCGTCGAGAAGGGACACAAGATCGTCGCCCTCGAATCGCCCTTCGATCAACAGATAGAACTCGTCGCTACCGAATCTGGCGACCACGGCCTCTTCCGGAACGCATTTCTTCAATCGTTGTCCGACGGCCGCGAGGAGCCGGTCACCTACGCGGTGTCCGAGGCTGTCGTTGACCAGCTTGAAACGATCGAGATCAACGAAAACAACGCTGAAACCATCGTTCGTCTCTCTCATTCGGGTCAAAGACTGCGAGAGACTGAGCATGAAATAGTTGTAATTCGACAGATCCGTCAACGAGTCGAAAAACGCGTCGTGTCGCAACTTCTCTTCCGCTTTGCGGCGCGCTGAAATGTCCTGGATCTGGCAGATCAACCGCGCGTTTTCGGAGGCATTGAGCCACGAAATGCTTGTTTGCGTCCAAATCTCGATGTTGTTTCGATTGAAATACCGCAGTTCGGCCTGAAACATCCGCTTCTTTCGCTGGACAACCTTGCCGATCTCGTTGAGGAACTGAATGAGATCTTCCGGGTGAACCAGATCAGCGAGCGAGCGATGACGGAATTCCTCTTCACTGAATCCGAAGATTCCGCATAACGCCTCATTGACCTGCAGCCAGTTGCCGTCCTGGGAAACGAGGCCGATTCCGATCGGTGCGTTGCTGAACGCCGATCGGAATCGCTCTTCGCTTTCGGTCATCTCCCGCAGATGCGTCTCGGCCTGCTCAGCCTGAACTGTGACCGCTTCGAGTTTTTCGTGATGGCTCAGGTACGTGAAATAGACGACGCCGACGATCGGGAGAACCAAAAGGAAAGCGACGAATCCGGCCGCGCTGATCAGGCTCGCGCCGACCAACGCGATGGAGCCGGTTGCAAGAAACGGTACGATCATCCAGCGGTATTGCTCTTTCCAAACTTCGTGGACCGGTCGTTCAGAGCGAATCGCCGAACTCGCGGCGATGAGGACCGTATTGACCAAATAATGCGAGAGCGCAACGACGAACGTCGTTAACAATGCTTCTTTACCCAATCCGCTGCCGGTGAGAACATCGCTCGTTCCGACCAGTGTCCGGGATGCCAAAAACGCCAGAAAGAATGAGATCGGCATCACGGCAGAATTGAAAAGCCGGAGCCGCACGTCTTTTGTATGCCTGCTAGAACTTATGAAAGCTTCGACCGCGCTCAGAAGAACTGCCGGAGCGATTCCGTACAAAAGAAAAACGAGAATAGTGAAAACATCGGAAACCGAAACGCTCAAG
The DNA here is from genome assembly GCA_016715115.1 of Acidobacteriota bacterium. Taxonomy (NCBI): domain Bacteria; kingdom Pseudomonadati; phylum Acidobacteriota; species Acidobacteriota bacterium. Next base: position 1,089,668 of record JADKBM010000011.1, read on the forward strand.
CGAGCGCGTTTTATTCCGATTGAAACGGTCGACCCGACAAGTATCGAAAGAAGCGCGAGCACCAGGGATTCCGAGCCGGCACGCTGAAACGGAAACGAAAGAACGGCGTAAGCGCAGACAACTACACCGACCATCGTGACCGATAGCGTGTAGGCGTCGAACAGGAAACTGTTTTTCGGTTGGTCGGACATTTGGAATGTTGCCCAAGAAACGCAAACAACGTGACGGATCGGATAATCTGATCCAGGAGCGAATGATGCCTGGAGAGCGGCATTTGTCGGCGATCGAGTTGCTTTGCCAATGAAACCGCCGTATCGAGCTGCCAATAAATGGTGGCCGATACGACGGGCCGTTGTCAATGAAATTTATTCCCTCAAGATCTATTCCCCCGCAAGAAATGCTTCGCTTCGGAGTACTCCCTGCCACCAAGTACTGTAGCCGTCGGCGAACATTACTCCGTCGGCGAGCATTACTCCGTCAGCGAGCATCACGCCGTCTGCGAGCATCACGCCGTCGGCAAGCATCACGCCGTCCGCGAGCATCACGCCGTCTGCGAGCATCACGCCGTCTGCGAGCATCACGCCATCCGCAAGCATCACGCCTTGACCGCTATTCAAACGACTGCGAATGTCATTGCCAAGCGTCAGGGCTTTCTTATCCGCAACGAAGTCGCCGGAAATGACGCCGGTCGAGATCAGCACCGTGTTTGTCGGCGCATTGACGCCGTTGATCAGGACTTTCTTTTTGACCCAGAGCATTTTGGGGTTGTAAAAGGCCTGATACTTCGATAGAAGAGAACTTCCCCCGAGAATGTGGTTGCCGCCGGCGAAGACATACTTACCCCAATAGACCGTTTGACCGTTGAGCGAGTCGTAAGAATACGGCAGCGACTTGCCCGGGGCGAGCATTGAATCACCGGTCCGGATCGTGCCGTTCGCAATTGCCGTGGAAACGTCCGTCCGCAGAACCTCTGCCAAACGAATCGCTCCGCGGATGTTGAGGAGTCCCGCGCCTTGCTGCGAGACGTTCGCTCCGGTTATCTGTTGAGCCGAATACTGGAGAATCGCCTTCACCAGTGCCGGCGTCAAACCGGGATTCTTCTCAAGCAGCAGCGCGACGGCGCCCGATACGACGGGTGCGGACACGGAGGTTCCGCTCATTCGCATCACCGGCGCTGCAACATCGGCATCGGCGATTTCCAAAGCGGCATACTTCTCGACCAGTTCATTGCCATCCGATTCCATCGAAACGATCTTGTTTCCGGGTGCAACGATGTCCGGTTTGAGCAGGTTGTCATAGACTTTTGCACCGCTCGAGTTGAGATAGAATCCGCGTGTCGGACCGCGCGAACTGAAACTGGTTACCCGATCATCGACGCGGCCATCGGTTTCAAAAGTATTCGCAGATCCGACCGTGATCACAGTCGGATCGTTTCCCGGTGATGTTATCGTTCCGTAAACCTCTTGTCCGGCCTCGTTCTTGCCGTAGTTCCCTGCCGAGACGACGACGGTTATTCCTTCGGAAACAGCCTTGCGCACTGAGCGGCAAAGCGGGTCGGTCAAATAACTCTCGCCGGACGATCCACCGAGGCTCAAATTGATCACGCGGATGTTATATTCGCTTCGATGAAGGATTGCCCAATCGATTCCTTTGATGACATCGGTCACCTGTCCGACTCCGCCGTCGTCAAGCACCTTGACCGAAACAATATTCGAGTTCGGGGCGATCCCGGTAAAATCCGACGAATCGCTTCCCCCTTTTCCGCGACCGGCGGCGACGCCCGCGACAAAAGTCCCATGTCCGTAAACGTCTCCGTTGGCCTGCCAATTTCGAAGTATAGGACTCACTCCGGCAGATGAAATTGCGCCGTAGTAGAGGTCCGCAAAGTCCTTGCCGGCATACGGGATCCGGTCACGATACTGTGAGTTTTTGAAAGCGCGGAGTGCGGTGTTGAGCTGGACAATATCGGTCTGTGCTTTGACCCGCGAAACGCCATTGGCGTCGTTGAACCCTTTGTTGCCCGCCATGATCCCGGAATCCAATACGGCAATTCCGATCCCCGATCCGTCAGGTCCGACATAATCATTCGTAAGTGCGTCAAGTACTCTGGTAGCCGCCGCACCAGTCGCCTTCTCGAGCTTGCTCTCTGTCTGCTGGGTCAAATAGTTGGGTGTCATTCGTTCAACATCGGAACGCTGAGCGATTTCAAGAAGACGGGCTACCGGAATCCACGCATCGACTCCGTTGATCGAGTAGTAGCGGGTCCAGACGGTTCCGCCGGCCGCCTTGATGGCCTGTCGGACGCCGGCAAGATCGCTTGAATAGGTTTGAACCAAAACCTGCACGAAAGGCTGAGTCGCGTTCGCCTCGTACCACGAATTCGAATCCGTTATCTGGCCCAGGACGACCTGCTGCAAAGGCTTTGAGAGCTTGGTCATCCCGGAAGAACTAGTCGTCTGGGCCCGAACCTGCAACGATCCGCCAGGAATCACGAACATACAGAACGCCGCGATCAAGGCGGCAGCTTGGAGTTTCTGAATTTTTGTCTTTCGCATATCTGTCCTCTGCTCGACGTCGTCTGGGTTGGACCGCCGGCATCCAAACAGTCGCAATCGCCGTGCCACTCCGACCAACCTAACAGAACACTGGCAATACCTCGTTTTCCGCTGAAACGGCGGCTTGAGACTGGTCAAAATGACCGAGATTACCAATCAGTTTGACCGTGCAACCCGGGTAACGGATTAGAGTTTTCGCCCGCAAAAAGCCGCGAAAAACGCGAAACGTGTTTTGCGTGGTTCGCGAGAGAGTACTTCGTGCTGCGTAATTCGGTTTCAGTAGGATTTGTTGATGCTTGCGGGCAATGTTAATCTGTGACCGTAGCGAAAACGGGTCGGGTCGAGAAGACTTGACCCTTTGCTTTTGGGGCCATATGAAATATCGGGATGAAGAAGAAATACTCTTGATGATCGCGAAGTTCGAATCGGGGACGATCCCTCGAAGCGATTGGCGTCACGCCGAGCACCTGATCGTCGCTTGCCGCTATCTTTTCGAACACGACTTCGAAGAAGCGGCGTTTCGGATGCGAAGCGGGATCCTGTCGCTGCTGGACGCCTTCGGCGTCGATCAAACCGCAGAATCGCCGTATCACGAGACGCTGACCGTCTTCTGGATGCGTGCGGTCGACGCATTCCGTCTCGAGCATCCCGAACTTTGGTTCTTCGAACTGTGCGAACGGATCACGAGCGAGTTCGACAAAGACTTTCCGCTCCGTTTCTACAGCCGCGAACGCCTGTTTTCGGCCGATGCAAAGCGTACTTTCCTCGAACCCGATCTCGTCGCTCTTAACAAAGCGCGCCGATTGGACTAAATTGGTATTGGAGATGAATCGATCGCTTGTACATATCGCGTTGGTCGTCGCGGATTATGATGAGGCGATCGCATTTTATACCGAGACACTCGGCTTCGATCTGATCGAAGACACGCCGCAGAGCGAGACAAAACGCTGGGTCTTGGTCGCGCCAAAGGGTTCGGGCGATTGCCGTTTATTGCTTGCGAAGGCGGTCGGCGAGGAGCAGACGAGCCGAATCGGGAATCAGACCGGCGGACGCGTTTTCCTGTTTTTGAGGACGGACGATTTCTGGCGGGATTATTATCTGTACCGGTCGCGCGGCGTCGAGTTCGTGCGCGAGCCGTCAAGCCACGATTACGGCACGGTCGCGGTTTTCGCTGACCTGTACGGGAATCTTTGGGATTTGGTGCAGTTTGCGGAAGAGTAATGAAATGAAACAAATCAAGATCGCGATCTTCGGCGGTTCAGGTTATGGCGGCAGCGAACTTTTGCGGATTTTGCTGGCCCATCCGAATGCGGAGATCGTTTTGGTAACCGCCAACGAACACGCCGGAAAGCCGGTCTCGGAAGTGCACAAGAATCTGCGCGGGGTCTGCGATCTGACTTTCGATTCCTCGCCCTATGATCTGCCGGCGCTCGATTGCGATGTCGCGTTTCTCGCACTGCCGCACGGCCAGGCGCTGAGAATCGTCCCGCAACTCGCGGACGGCATCAAGGTCATCGATCTCTCAGGCGATTTCCGAATCGACGACAAAACGGTGTTTGAGAAATTCTACAAGCTGGAACACACCGCCGACGAACTCCAGAATAGCTTCGTCTACGGCTTGACGGAAACCAATCGGAACGCGATCCGCGAGGCGAAATACATCGCTAATCCGGGGTGCTTCGCAACCGCGACGTTGCTCGCGCTTGCACCGCTCGTGAAGGCGGGGCTGCCGGTCGGTCGAATCATCGTCGACGCCAAGACCGGTTCGTCCGGATCCGGCGCCAAGCCGGCGGCGAACACGCACCATCCGCAGCGGATGACTTCTTTTTACGCTTACAAACCGTTTACGCACCAGCACGTTCCCGAGATCGGGCAGCATCTGCGATCGATCGGAAAGTTCGCGAACGAACTTGTTTTTATGACCCACAGTCTGCCCTTGTCGCGTGGCATTTTCGCGTCGTGCTACGCCGAAGCAGGCCAAGAGATCTCGACGGCAGAGCTCAAGGCGATCTACGCGGATTTTTATCATCCAAAATCCGAAATCCCAAATCCCAAATCCCAAGTCGAGCCCGAGAATCCGTTCATTCGAATCGTCGAAGGTTCTCCGGACATAAATTGGGTCAAAACCACGAACTTTTGCGACATTTCGGTCCACGCGCACGGGCGTCAGATCGCTGTCTTTTCGGCGATCGACAATCTCGTCAAAGGCGCCGCGGGCCAGGCGGTTCAGAATATGAATCTGATGTTTGGCTTGGATGAAACGACCGGACTCAAACTCATCGGCACGAATCCGTGATAAATGCAGGTTCTCGCTTCCGAACATTATTTTTTCGACGCCTGGCGCGAAGACAACGGCGAGTGCTTTCTGGAAGTCCTCTGCGGGACGGTTGCGATCTATACCATCAAGATCAAGCTTACGCCCGAAGAGATCGCCGCGTTCGAGCGAGACCCTTCGACCCTCAGATCGCTGGCGGATGCGGTTTCCTATTCGCCGTCCAGTTTTCTCGACCGACGGGTTTGATTTCGGGCGTCCGCAACCTAAAATAATCGCTATGGAAAATCAAAACGGAGACGAACGTTTGACCGACGAGACACGCGCCATTCTTAAGGACCTGAGCAAGGCTATGCTTCGTTTGCACAAAACTCTCCTCGACGCGGCGAAGCTCGATTTTGAAGAGATTCACGGGCGCATCACGAGCGTCAACCACTATTTCCAGCTGGTTATCGACGACGAGCATTTCGCCTGGCTCAGAAAGATCTCCGCGCTCATCGCGCTGATCGACGAAGCCGTTTCGATCCGCCGCCCGGCGACCGAGCCCGAAGCGCTCGGACTCTTTCACGAAGCGCGGATCCTGCTCAACTTTGGGGACGCGGACGAAGAATTCAACAACAAGTTCCAGACGGCGCTGACGACCAACCCGGACGCCGTGATCAACCACAACGACGCGCTCAGATTCGTCAACGGGCGCGGGTAACCAATGAACTTCGAATCGATAAAAGAAACCGAAGACCGATTTCAGGTCGAAACCTACGCCAAAATGAATATCGCCGTCGCGCGCGGCCGAGGTGCCTGGATCTGGACGAGCGAGGGCGACAAATATCTCGATCTATACGGCGGCCACGCCGTTTGCGCGACCGGCCATTCACACCCGCAGGTCGTCAAAGCGTTGCAGGAACAGGCCGAAAAGGTTTTGTTCTACTCGAATTTGGTTTATTCGGAAACACGCGCCGTCGCGGCCGAGAAACTCGTTTCCGTAGCGCCGGATTCCCTCACGAAGGCGTTTTTCTGCAACTCCGGGACCGAAGCGAACGAGAACGCGATGCGTATGGCCCGTTTTGCGACCGGGCGCGAGAAAGTCATCACATTCAGCGGCGGCTTTCACGGCCGGACCGCCGATGCGATCTCGGCGACGTTTCTCGGAAATTACCGCAACCTCGGAAAGCCGAACGTGCCGGGACACGTCGAGGCGATCTTCGGCGATATCGAATCGGTCCGCGCCGTTGCCGACAACGAGACGGCGGCGGTGATGCTCGAACCGATCCAGTCGATGGCCGGCGTGATTGAAGCGGCGCCGGATTTCTTCCGCGATTTACGCGCGGTTTGCGACGAATTCGGAATGATCCTGATCTTTGACGAGGTCCAGACCGGCGTCGGACGCACGGGAAACTGGTTTTTCGGAGGCAGCGAACTCGCCGGCGGCGTCGAACCCGACATCATCACACTCGCCAAATCGCTCGGCAGCGGCATTCCCGTCGGCGCGTGTCTCGTCAACGATCGAATCTCAAGCGCGGTCAAGACCAACGATCTCGGCACAACCTTCGGCGGCGGGATGCTCGCAATGGCGGCGGTCACGGCAACGCTTGAAGCGATCGAAAACGACCGTATGCGAGAGAACATCGTCGCGGTCGAAACCCATCTGCGCGAACGTCTCCGCGAGATCGAACAAATCATCGCCGTCCACGGCAAAGGCGGGTTGATAGGGATCGAATTTGCCGAGAATGCCAAGCCCGTTCACGCTAAGTTATTGGAACACAAGATAATTACGGGCACTTCGAGCAATCCGAACGTCTTGCGCTTGCTTTCGCCTCTGTGCGTAACGCGGGATGAGATTGATTTGTTTGTCGATGTATTTGGCCGTTGAGAAAACTCGTTGGATAGTTTGACGCATCGAACAATCGAAAGACCAATAAGTTTCCCGACGGAGGATCCAATCGATGAAGTCTGTGTTCACCTTTTCCGTTTTTGTCTTGCTCAGCGTCGGAGTGGTATTCGGTCAAACCGCCGATGCCGAGGCGGCGGTTGTCAAGATCTCAACCGATATCTCGAAGATCACGAAATCGCTTGACGAGCTGAACAAGAAACTCGGCAGTTTCGCCGAGACGTTCTCGAGCAACCAAGGACTGCGCTTGAGCGAGAAGCAACAGCGATTGCTTTTCGCCTTCGAAATGCTGAATCGCGGTGAATCCCGACTCTCAACGCTTGAGACTCTGAAGGTTCAACTCGGCGAACGCGAGTTGAGCAACAAACGAAGAATGGTTGCGATCGAAGAAGAACTCCGATCCGAAAACATCGAACGAACCCTTGCGGGAGCCCTGAATGCTGAAGAGGTGCGCGTCAAACGCCGGCGGGATCTTCAGACACAACAGACTGATCTTCTGGATCTTCTGAATGGAATCGAAAACTCGATCCGCGAGACCGAATATGAGATCACTCAGACGAAACAGTTTCTTCGCCGATTGCGTCAACAGATCTTCCCTGCGGTCATCGACGAACTGAACGATTTTTGATTACGATATTATCCGAAGCAAAACTTGATCGCCGGTGTGCTTTTCGATTCATTCCACACCCCAGGATTCGCATTCGCATATTGTTCGGACATAACTGCGCGACTATTCGTCAATTAAGCGACCGATGATTTAGTCCTTTGAATTGCCGCTGACGCCGCCGTTTGCTATGGCTTGCTTTTCAGTGGCGTAAAAGAATCCAAAACTGCAATTACGGCTCGTTCCTCTTTCTCATCGGCATATCCGCCAACGACTTGGTAACCCATATCACCGACAAGATAGATTCTGTTGATATATCTAACGCCGTTGGAAATGACGTAACGAAACTCAGTTCCGCGATACTCACCGAGTTTGATGGGTTTTTCAGAAATCAACGTGGCATTTGAGTTAAGAATTCCTTTGCGAGTCCCGTTTTCAATGTCCGCATAGACCTGAGGCGAAGGGTTACCGTCGAAATCGAACGGGGGATTGTAATAGAGCGTGTACAGAGTCTTTTCAAACAGCCACACAAACTGCTTTCCGACGTCTACACCTTTTGCTTTAGCCTTTTCCGTTGCGTAATCGATCGTCTGCTTTGGTAATGCGGGAATAGCAATCGAAAACTTGCCATTGATTGATGTGAAAATACCGTTCTCAACCGAGTCCCCGGAGGTCTGAATAACCGATGTCAAATTAGGCTGAACCGGCTGGGATTGAGACCTCACAACGATGGCAAAACTGAGTGTCAGCAATAACGTTACTGTTAGATATTTGATGTTCTTCATTTCGTCGTTCTCGGCATTTCGTATGTTACTTCACGCCTGTGTCTGATTCAATTGCCGCTGACGCGGCAAGCTCGGTGAACGCGGCTTGCGCTCGACAACAAGACCTTTCCGACGAGCGATCGGTCAGGTGAGTTGCCGGAGTCAACCAGTCGCGGAGCGACGGCATAGCGATTTCGGATTTTCGATTTTCGATTTTGGATTGGTCGTAATCAAAGATCTTCCGGTTGCGTTAGGTGATTCCTCCCGAATCGGGCGTCACGCGTAAACGCGTAGCTCCTGCGGGTTGCGTGACAGTGTGATTCTTGCGGGATGCCGAAATCCAAAACGAAAATCGCCATTCCCAAATGCGATGAGTCGTCGCTCACGCGACTCCGGACCCTTTTACCACCCTGTTCCGTGGGCTTACGCACCACGGCCAAAATTTGCCGTCTCTACGCGACTGGTTGAGCGGATGATTCGCGTCGCTTCACGGCCGATGTTTTAGTCTGAGCGCGAAATGACGTGAAACAACGCGAAGTCTCGGGCGCGTAATTTGGGCATAAGGCGTGATGCCGGGCGCGAACTGGAAAGCGAACAGAACAAGTTGAGTTCTTTCTGAGTCCTCGTCGAAGCGGCTGCCGGCCCCAAGTGAAACCAGGCATTCACATTCTGTCGCCCTCTCCGAGGGCTCAAAACGAACGGCGGCTCACCACGGGCTGTCGCCCGTGGCTACACGCCGTCGCCCTCTACGAGGGCTGAAAACCGCGAAAATCGCCGCTGAGCGCCATTCTTCAATCAAACAGCCTTCAAACCAGCCAATGTTCTTCGCCAGACGCTCAACTAGTGTTTCTTGGGCGCGCCGTACGGCATCAGCCCGATTGGACGGCGGTTGCATAATGCAGGCTCATCGAGGCCGTGGTCGGAAAGCGTTCCTGACTAGAGTCGACCGAATCGACCAACTCGGCAGTTGCCGAGGGCTGAAAAACCGAACGATTCCCTATCTTCGCGCCGCGCGAATCACGTCTGCAAAAACACCGGCGGCGGTGACGTCGGCGCCGGCGCCGGCGCCTTTGACGACTAGCGGCAGATCGGCGTAGCGGTTCGTGTAGAAAAGCACGGCATTGTCTTTGCCGGAAAGATTCGCGAAATTATGTTCCGGTCCGATGCGCTCGAGTCCGACCGATGCCTTGCCATCTTCGAATTTGGCGATGTATTTCAATTTCAAGCCTTCCTCGCGCGCCGATTCGAGAAGATCGAGAAAGTACGATTCCTCGTCGGCCAACGCCTTGTAAAAGTTATCGACGCTTCCCTTCGTGCAGGATTCGGGCAAAAATCCGGCGTTCGAAATATCACCCATCTCGAGCGGATGGCCCGCCTCGCGCGCCAGAATCAGGATCTTTCGGGCAACGTCCGTTCCGCTCAGATCGAGCCGCGGATCGGGCTCAGTATAGCCTTCGTCCTGCGCCTGGCGAACGATCGACGCGAACGAATTCGTTCCGTCGTAATTGTTGAAAACGAAGTTGAGCGTTCCCGAAAGGACCGCCTCGATGCGGTTCACGCGATCGCCGCTCCGGGTCAAATCATTGAGCGTATTGATGATAGGCAATCCCGCGCCGACGTTCGTCTCGAACAGAAACGGCGTGTCGTACTCGCGCGCGAGGTCTTTCAGACGCTTGTAGTTCGCGTATTCGCCCGAGGCCGCAACCTTGTTGCAGGCGATAATGGCGACCGACCGTTCGAGCAGTTTCGGATAATTGGCGATGATCGCGTCGTTCGCGGTAACGTCGACGAAGACCGAATTGCGCAGATTCTTTTCGGTTATCAGGCCTGCGAGTTCGGTCCCGCTCGAATCATATTCAACGCCCGACGCCAGATCGCCGGCCGAAACGCCATCTTCCGAGTACACAAACCGCTTGCTGTTCGCGAGACCGACGACGCGAACGTTCAGATTGAGATCCTCGCTCAGATAATCCGCCTGCTGCGCAAGTTGCGCGAGAAGCCGTTTGCCGACCGTCCCGACGCCGGCGATGAAAAGGTTGATCTGTTTCTTGCCGTCCGAGAAAAACTCCTCGTGAAGCGTGTTGACGGCCTTTTTGACGTCTTCCGAACGAATGATCGCCGAAATGTTGCGCTCCGACGACCCCTGCGCGATTGCGGAGATGTTGATGCCGTTGTGTCCGAGCGCGGCGAACATTTTGCCCGAAATTCCGGTGTGCGCCTTCATATTGTCGCCGACGAGCGCGAGGATCGAAAAACCGTTCTCGACGCGCAAAGGGTCGATCTTGCCGACCGCGATCTCGTATTCAAATTCCCTGTCGACGGCCGTCTTGGCGAGCGCGCCGAATTTGTCCTCGATCGCGACGCAGATCGAATGCTCCGACGAACTCTGCGTGATCAGGATGACGTTGATCTGTGCACGCGACAGCGCGTCAAAAAGACGCTTCGAAAATCCGGGGATTCCGACCATCCCGCTTCCCTCGAGATTCACGACCGAGATCTTGTCGATGCTTGAAATTCCGCGGATGATATCGGTTTCGTCGTCAACTACGGATTCGATCAGAGTCCCGTAATCATCGGGCGCAAACGTGTTCTTGATAAAAACCGGGATGTTCTTTTTGAGAACCGGCTGGATCGTCGGCGGATAGAGCACCTTGGCTCCGAAATGCGACAATTCCATCGCCTCGCGATAAGTGATGTGCGAGATTCTTGCGTATGTTTTTGACGATCCGCGGGTCGGCCGTCATCATTCCGGAAACGTCCGTCCAGATCTCAAGCACGCTCGCGTCGAGCGCGGCGGCGATAATCGCCCCGGTATAATCCGAACCGCCGCGGCCGAGCGTCGTCGTCAGACCTTCGGCGTCGGAAGCGATGAATCCGGGAAAAACGACGAGATTTGGGATTGGGGATTTGGGATTGCGGATTTCGGTTTGGATCAGATCGTTCGTCGTTTCGAAATCAACCGCCGCGAATCCGTAGTTCGAGTCGGTCCGGATCAGTTGGCGCGAATCCTTCCAGAGGTTTTCGACGCCGTCGCAGGTGAGTTTTGCGGAAACGATCTTCGTCGACAGGATCTCGCCGAAGCTGACGACGCGGTCGAGCGTCCGTGCGGTCAGTTCGCGAAGCATAAAGACGCCTTCGCATATGCTGCGCAGTTCGTGAAACCGGTTCTCGATGAAATCGTAGACGCCGTCCTGCGAATTTGCGCCGAGCAGCGCGCGTGTTGCTTCGGTGTGCTTGGATTCGATCTCGCGCAGTTTTACCCGAAACATCTCGTCGCCGGCCTCGGCGAGCTTTGCCGAATCGATCAATGCGTCGGTCGTTCCCTGCATCGCCGAAAGCACGAGAATGCACGGCTCGATCGCCGACGCCGCACGCGCGATCGCGATGACTTTTTCGATGTTTTCCGCGCTTCCAACCGAGGAACCGCCAAATTTGAGAACTTTCATAGAAGTTATGTGGTTGATCGCTTCAGATCAGGTTGCGCAATATCGATTTCAAATCTTCGTAGTCGACTCCGATTTCGGTGCTTTTCTTCGGTCGCGATTCAAGTTCGGCGACCGAATCGGGAATCGTCCCGAACGTTCCGGTGATCTCAAGCACGGAATCGAATTTCACCGGATGCGCCGTTTCGAGAAAGTATCCCGCGCCCTCGGTCGCGGAAAGATAATCCTCCAGCGCCCGGAATCCGACGGCGCCGTGCGGATCGAGAACGTATCCGAATCGCTTGTACACATCGAGCATCGTCGCCCGCGTCTGATCGTCCGAAACGCTGACCGAGACCAACAGGTCTTTCAAACGAACGTAATCCCGATCGAACATTTCGAGAATGCGGACGAAGTTCGAAGGATTCGCGACGTCCATCGCATTCGAGAGCGTCGCGACGGCGGTCTTTTCTATCATTTCTCCGGTCTCTAGAAACCGCGGCACGACGTCGTTTGCATTGCAGGCGGCGATGAATTTCGCCGCCGGAAGTCCGGAAATGTGGGCCAGAATGCCGGCGCAGATATTCCCGAAATTCCCGCTCGGGACGCTTATCACAGGCGGTTCGGTCCGGCCCGATTCGAGCCATTGGCGATGGGCGTAAAAATAGTAGAACTGCTGCGGCAGCCAGCGCGCGACGTTGATCGAATTGGCGGACGTCAGAAACACTTCCCGCTTCAGATCGGCGTCGGCGAGCGCGGTTTTCGCAAGTTTCTGACAAGCGTCGAAATCGCCCGTAACTTCAAACGCGTGAATGTTTTGCCCGAGCGTCGTCAACTGAAGTTCCTGGACGCGCGAAACCTTGCCTTTCGGAAAAAGAATCACGACCTCGACGCCGTCGACCCCGTAAAAACCGTTCGCGACCGCGCCGCCCGTGTCTCCCGAAGTCGCGACGACGACGACCGTTTTGCCGGTCGTCTGTCCCGAAAACTCCCGAAGGCAACGGCTCATAAATCGCGCTCCGACGTCTTTGAACGCGTGCGTCGCGCCGTGAAACAGTTCGAGCGTCGATATCCGTTCATCGATGCGCACCAGCGGAAAATCGAAACTCACCGTTTCCGAACAGATCTCAAACAGGCGTTCGTCGGCGATCTCGCCGGCGACGAACGGGCGGATCACTTCGAACGCGACCGATGCCTTGTCCATCGCTCCGAAACGGCTCCAAAAGTCGTCACTCAGTTTCGGGATGCGCTCCGGAAAGTAAAGACCGCGATCATCGGGCTGCCCGTTGAGCGTCGCTTCGCGGAACGACGCGTGAGGCGATTTTCGGTTTGTGCTAAAGTATTGCATTATCGGGTAAAACGCGACGGAAGGCTTGCTTTTTGAGTAACTTCCAAGTCCTTTACCAATGATAATAAATGTTATCGAAATCGCGAAACTATGAATGAACTTGCAGTTCGATCGACATCAGAACGCGATTCGTCGTATTCGTGAGATCCGTGCGATTCGTGGGCAAAATAGATCGCGGAACTTTGGAAAGCAACCTTGATCCAATGAACGCCGGCAACACGCGATCGAATTCGTGAGATCCATGCGATTCGTGGCCGAATTGGCCGCACGGCAAAAGTATCCGCGTGGCAAAAACAACCGTGAAAAAAAATGCGAAACTATGAATGAAATTACGGTTCGAGCTCCGGCGACGGTCGCCAATGTCGTGTGCGGATTCGATTGCCTCGGGTTCGCGCTCGGCGAACCGTTCGACGAGATAACGCTTCGTATCTCCGATCAGCCGGGCGTTCGGATCGTTCATAATGACGGTTTCGGTCTGCCCGTCGAGCCCGAACGAAACGTCGTCGGGACCGTTCTGATGTCGATGGCCAAAGCGGCCTGCGCAGATGTCGGATTCGTCGCCGAGATCACAAAACATATCAAGCCCGGAAGCGGAATCGGTTCAAGCGCGGCGAGCGCGGCCGGCGCGGCGGTTGCTGCAAACCATCTGCTGGGCGAACGATTTACCAAGAATCAACTCGTCGAATTCGCCCGTGACGGTGAGTTCACCGCTTGCGGATCGCGCATCGCGGACAACGTTTCGGCCTGTATTTTCGGGGGCTTCACGCTCGTCCGCGCGACGGAGCCAGTCGCCGACGTGATCGCGCTCGACTTTCCTGAGCTGTTCGTGACGGTGATTCATCCGCAGATCGAGATCAAAACCGCGGACGCCCGGGCCGTAATGAAACAAGAGGTTCCGCTCGCGACCGCGGTGCGGCAATGGGGAAATGTCGGTGCATTGGTCGCCGGCCTCGCGAAAGGCGATTACGCGCTCATCGGGCGCTCTCTCGAGGACTTTGTCGCCGAACCCTACCGCAAAGCGCTGATCCCGCATTTCGACGATCTCAAATTCAAGAGCTTGATGGCAGGCGCGCTCGGCGGCGGAATTTCGGGGTCAGGGCCGAGCGTTTTTATGCTCTCGGCGTCCGAGGTGGCCGCTTCCGACGTCGCCGACGCAATGCGCGGGGTTTATTCGAAGAGCGGAATTGAATTCAACATTTACCGGTCAGGAATCAAACGCAGCGGCGTAACTATCGCAGAATGAACAACTTTCTCAAAACCTCTGATTTTTCGCGAGCCGAACTCGACGCGCTCGTCGAGTCGGCCTTGCGCTTCAAACACGGACAAAGTTCGGTCAAACCGCTCGACGGCAAATCGGTCGCGCTCGTCTTTTTCAACCCGAGCCTCAGGACGCGCGCGTCGATGCAGGTCGGCATCTTCGAACTCGGCGGAAATTCCGTGACGCTTGAACCGGGCGGCACGAGTTGGACGCTCGAACATCGCGACGGCGTCGTAATGGACGCCGACAAGACGGAACACCTTTCGGAGTTTGTTCGCGTCGTCGAGAGGTACGTGTCGGCGGTCGGTGTGCGCACGTTCGCCCATCTCAAGAATTGGACCGAGGAGCGCGTCGATCCGATACTTGGTGCTTTCACCCGATATGCGTCAAAACCGGTGATAAATCTCGAGTCGGCGATGCATCACCCGTGTCAGGCACTTGCCGATATGATGACGATCCGCGAGAACTTCGGCGTGAAAAGGAAAAAGGTTCTCCTGACGTGGGCGTTTCATCCGAAGCCTTTGCCGATGGCGGTCCCGAACAGTTTCGCGCTCGCGGCGGCGCAGTTCGGCCACGACCTTCGCATCGCGCATCCAAAAGGTTATGAACTTGATGGCGAACTGATCGGCGAGATCGAAAATCAAACGCGCGAGAACGGCGGAAGCATCGAGATCGTCAATGACGTAAATGCTGCGTTTGAGGGAGTTGACGTGGTTTACGCGAAAAGCTGGGGAAGCTTTCGGCATTACGGCGACGCTGAAGGCGATGTCCGCGAACGCGCCGCTTATCGCGAACATTGGATCGTCGACGAGGCGAAGATGGAGCGGACCAACAATGCGATCTTTATGCATTGCCTGCCCGTCCGGCGGAACGTTGTCGTGACCGATGCCGTCATCGACTCGCCGCGGTCGACGGTTATCGACGAGGCCGAAAATCGGCTTCACGTTCAGAAGGCGATACTTTCGATGTTGGTAAAATAATATGTTCCAAAAACGACTAGACCTTTTGCGCGAGGCGCTTCCCTACATTCAAAGGTTCAAAGGAACAACGTTCGTGGTCAAATTTTCGGGCAAGGTCACCGAAAACCGCGAGAATCTCGAATCTCTCGCCGAAGAACTTGCGCTGCTCCATCAGGTCGGCATCAGGGTTTGCGTGATTCACGGCGGCGGCAAGCAATTGACAGAACTCGCCGCGAAACTCGGCGTCGCGCAAACGGTCATCCAGGGCCGCCGCGTCACCGACGACGACACTCTCGAACTCGCGAAAATGATATTTGCCGGGAAGATCAACACTGACATCCTTTCGGCTCTGCGCTTTCGCGGAACCAATGCGGTCGGCCTTTCCGGCGTTGACGGCAACATCGTACACGCCGAGAAACGACCGCCGAAAGAGATCCTCGACAAGCAGACCGGACTGACAACGACGGTCGATTTCGGCAACGTCGGCGATGTTCTCGAGATCAACACGCATCTTCTGAAACTGCTTCTCGATCACGACTATCTGCCGGTTGTATCATCTCTCGGCGCCGACTCCGAAGGCCGCGTTTTCAATATCAACGCCGATACGATCGCCGCCGAGATCGCCGTCCAACTCGGCGCCGAGAAGCTCGTTTTGCTTTCCGATGTCGACGGTATCTTTCTCGATCCGAAGGATCCTTCGACCAAGATCTCCCGCGTGACGGTGAGCGAGGCGCGGTCGATGATCGACTCGGGCACGGCGACGGGCGGAATGATCCCGAAACTCCAGAGCCTGATCAAACTCGTCGAAAGCGGTGTGAAATCGGCGCACATCATCAGCGGATCCGAGAGAAATGCGTTGCTTTCGGAAGTCTTTACCGATGAGGGAACGGGCACGATGATCGTTGCCGACTAATGTATGAAGAGATTGATTATATTCTTATTTGTCGCCGTCGGTTTCGCGCCGCTTGGTGCGAGTGCGCAGAAAAAGGAAAAGGTCGAGACCGCGTCGCAGGTTCTGCGGGCCGAAGCGTCGACAAAATGCACACGTTTGGAGATTGGAAAGGTCGAATCGATGCCCGCTCCGAAATACCCGTCGGAAGCGCGTTCCGCGAAGATCGGCGGGGCGGTCGATGTCACGGTCTGGATCGACGAGACCGGGCGTGTAACGGAGGTAAAAACCATCGACGGTCCTCGGGCACTTCACGGAGTAACGGTGGAAGCGGCCTTGAAGGCGCGTTTTGCGCCGACCTTATGCGACAACCGCCCGGCGCGGATCACCGGGGTCTTGAGTTACAGTTTTATTCCGCTTGCGCCGAACGAACGGTATTTCGTCGCCCGGAACATCGATGATTTCAAAGACGTCTCGAAAGAATCGCCCTACTATGAAGCTATTCTAGATCTGACGGAGAACTACCGTATCACTTTCGGTTACGGCGACCGGAATTTTTATCCTGATCTTCCAATGCCGCTCGGTGACTTTGCCCATTCGCTGCGCCTCACCCTCGACCTGCTTAGAAAGCAGGCCGCGATCGCCAAGGTCGACCCGGCAAATGTATACAGGCCTATGAATCCGCGGCGCGTGACTATCGAGGACCGATTCGAATTTGCCGACCCGAATGCCGCTTACGTCGAATCGATCAAGATCCTTGTTCGTGACCACCAGGTCTCGCTTTTTGACGAAAAGAACGAATTCAAGGGCCGAGATGTTATTCGCCGCGGCGAACTTATCAGCATTTGGAAAGGAGTTTTCGGCGACGATGCGATTCCCGTAAATTTCGAAGAAAAGGATACCGAAAACCGTGTGCTTTCGCGCGGTGAGTTTGCGCTCTTCCTCCAGGAATCGATGCGAGTGCTGACTTACAAGCTATTGCCGGTCAGCGAGTGAACACGGGATCAGCCGTGACCGAGTCGATGGTTTCCCGTTTTTTCGCGTCATTTCGCGGTCGAAAACTCCATTGCTGATTGGCGATTCGCATTCGAGATCTCGGATTCGGGAGATTTGAAAAACTGACGTGAAGGAAGCAAATCGCTTTCCCTCCACGGATGAACACAGATTAACGGGATGGAGCGGATTTGTAGCAATCGATAGAAAAGGATCTCCGGAAGCGCGGGGTTCGAATCATTCTCTCGCATCCGATCTATCCGTGTTCAACTGTGTTAGAACCGAGTCTGCTCAATCCGAAATGACTGCCAGCCTTTTCTGCTCGAACGAACTTCCCTCCTTTTCAAGCCCGAAACCACGGGCCGTTTCCGCGAGCTTCGCGAATCGCGACGCGGGATCGCAATCATTCATCCAGCAGATCTTCGCCGTACACTCCGGGCACGCGTCGAGCGGGAGCCAATCGCGCTCCGGAAGATGGTTCGAACCGCTCATAACGCACTCATACTTGGTGCAGTGAGCGATCGAGAACATATGTCCCGTTTCGTGAACGCCGACCTTCAACGTGCGCTCGAGGAAAGTAGCCGGTTTCTTGTCCTTCAATCGACTCAACGACCAGACTCCGACGCGGTCTACCAGACTCGCCTGGCCAAAAATAAAATTCATCGATTCATCCGGGTACAGGTCTTCCGTTGTAAAAGCGATCAGGGCGGCGGCATCGTCCGGCAACGCTGGCTTTAGAATCTCGCTCAAGATGAAACCGGATCGTATCTGCCGTTTCCCGGTTTGGCTGCTAACGCGTTGGTCGGAAGGTGACAAAGGGAATCGGAAGTTCTCGGCGGGCAGAACCGTGACACGCAACCCGTAGAAAACGCCGAGAAATCCGGCGGCGCTTTTGACCGCTTTCAATTCGCCGGACGCGAATTCTCCGAGCGGCTTGACATAGATCGTATTTCGGTCGGCAGTCGGAGTTGTCGGCGAGGAGCGAATGTATTCCTCGAACGTCTGTCCGTTTTCGGGGAAGGAAGACAACCAGTCGCCCGGTTGCGGCTTGCCCATTCGAACAAAAAACGTTTCAAGCCGGCTCCTGAGCGCGGCATATTTTGGCGGAACATCTGCGGCGGGCATCGACGGCTGCTCGATCGGGGCGGCCGCGCATCCGGCAAAAAACAGAATCGCGATCAGAAGCAGGACACGATGTGCAAACATTTGACGAACCTCGCTAATTCACCGGTTCAAGATCCGATATGTCGCCGTTGTAGACGTAGATCTGTGCATCGACGCTCCGTTCGGCAAGCTCCACCGTCACTTCGCTCCGCACAAAAAGACTTCGGTCCGGATCGCCGGCCCTAAAGCCTTCGTATTCATCCAAACGGTCAATGACCGATTCCAGACCGGCGACACGGTACAGATTTCCACAGATTCGCCTGTCAGACTCCGCGTCGGGCACGGCGCCGCGGTACGGGCCAAGATCGAAAAGGAGTCCGCGTACGGTTCCCGATCGGACGAATTCAAAGCGCGCGACGATGTCCGCGATCTCCGGCGGGGCAAGATCCGGATTCAGAGTTCCGTATGCGAAAAGATATTCCTGCAAACTTAAGATGCGGCTTGCGACGCGTCGCGCATCACAAGATCGAAGGTTCCCGGAGCGACCTTGCGAAAACGGCGGTTGCGGTTGAGCGAGACGGCGATCGAGATCGTCGGGTTGTTGCCGGTGAACGGCAGACCGCCCGCGACGAGCATATTGTAGAGTTCGTTGACGTGGAGCGGACGCCCGTGCTCACGCAACAGCAGCGTACAGGCCTGCGTGATCGTCCGGTCGGCGAAGCGATTGCTGATCGGTTCGACGGTCGGGCTGATCGAAGGAATGTTCCGGCTGTTGTTGTTCATATACGACACCGGATTGTTGTTGCTGTTCGTGGACGGATACTGCGTCGGGATCTGGTTGTTCTTCGGCAGATTCGAACGCCGATGCGTCATTTCGTTCGACTGCTGATCGAAATCGTCTTCAAGCTTCAAGTTCTTCGGAATGTTCCAGGTGATATTTCCAGAGCCCATCGTCGCCAAAAGACTGTAGATCGCCTGTTCAGTCTGCGCCGCGCTGTTCTCGAGCGCTTCGATCTCCTGACGCAACCGGTGCGCTTCGGATTCGACTTCGCGCAGGCGCACAAGCAAACGGTTCTGGGCGTTCCGCGTTTGCCGCAGGCTTTGCTCGAGCGTGGCGATCAGATTCTCGTCTAACATAATTTCGGTGAATGCAGGGACCGTTGTCACTTATTGCGTTCGATCATGAACTCGGGGATGTTCTCCAACGCTAAACAATACTCGCTTTTGCCCAAAACTGCAAGATTTTTCCGGGCCTCGCCGGCGTAACCGTAGGCCCGCTGACGTGTCTCCTCGATCGTCCCGAACTGCTCGAGCGACTCCAAAAGACGCGACCTGGATTCTCCGTCGTACTCACCGTCGTACATTATTTTGTCGAGTTCGGGCCTCACGCGCGGATGCTTTTGGACGAGCAGAATCAGCGGCAAGGTCAACTTCCCTTCGAGGAGGTCGGCGCCGGCCGCCTTGCCGAGAATCTCTTCGTCGGCCGTGAAATCAAGCACGTCGTCGGCAAGCTGAAACGCCGTTCCGAGGTTCATTCCGTAGTCGCGGAGTGCCGTCTGAGATTGCTTTGATGCGCCGCCAAGGATCGCGCCGATCTCGCAGCAGGCTGAGAACAGGAACGCCGTCTTGCGCTGCAAAACGTCGAAATACTCGGCTTCGGTAATGTCCGAGCGGCCGAGTACGGTCAACTGGATCAACTCGCCCTCGGTCATCTTTCGCGTCAAACGGGTCAGAATGTCGAGAATTTCGAGGCTCCGTTCCTTGAGCGACGTTTCGAACGCCGACATATAGAGCCAGTCGCCCATCAGCACCGCCGACTGATTTCCGAAACGCGCGTTGACCGAAACGCGGTTGCGGCGCGTCACCGCATTGTCGATGATGTCGTCGTGAACGAGCGTCGCGGTATGCAGCATTTCCATCACCGTCGCCAGACGGATAACGCTTTCGCTCGATGCCGTTCCGCCGCTTGCGAGGTTCGAAAGCAAAAGCAGCGCGGGCCGCAGTCGCTTGCCGCCCGACGCTCGCAGATAATCGCCGAGATAATTGATGACCTGAATGTTCGAACTCGCCTGGCGTTCAAACTCCGCCTCGACAAGCGCCATTTCGGCCTTGATCAATCCGAAGATCTGCTTCGCCGCGGTCGGCGGGTTCAGTTTTTCGCGAATTGGTGAAAACGTCTGCATCGTACAGCTTATTATTTTGCCATCTTCATTCGATAAAGCCGAATTCGCGTTGCAGAAACTTCGCGAAGTCTTCTGAGACCGAACTGAAGAAAAGTTTGTCAAAACTGTAGTTCGCGGCGTCGCGCTGATCGATCAGTCCCGTGTTCAATCCGCGAGTGAACTGCGAAACGTACTGCGTTTTGAACGCTTTCGACGTGTCCGACGGCCGCAGCTCAAAATCGAACTCGAATTTCGCTCCGGGATTGTAATAAGTCGTCGATGATCCCCCGGACCACCAGTCGTAGCGGTAAAAGAACTCGATCGATTTCATCACCGACCGGATCTCGACGACCGGAGTTCCGGGCGGCGGGTCGTCGGCGAGTTCGAAGTTTACCGAAGCGCTCCGCGTCGCGGGAAGAAAGAGCACGCTGACATCGTTCAGGATCTTCTCTCGGCGGTATTGCAGAGCGGTCGTCGGAATTGTGAAGTCGTACGAACTGATCGAAAGTCCGGTATTGGACTTCATCTTCTTGACGACCGCATCGTCAAGTTCGCGCACCTCCGTGAACTTCACATAGACCTTACGATCGGGATTCGAGTTCATTTCGTCGAGCAGCCGGGACAGAGCCGCGACGGCCGCCTGATTTGCCGACGCTTTGATGTTCTTCGTGTAATCCTCTTTGGCGCGGACGATCAGCTCGGCGATCTTCCGGTCGGCGTCGGCGAGATGGTTGCCGTTCGGATGGCGCGTCTTGTAGGCGACGACATCGGCAACGGTCTCACCGTTTTCCGAACGCTTCCAGGACTGATCGTCGTCGTAACTTCGGTTCAAACGCGTCGCCGAATAACTGAGTCCGGCCGCCAAAAGCACGAATCCAAGCAGCAACCCGACGGTCACTGTTCTTCTCGCAAGCGGATTGAAAAGCATTTCCGCCTTCCTGCAAGGAGTCAAGAACGGCTCGCCGGAACTATTCTGCCAGTCGAGAAAAACGGAGTCGAGTTTTACCGCTTCGGACGCATCCCGGACCTTGATCTTTTCGACGACGTCGCCGATCCAGATCTCGATCGTATTGATATGTTCCAGGAACTGAAAACTCTCAAGCTCTTTCAGACTCCGAAAACCGATCCGGTCGCCCCGATAACTTACGCATTCGTCGCGCGTGAACACCCAACCGTCGCGGGTTTTTCCGGAGAACGCACGGACGATCGTCGATAGCGACCAGAGCGCGAGCGTTATGAGGATCAACGTCACCGCGGTAAAGACCCCGATCATCCAGTTTTCCCAAAGATAATCAGCGGTCGCGGTGAACATATACGCGACCCAGCCGATTCCGGCGGCGATCGCGAGATAATTCAGGATCGACGGCGTTTTCAGAAATACGAAACGATCCGGCGACGGCGTCTGAAGTTCAATCAGCCTGGCCTGAAGTTCGGACGGTAGTTTGCTGAACGCGAGTACATTATCGGGCATTTTCGAGGACCTCACGAATCTGAAGTTTTCCGAAATTCTAGTTCGGCGACGACTTGTACGTCAATCGATATTTTCCGACGATAAGCGAACGCTCGACCGCCCCCCACGAACGTGAATCGCTCGAGTTGTCGCGATTGTCGCCAAGCACGAAATAATGGCCGGGTTCAATGATGAGATCGACGTCCGAATGCTTTCCACTATTATGTTGCGGATCGACGTAAGACTCATCAATCCGGCTCCCGTTTATCGAGACCGCGCCGTTTCTGATCTCGATTCGTTCGCCCGGAAGCCCGACTATGCGTTTGATGTAGAACTTTGCCGGATTCGGCGGAAACCGATGCATCACGATATCGCCGCGGGCGAGTTCTCCGAAGTTCGTATCGATGAAAAGCCGATCGCCGTCCTTAATTGTCGGCATCATCGACGTGCCTTCAAACCGCACGGGTGCCACACACGCGGCGAAGATCAATGAAATGACGATCAGCGAACTGCGCCGCATCAGTTGCTCCGATAATTATCGAAGGTCATATCGATCCCAAAATCCTTCGCCTTCAGTTTGGCGATGACATCCTGAAGCGTGTCGCGGTCTTTTCCGGAGATCCGAACGGTCTCGCCCTGAATCGACGCCTGCACCTTGATCTTCTCGTCCTTGATGAATTTGACGATCTCTTTCGCCTTTTCGGTCGGAATTCCCTGCTGGATCTTCACCGTTTGCCGAACGGTTCCGCCGGCGGCCGGCTCGATCTTCTGATAATCGAGCGCCTTGAGCGAAATCCCGCGCTTGACGAGCTTGCCCTGAAAGATGTCGTTCATATTCCGCAGACGCGTTTCGTCTTCGGCCGAAAGAACGAGGTCTTTCGCGACGAGTTCGACGGTTGCCTTGCTGCCCTTGAAGTCGAAGCGCTGCGAGACCTCTTTCGTAGTTTGGTTGATCGCGTTTGTAACTTCTGCGTAGTCCGTTTTTGAAACAATGTCGAATGAATTTTCTTTTGCCATAAGTCTTTTGTCAGTGAGCGGTGAGCAGTGAGCTGTGAGCGGTGAGCGGTGAGCGGTGAGCAGTGAGCGGTGAGCAGTGAGCGGTGAGCGGTGAGCGGTGAGCGGTGAGTCGTGTTCTCCGTTCTCAGCTCTCCGTTCTCAGTTCTCCGTTCTCATCTCTCGGTTCTCAGTTTCCAGTTCTCCGTTCTCAGTTCTCCGTTCTCATTTCTCAGTTTCCAGTTCTCCGTTCTCAGTTCTCAGTTCTCAGCTCTCAGCTCTCAGCTCTCAGTTTCCAGTTCTCCGTTCTCAGTTCTCAGTTCTCAGCTTCCAGCTCTCAGTTCTCACCTCTCAGTTCTCAGTTCTCAGTTCTCAGTTCTCATTTCTCATTTCTCAGCTCTCAGTTTCCATTTCTCCGTTCTCAGTCTGAAAAACCGGTAGAAGTTGTCAGTTGTTCGGCGGGCCAACTCTTCCCCGCCGACGCCGTAGAATTCGCCGAGGAACTCAGCCGTGTGAGCGACGAATGCCGGTTCGTTGCGCTTTCCGCGCATCGGGACCGGCGCGAGATACGGGCAGTCGGTTTCGATCAAGAGCCGTTCGAGCGGAACGGCCCGGGCCGCATCTCGCAGATCGTCGGCCTTCTTGAAGGTCACGTTTCCCGCAAACGATATCATAAATCCAAGCGGTATCAGCGCTTCGGCCATCGCCGCCGTCCCGCCGAAACAATGCATCACTCCGCCGCGAAATCCGTCATTCGAACATTCGTCACGGATTATCCCGACGGTTTCGTCGTTCGCGTCCCGGCTATGGACGATGATCGGGAGCCCGATCTCATTCGCGACGCGGATCTGGCGCCGAAAAACCTCGATCTGTACATCGCGCGGGCTGTGATCGTAATAGAAGTCGAGCCCGATCTCGCCCCAGGCGATGACCTTCGAACTTGAACGCGTCAGATCGATCAAACGCCGCTCGACGCTTTCATCATACTCGACCGCGTCGTGCGGATGAATCCCGACCGCGGCGTAAACAAAATCGAATTCCTTCGCAAGCGAGACCGTTTTTTCAAACGAATCGCCCTTCGGACTTCCGGACCCGATGTTGAGCATTGCCACGACACCGGCGCCGAGCGCCCGCTCGATCACTTCGTTCCGGTCGGCATCAAACTGCTCGCCGTCGATGTGGCAGTGTGAATCTACGAGCATCTATTTCGTTTCGAATCTGATCGTCTTGAACGCTTCAATCAGTTCGTTTTCATCATCGTCGCTGAAAGCCGTCAGAGTGAACGCGAGAGTGTAGCCGTTGCGAGCCAGAAAATAGATCTTTTGCCTGTATCTCGTTCCAGCCAAATCGGCAGTTCCCTCGAGCCGGATGAACTCGACTCCACCGATCATTTCGCGAACCGGTTTGTTCGGCATATTGTAGAAGCCGAGCTTCGAGAATCCTGTATAAACCAGCATTGCAGACTGATACGCCGTCGCGTTTCGTCCGGACAGCTTCGAAAGGTTGCACTCCAGCGACGAGTTCGAATCGAGCCCGACCGGTTTCAACGTAAAGGTCAGCAGATTCGGGTTCTCGGTCTTCGGAACCACCAGTTTGGAGCCGGCGTTTCGATTGACAACGCCACGTCTAACCTCGAGCAATCGCGCCGCTTCATCGCGTGAAATACGATGCCAAGACTTCGGGATGTCGATCGTGAACCGGAAAAACTCGCTCCGAAAAACCGATTCAACGAGTGTCGATCGAAAAACCGGAGGCACCGGCGCCTCGATCTCGGGTTCCGGTTTTGCAATCACGCTGAAGGAATCCAGAAATTTTGCCGCCAGTTTCTCAAACTCGCCTTTGTCCTTCGGGTTTTCCAAATCGGCGACCGAGTTATCGACGACGATCGAGAAATACACGTCTCGCTTGACCAGAAAGACGTGCATCACGAACTCGTCCTGAAACTTCTCGCCGGTCTTGCCGGTCAATTTGAGAGCGGGTCCGCCGCCGACCTCTACATCGGCCGTTTCCCGAACCTTGAATTCCCCGTCCTCGAGAAACGCGTCGGCCGTCTCCCGATAGATCGCCGTCATCGCTTCCGGGTCCGTTACGGCGTACGGCAGTTTCATATGTCCGATGCCGAATGCCGTACTGTCGCCAAGTCCGAGGAAAATCTCAAGCTTTGTGGTCCCGAAGACTTCGTCAACGAAGGTTTCGGAATTCTGTGCCGGAGTCCTCGGGAATGATGCCTTGAAATTGAAATCTGGAAACTCGAACTCGCGCCAGTTTTCGTCTTCTTCAAGCTGTATTCGAACAAGCTCCTGATGAAATCGAGTCTTGGAGTCGATCTCCGGTTCAACCGGCTTGCTCTTTCTGGACAAACGTGGCGTCGGCGCCGGTTTCGGCCGTGTCCTCTGGGCCGTCGCCTGGCCCCAAAAGACAAAGAGCGCGAATATCGCAAAAATGTGAACAAATCGACCTGCCATCGTTTCTATTTTAGCCGCGCGCCGTTCTTCACGTCTTCAACGAACGTCGCCATCGCCGGCGCGGTGTCGTCACCGTCAAGCGAAGCGGCGCAGATCATTCCCTGCGACTCGAAGCCGCGCATCTTCCGCGGCTTGAGATTTGCCACGACGACGACCTTGCGGCCGATCAGTTTTTCGGGTTCGTAATACTCCGCCAAACCGGCCAGGATCTGGCGCGGCTTTTCTTCGCCGAGGTCGATCTCAAAGCGCAGAAGCTTGTCGGCGTTCGGGATGCGTTCGCAAACCAGAACCTCGCCGATCTTGAGTTCGACCTTGAGAAAATCGTCGATGGTGATGAAGTTCTCCTCGACGACGGCTTCGGCGGCAACCGGTTCGGCCGGTGCGGCAGTTTCAATCTTCTGTTCTTGAATTTCACTCATAATCTTTTGCTTATCAAGGCGCGGAAACACCGGAAGCGTCTCGCCGATCGCGGTTCCGGGCACGAGTCCGCCCCATTTGAGATCTTCCGGATTCATCGCTGCAAGATCGCCTTCAAGACCGATCTGCCGATAAATGCTGCGCGCCGCTTCGGGGATCACCGGAAAGAGCAGGACGCACAGCCAGCGAAGCGTTTCGGTCGAGCGGTACAAGACGGCGCTCAAAGACTCCGTCTGATTCGGGTCTTTGATCAGCTCCCAGGGCTTCGAATCCGTGATCATCTTGTCGATCCGCGCGATCACGGCCCAGAGCGCTTCAAGCGCGTGCGAAAACTCGAAATTGTCGAAGCGCCTGAGGTATTCGTCGCGCGCGTGTGCGAGAACCGTCGCGAGTTCCTGATCGTCCGTCGCGAGTCCGATGCGTTTCGCGTAAAGATAATTCGCATCGCTGATCGAGCCGGACGGAACCTTCCCGTCGCGGTACTTCGTGATCATCGAGAGCGTCCGTGACGAAAGATTGCCGAGCCCGTTGGCGAGGTCGGCCGTTGAACGGTCGATCAGATTCTCATAGCCGAAATTCCCGTCCTGTCCGAAGACCATCTCGCGCAAGACGAAATAACGGATCGCATCGGTCTGAAAATGCCTCTTGAGAACGTCGAGACTGACGATGTTCCCGAGCGTCTTGCCCATCTTGCGGCCGTCCGCATCGAGCCACATTCCGTGGGCGTAAACCATCTGCGGCAATTCGATTCCCGCCGCCAGCAGAAACGACCACCAGTAGATCGTGTGAAAACGGAGAATGTCCTTGCCGACCAAGTGATGCGCCGACGGCCAGAATTTCTCGAATCCCGAACGCGCGTCGTTGCCCCAGCCGAGTGCGGTGACGTAGTTGGAAAGCGCGTCGAGCCAGACGTACATCACGTGATTGTCGTCGCCGGGAACGGGAACGCCCCAGCTTACGGCTTTCTTTTCGCGCGAGACGGCGAGATCCTGAAGACCCTGACGGATGAAGGCCGCGACCTCATTTCGCCGCGCTTCGGGACGCAGGCGTTGCGGCTCGTTCTCAATGATCTTCAACAGCTCTTCGTCGTAGTCGGAAAGCCTGAAAAAGTAGCTTTCTTCCGAAACGCGGTCAAGCGGCCGTTCGTGGACCAGACAAACCGGAACTTCCGAGCCTTCGACCAATTTATAATCCGTTTCGGTCTTGAACTCGGCGCACGGCGCGCAGAACCAACCTTCGTAAAAGCCTTTGTAGATCGTGTCGTTGCCCTTCGGCGTCTTGTTGGCGGCGATCTTCAACCAAAACTTCTGCGCCGCTTCGTAATGAAACGGTTCGGTCGTGCGCATAAAGATGTCGTAGCCGTCGAGTCCGAAGTCCGCGAACATCCGCTTCAGTTCGCCCGAAATGTAATCGACCTGCTGCAGCGGCGTCCGGCCGGCCCTTTCTCCGGCACGTTGAATGTTGACGCCGTGTTCGTCCGTCCCGGTCAGAAAGAAAGTCTCGAATCCACGCTGGCGTTTGTGCCGAACGACGGCATCCGCGACGATCGTCGTGTAGAGATGACCGAGATGCGGCAACGAGTTCGCATAATAGATCGGAGTTGTGATGTAAAAGGTCTTCATCCGGTTAGATCAGTGCAGTGCAGAGTGCAACCCAGTGCAAAGTGCAGAGTGCAACCCAGTGCAAAGTGCAGAGTGCAACCCAGTGCAAAGTGCAGAGTGCACTTTGCTTTATCCACTCTCCACGCTCCACTCTCCACTCTCCACTATGCACTATGCACTATGCACTATGCACTGTGCACTGTGCAGCACTTTGCACTTTGCAGCACTATGCACTGAGCACACTACTTCCTGTTCGGCTGCGCGCGGGCGAACTCGTCGTCCTTGTTGTAGCGCGGCAGTTTCTTCATATTCGAAATTTCCAGCGCGATGGCGAACGTCACGTCAAGCGACTGGATCATACCGTCGTAACGCCAATCGTCGCTGAACTCATCCGACGGCTGATGGTAGTTGTTCTTGTTGAACTCCTCGAAGAACTTCTTCCCGAAATCTTTCGGCTTTCCGACATACTCGTCGCCGTCCTGGATGCTGAGCGCCGGAACTCCCTTCTTTGCGAACGGAAAATGGTCCGAGCGGAAGAAAAAGCCCTGTTCCGGGTAGGCATCCGGAAGGAAACTCAAGTTTCTGGATTTGAGGACCTTCTGAACGATCTCCC
Source organism: Acidobacteriota bacterium (assembly GCA_016715115.1). NCBI lineage: Bacteria > Pseudomonadati > Acidobacteriota > Acidobacteriota bacterium. The sequence goes on from JADKBM010000011.1 coordinate 1,117,425, forward strand.
AAAGATTCGAACGCTCCGCGCCGAGCGCGCCGTAATCCTTCGTCAGGCCGAGAATGTTGCCTCCGTCGATATTGACGTTCGCGGCCGTCCGGTCGAGCGGATAGACGGGATTTCGTGAGTACCATTCAGCGCCGAGCAGTCCCTGCTCTTCGGCGGTCGTGAAGAGAAACACCTGCGAACGCTTCGGCTGTTCTTTTTTCGGCAATTTGGTCAGCGCTTCCGCGACCGCCAGCACTTGCGCGCAGCCCGTCGAATTATCGAGCGCGCCGTTGTAGATCGCATCGCCTTTCGCATTCGGCTCGCCAATGCCGAGGTGGTCCCAGTGCGCGGTGTAAACGACATACTCGTTCTTCAGTTGATTGTCGCTCCCTTCGTAAAAACCGACGACGTTATTCGACTCGAGCCGCTTGATCTCGCTCTTGAGATTCAAATTCGCGCGAAGGCCGAGACTGACGGGCTTGAACTTGCGGTCTTTCGCCTTTTCCCGAAGATCGTCGAGGTTCAGATTTGCCTGCGAGAATACGCGCTTCGCGGTGTCGTTCGTCATCCAGGATTTGAACTGCAAAAACGGCGTTTTGTCCTGCGGCGTGCGCGCCACCTCGTAGCGCCAGTTGCCGTTCGAGGTGCGAACGACGTTCCAACCGTAGCCGGCGGATTCGGTCGTGTGGATCAAGATCGCGCCGACGGCCCCGCGCCGGGCAGCTTCTTCAAACTTGTACGTCCAGCGCCCATAATATGTCAGCGCCTTTCCGCCGAAGAGGTTCGGTTCCTTGTCGTTGGCCGGCGGATCGTTGACCAGCATCACCAGGATCTTTCCGCGGTAGTCCGAGTCGTCGCCTTTGAAGTCGTTCCACTTCTGTTCCGGCGCGTCAACGCCATAACCGACGAAGACGAGTTCCGCATCGGCGTTCACGTAGTCGGTTTGCGCGCCGGTCGTCGCGACGAAATCGTCGCCGAAATTGTAATCGAACGTCGCGTTTCGGTTCGAAACACGAAGTTTCGTTTCGCGGCTGGCCTTCGCCGCAACCAACGAGACCGGCTGGAAATACGATCCGTTGTTGCCGGGTTTGATGCCGATTCGTTCGAGTTCGAGAGCGAGGAACTTCGCCGCCAATTCGCCGGTTCTGGATCCCGGCGCGCGTCCCTCGAACCCGTCGTCCGACAGGAACTTCACGATATCCTTCAACTTCTTCTCGTTGAAGAGTCCCTTGTAGTCACCTTTTTGCGCGAAAACAAAAATGGAATTAAGTGTAATCAGCAAAACAAATGCAATAAATCTTTTCATACTTTATTCACCACTCCAATGTCTTTGGATGTCCAATGCAAGTCGCTCACGGGCTTTTCCGTTGCCGGTGCGTTCAATGTGCCCGAAGTCCCGGACTTTGGCCTGCGCGAGGCGCCTCGTGCAGAAAACCTTTTCGAAGAGCCCGCCGGCAGCGCTGACTCGTCGGCCGCCGCTTGCGCAATCGCAAATCACAAATCGCAAATCGCAAATCCTGTCACCCTTTAATGAGTGCCATCGCCTCCGCGCGCGTCCGCGGGTCGCGCCGGAAACCGCCGAGAACCGCCGACGTGATCGTCTTTGCTCCCGGTTTCTTTACGCCGCGGAGCGTCATACACGTATGCTCCGCCTCGATCACGACCATCACGCCGAGCGGATCCAGCGCCTCGAAAAGCGTTTTCGCGATCTGCTGGGTCAGACGTTCCTGAACCTGGAGCCGTCGCGCGAAGATCTCGGCGAGCCGCGCGAGTTTTGAAAGCCCGACGATCCGTCCGCCCTTCGGAATGTAAGCGATATGGCATTTGCCGACGAACGGCGCCAAATGGTGCTCGCAAACCGAGGCGATCGAGATATCCTTGACGATCACCATCTCATCGTGCGAATCGCCCGGCAGCGCGACGATATGGTCCCTTGCGTCTTCCCACATTCCTTCGGTCAGTTCGGCATAGAACTGCGCGACGCGTTCGGGGGTTTTTTGCAATCCGTCGCGATCCGCGTCCTCGCCCATTCCTTCGAGCATCAGCCGTACGCCGCGCGCGATCTTTTCGAGGTCTATCTTTCTAACGTTTTCAGCCAATTTTCCCTCTTTAGCCACAGAATAATCTAATTCGTTTTGATCGCCGTAACGGACTTTACGAGTCCCCAAAAACGCTCGGACCTCAGTTCCGCATCCGGAAAGTACGCCGCCAACTCACGCGGGCTGAGCAACGCGAAATCCGGGATCGTGCGTTTGATCCAAAACCTGTTCGTCAGCTTCAAAACGGGCAAAAGCAATCGTCGGGGCAGTTGACCGGCAAACGGAAGCCACGAATGACTCTCGATCGGAAAACTCCGCGCCGGTGTCTGAACGAAGTAGCCTTTGCCGACCCGTCTGATCTCGTCGGCGAAACGCTTCTGAGCGCCAACCGCAATTTCGTCAAAGCGGCGCGCGTCCCGGACCTCCCAAACTTCCGTCTTTTCCACGGTCACGTGCTCGATCACGGATGAGCAAAACACGATGTCAAAGAATCCGTCGTCAAACGGTATCAACGACTGCTCACCGAGGATCACCGGGACGAAACCATAGCGATCCGCTCCCCTCAAGACCGCCTCATTGTCGATATCGGCGATATAGATATTCGACGGTTCGTAACTCAATCCGTCAAGAACGGAACTTATATTATCGCCGGATTCCGACCCTAGGTCGAGTATCTTCGTATCCGGTCCGATCCGAAAGGTCTCGCGAAACCATCGCGCACGCCGCATTCGCGCTTTCCTTGAAAGGCCGAGAATAGTCTTCGGGACACTAAAATTCATTTTCGGCTAGGAATCTTCGAATGTCTTCGGCGACTTCGGCCTCGATCACCAACAGCGGTTGACAGGCAGACGCCGCAAATTCTCTGAGCTGATCATATTCAGGCTTCGCACTTACCACTTGCTCTTTGTATTTTGCGACCTTGACATCGATTTCTCCAAACCGCGTTCCGATCCGATGGAGGGTTCGCGCGAGGCAATCGCGCTCGACCTCGTTGATACGGACGCCGAGCGTCGTTGTCTCGGTGTACAGCAGCTCAAGCATTTCGTCTTTCCTGCCGGAATCGCTGAGGATCGTGATCTGGGTCGCCGGCCGATTTTTCTTCATCTGGATCGGAGTAAACCAGCAGTCGAGCGCGCCGGCGGCGAACGCTTTCTCCATCACGTAGCCGAGAGTCTGCGCCGTGATGTCGTCAAGATTTGTCTCGATCACGAGCAGTTTGGGGCTTCGCGAAACTGCTTCCGACCGTCCCAGAATCAGCCGCAAGGCATTCGGAAAACGATCATATTCACGGGTTCCGGCACCGTACGCCGTTTTTTCGATCGTCATCTCCGGAATTGCCCCGAACTCGTCGCAAACCGTCGCGATGATGGCGGCGCCGGTCGGCGTCATCAGTTCGCCGGCAATTTCAGTCGAATAGACGGGAGCGTTTCGGAGGAGTTCCGCGACCGCCGGCGGCGGAACCGGGAATTTCCCGTGCGCCATCGTCACGAAGCCGCTGCCGACGTGGATCTTCGAACAGACGAAGCGTTCGACGCCGAGCATCTCGAATCCGATGCACGCGCCGACGATGTCGACGATCGCGTCAAGCGCGCCGACCTCGTGGAAATGGACCTTTTCGACATCAATGCCATGGACCGCCGCTTCCGCTTCGGCCAATTTTCGAAAGATCGCGACGGCGCGCGACCTGACCGCTTCCGAAAGGTCCGATTCGGAAATTATCTTTTCGATCTGGTGCAAATGCCGGTGCGTTTTTTCATCCGGAATCCGGACGCTCGCGTGGATCGCCGAAATCCCGGATTTGTCCCGCGTTTCAAACTCGATCGTGAATTCCGGCAAATCGAGCTTCGCCAACTCGGCGCGGAGTGCGTCCGCCCGCACGCCGAGCGCGACAAGCGCGCCCAGGATCATATTCCCGCTCGCGCCGGCAAAGCAATCGAAATAGAGTGTCTTCATAATTCTAGAGCAACGGCAGAAACTCTCCGGCCCGCGCGCGGACCGTGATGTTGCAGACGTCCGACATCGGCGTCTCTTCGGGGTTGACCTCGACCAGAAAGGCGCCGTGCCGCTTCGCGATCTCGGCGAGCCCGGCCGCGGGATAAACGAGCGCCGACGTGCCGACGATCAAGAACAGATCGCACTCGCGTGCTTTCCGTTCCGCCGTCGCGAACGCTTCCATCGGGAGCATCTCGCCGAACAGCACGACGTCGGGACGAACTTTCGATCCGCAACCGTCGCAATCGTCGGGCGAATGCGGCACGACCCCCGTGATGTCGAATTTCTTGCCGCAACGTGTGCAGACCGCACGGTGTATATTGCCGTGAAGTTCGATCACCTTTCGCGATCCGGCCGCGGCGTGGAGGCCGTCGATATTCTGCGTCACAAGCGTAAAATCGACAAATCTCTCGTCCCAGCCGGCAAGCGCGAAATGCGCCGGATTCGGTTTGCAATCCCGCAAAACGCCGCGCCTATAGTCAAACCATTCCCAGACCTCTGAAAGATTCTCGCGGACCATTCGCGCCGAGGAAATCTGATCGAACGGCATTCCCTTCCAAACCGCGGAGTTCCCGCCGCCGCGAAATGTCGGAACGCCGGACTCGGCCGAGATCCCGGCGCCGGTCAAAACCACGACCGACCGCGCATTTTCGATCGCCGAAATCAACGTCTGCGGAACTTTCACGATACCAGCAAGTCTAATTGGCAGAGCGACAAACGTCAAAGTTTCCGCGCACGATGGTTGCGGCTGCCTCATTCGACGTCCCCAACCATCGTTGCAACTTCTTGAGCAAGCGGCGCGGAAAAAATCCAAAATCGACGTTGAACATCTTCCGGAACGTTCGTCGAATGGTTCAGAGCATCAACGTGCCGACCGTCGCCGACTTCATCTTGCTTCAGCGCCTTCCGAGACCTGACGTCGCCGACAAGATCCGAATCGCGTAGCGTTGCGCTGAAATTAGACGTGGGTTTCAACCCACGCGATCTCGTTGATTCGTATCTCGTCGCGTCAGCGACGGCTGAGTCAAGCGTCGCTGACGCGCGGAGCCCACACATCTGGGATTGCGAATTTTGGATTTTGGATTTTCGGAGATCACCGATGGTCCCGATCGAAACTCGCAGTTTCGACCAATCGCAAATCGGGAGCTTTGAAAAACCGGGTTCAAGGAAAACTATCGTCGTTCTCTCCCGGATAAACACAGATAGACGGGATACAGCGGATTCGAAAGTCGTGTTCATTCGCATACTAACAACTATCAGATATCCGCCATCAACTACTCCGAAATCACTGTCTTCCGAATCGATGAGATTGATAACCGTGCAGGAAACAGCTCGGGAAGCGCGGTCCGGCAGGTTTTTCAAAGCTCCCGAATCTGGGATTCCGGATTCTGGAATTTCAATGGTTCCAGACTGGAAATCCCGAATCGCGTCGAGTCGGTACCATCTGCGGTAGCGGATGGTTGGTTGCGGCACTCGCGGACCGCAGTATTGATACCAACCTATCTTCAACCATCCGCTACCGCAGATGGTACCGACTCGTCCCGACCCCGCATACAAAGAACCCGTGGGTTTATCAAAGCTCTCAAATTGCAAATCGAGAATCCGCGAATCCAAAATCCAAAATCGCCCAGTCCTTCTCGAAGGCCTTCAGTACCGCGTCCGAAAGAAACTTGAATCTGATCTCGGCTTCGTCGGTTTTGTGGTCTTTATGCAAAATGCTCATCGGATTTCGACTCCGATGAGCAGGTTACTTGATGCACTTCTATTATTGTTAGTCGCGTCGCGTGAGGCTACGACCACGGAACGGAACATCGACCCCAGACCCAATCTTTTCGGTCTCTGATGGCCGACGTCGTCCCACCAAATCTCTAATCCGCGGATCGCATCGGCGTACCTTCTAGGCCACAGACGCACGGACAATTCGCCGGTTCGTATTCCTCGCCGTTTTCGAGGTAGCCGTAGTCGTCCGAAGTTAAACTTCATTGGGGCTGATCACAACTTGGCATTAGAATTATCACGGAGCCGTCTGTCAGTCTATTCTTATCTGGGCTACACCCATTGTTGGTCATCGATCTGGAGGTTTTGAATTAGCACGTTTGCCTGATTCATGTTCAAGCCTATCTAAAATCGATGAAAAGAAGATCAAGAGGAGCAACATCGCAACGATTCTACCGAGGTCGAACTCGCCCTTGGTTGCAAAATCGTAAATAGGTATCACGATTCCCAGAACAAGACCTAAATGCCAATACTTATACTTAGAGTGTCTCATAAAAAACAAAAAGCATTGGCAGAACACCTTTTAGAGTACGAATTGAACAGATTCCCTCGAGCAACGGGTAGAATAAAAACGGTCAAAGTATCCACCGGATCTCCCGTTGGATACTCTAGAATTCAGAATTGGCGCGCGCGTCAACATCTCAAGTCTTCTCGCTTGAGATGGTGGCGCTTCCGAGTCTGAGATTGACCTTGGGCCACGCTTGCAGCCGATGCCAGCGCCCAGATCCGGCACCGTGCAATTCGGGTCTTCTTTTCCGATCAACGGACATCCTTGCGCAATTGAATCCAGGTCACGAAACACGAAAATGCAAAAAACAATGAGCCGGCAGCAAAAAACAGATACCATCCGCTCGTTTCACCAGTTCTCCAGTCCATTAGTGCTGAACCCGCCGTCAGAAGCAAGACGATCCCAAGAAGCAGAAAGATCGCAGGATTGCGTCTCGCGATCGGGATGACACGATCCGGACGAATGAACACGAATCCTAAGAATCTCGTAATAACCGACATCATTCAAGCTACCTCCATATGAACGCCCAATGCTGTCCAGAGACTCGCGTTGGACTGCTTTCAAAGTTACAGATGTTTCTTATCGCAATTTCCCGTCGCCTTAGCGTAATCTGAAATTGCTCTGTGTCCACTTCGAAAGAACCGGGCAACCGCCTCGGGGATGCTTTGTTGGGTTAATTCCGGTGACCGTTCCAATGGCACCACTGAAAGCGGTAAATGGATTGCCACCGAGGGCGCCAAAAACTGCGACGGCCATGCCAGCAACAACTGTTTTGTTGTATTGGCTATTTCGATTGAACAACAATTCCGCCTGGACCGTGGTCCCAAATGCGTAATCCGCGGATCGCATCGGCGTGATGCCGATTAACCGGGACCTCATTTCGCCGATTATTCATTGATCGATGGCTCCGTCCGATCTCGTTTCATTTTGAGACCAAGAACCAATAAACCGGCAATCATCCCGTAGTACAACAATGGATAGGTTAGGTTGCCGTAAAACTTTACGAAAAGGTCATCGAGAATTCCGGTCGATCGTTCGTCTGCAAAACCTAGCAATTTGCTGTAGGCAACCGAAAAAGCGACTGCCAAGACAGCACTGATTACGAATATCCAGATTTGGAGCCGCTCCTTTTCAACTGATCTCATCAGAATCGCGGCCACAAAGGGACCGATTGGAAAGAGCAACAGGAGAACTCCACCAATACCGATCGTTATCATTTTTGCAGTACCTCCTTCGTTGAATCCCACGACGCTTCTATCTTTTCAGTTTGGAACCGAAATCCTTCACTCTCTTGATTACCACGTCAAACTTAGGAAGCAACCTCCGACGCCCGGACAGAGCGTCCGTTGGCATCGTACCCGTAGCCGAGATTGCGGAACTTGCCGTCCGCGACGACTTGCCCGGCATCATTATAAGTCGTTCCGGAGGCGGTTGTGAAGCGATTGTTCGTTCAGGGATGTGACGTGGATCATCGCCATGCTTGGACTCCGATTCTCCGTCATTCCGACCAGGAACGAGTCGCGGCAGCGACGGCAGATGTTAGCCGTGCGGCGTAAGCCCACGGTGATGATCGCAATGGATTGCCGAGCCGCGGCAGCGGCGCCAGAATCGATCGCGAAGTGTTTGAATGATTCCCCGAAGCCAATTGTCTGCGATTGGCTGCCGCGTTAACGAATCTGAACATCGCTCTACCGTTGGAAAGTTCTGTCGCCGCTCTGCGGCTCAGGGATATGTTGCCGGCTCACCGTGGGCTCACGCCCACGGCTAACATCTGCCGTCGCTCCCGCGACATAGGACTCAAGATTCGAAGACCTCTCGCGAGCAACGCGACGAATGCGAAGATCCCGATCGTTTCGCCGAACGCCTGATGATCGGTTCGGACCATAACTGCCGACTTCGTTTCTTGTCGCCGTGGGCACCTTTCCGGGCGCGGGCCGACCCCATCTGCAGACGGCCGTTGTAGACGAAGTTCTGAACCGTCGTGTTTCCGTATGTCAGTTGCGCCGGAAGCGTGTTTGAGCCGAACCCGACCGAAGCGACGAAAGTCCGCTGCGCGTCCGCCACGGTCGAAAGCCGTCCCTTCGAATCATAACCGGTCGTGACGACGCGGCCCGACGGATATTCTTCGGCAGCCAGCGGTTCGCCGTTTGATCGGCCTCGGGTATCTGCGGCGCACCGGCCGCGGAATCCTCCGGCAGAATATCGATCGATTTGGCGAGTTCGATGATCCGCTCGCCGGCCGCGCGGAGATGTTTCCGCGCGTCGCCGTCGGGCGCGCTTTCGATCGCGCCTGCGACGGCTTTTAGAGACTTTTCGAGTTCGAGGGCGTAGCTCATCGCTTCGTCGTCGGTTTCGATTTCCAGTTCCGCGTTTGCGATATCGTTCCAGAACATGAACGAGGTGATCGCGGCCGACTTGAACTCGTCGAGCGCCTCGGCCCAGAGGGCGAGGATTTCCGTGAAATCGGTCTGCCCGAGCGCCTGAAGGTTCCAGACCTGATAGCTGAGCTGCCACCGGACTTCCCACAGAATGTCGTACAATTCCCAGAGCGTCGGTTCCTGGGCAAGGATGTCGTTGAACATTCCCTTGACGACGACCGGTTCGAGCGTCACCGCTTCGCCATTCGCGATCGCGTCGCGGATCGCACGACCCTTTTCCATTGCGGCGACGGTCAGCGGGAACGCGACCGACAACTGACGCGGCGCGGCGCCGGCGTTTTCTTTCGACATAACTTCTTCCTCTTCTGTGTTGGATTCAGGGACCGCGCGGGATGCGCGTTTTTCGGCAAGCCGCAGCGCTTTCTGCGCGGCGGTTACCCAGGACTGGCGGTTGCACGGAACGCCGACGATCGAAGTCTCGATGTACTCGACCTCTTCGATGATGATGCCCTTGTTGCGTTTGGGATTCGGCGACTTGTCGCGGACAAGGACGGTGACCGACGCCCCGAGCTTCGTGCCCGACCCGATCATCTGCCAGGTCTTGACCGCCCGCTCGTTGTCGGTCTGAACCTCGACGAGGTATTCAAGACAATAGACGTCGCCCGAACCTCCGCCGACGAGATCGGCGGTCTTCTTCTCTACCGTCGCTTCGGCCACGGTTCCGAAGACATCCTCCGGCACGTTGGTCGAGTGGTTCATGAACATCACCGTCCCGACCGCCGATGATTTCATCTGCTCAAGAGCCTTCTGCGACATGACGTCGCCGACAAGATCCTCGGCATTCGAAGACGCCGTCAGCCGGCAATACTTCCGACCATCCCTTTCGAAGGCCTTCAATACAGAGTCCGAAAGAAACTTGAATTTGATCTCGGATTCGTCGGTTTTGTGATCTTTATGCAAAATGCTCATCGGATTTCGACTCCGATGAGCATTCTAGAATTGCTTACGCACTAATTGTTTTGGTTACGGCGAACGCCGATCCTGCTCAAGAAACTCGCCAAGGCGAGGCAGGTGCTCAGAAGGCCACGTCGATCAACATCCCAACATTTTCGCGACCCGTATTCGCAACGCGATCTTGTCGAACGAGTCTCTTGCTTTTGATCTGATGTCACCTCGCTTTCGACGCGCCCCAAAAAAGCAGGGATAAAAACAAAAGGACTGAGCCTCGTCCAAAATACGACCAAGGATCTGTCGTTTGCATCAAAATCAGCGCAGCGAACTGCACTATTGAGCCAACAAGTGCCCCAACTGAGCACATCCGAAGCAATTTCTTTCCAAAACTAGCTCCGCTCGTTGTTGATTGCGGTTTGATTTCACCTGTCACCGGTTTCCGTTTCTCTCTCTCCATCGTCCGTAAGCGGGACCCTCACACCATTTCGTGGCACGCTGTCCAAAGCGAATCGCGGCAGAGAGGTTGGCCGAATCGAGCTTCCTTCACGCCATTACGTTCGGTTATTTGACTTCCTCCCCAAAATCGATGCCTCTGAGTTCCTTCTCGAGATTAACCAAGACATCGAAGCGCGTGGAAATGAGCGTAATCACATACTCGCCCTTTCGTATCAAAACAAAATTGTCCCTTACATTCGAACGATATGCCAGAACTTTGTCCCAAGCTCGACCTGATTTCAACCGCACCCGCGTGAATTTCGGCGTGTCGCCCAAGTTGTTGAAGGCGAGAAAGTAATTCGAGTCGCTCTTGAATTCGCGTCGACTAATTTTGGTGCTGGAGTATCGCTCGATCGAAACCAAAAGGCGGTCGTTGACTGTCAGATCAAAATGAAACCGACAATCGCTTGAGTACTTATCGCTCCGGTTCACTTTGATTTTGCCGAATTGTTGCTTTACCGAACTTTCGATCGCCTCGCACAGTTCTTTTGGGATTGTCTGGGAAGCAGCTGCGTTCCAGGCTGAAAATATCAAGCTGGTTAGTAGCAAGATCCGTCGAAAATCAATCTTGACGCAGCGCAAAACAGTCCGATTGCAAAGGGAAGGATTTGGGTCAGCCAGTTTCACTTTTTCTCGGTAAAGCATTTCTTGATTACCTCCTTTTGGTTCTCCAGGCTATCGGACCCATCAACATTGCCAAATATGTCCTCGGAAACGTCCGGCTTGAACGTTCCTATCGCGTGAAGAAACTCGTGGATGACGGTTGCGAGGGCATAATCGTACTTCGAGCCAGCCCCACTATCTTTAAACGCCTTGTTGACTGCTTTCTCGACCTTTTCCCGATACGCCTTCTGGTTCCTTGAGTTTCCCGCGGGGCAAAGCTCAATGACGAGGGTTCATTTCGTCAGCAAGAACGTCCGATTTTCAAAAATTCGCTCTTAAAACCCACGTAACCCGAATAGTAGTTGTCAATTTTCGTTAGTTCTTGAATAGACCAGTCGAAAAAGAGTGAACGGGTCTCCAAATCGCTGGACCTATTTAAGTCCAACCAGATGTTACTGGCACATATTTGGTCCAACAACGAATCAAACGCGAAATAATTATCAAAACCGGTGCGCAAATCAAATTGATTTTCGTCTCCAATAAAACGCAGGAGATCGACCAGCCTATTATTCCCGCTTTCATTTTGCGCCACTAGCCTTGTATGTATGGGTTTAAGTACTCGTTGAAGTTCTTCCAACTTCGATTCCTTCTCTTGGTTTCTTCGAGCAATTGATCCGAGCAACACATCAGTAACCTCAGACCCAATGGCATTGCAAGGTGTAATTCGCAAATCAGCGACACGTTCGAACAGCGTTTGCCAAGAATTCCAGGTTCTTGCGATCTTTTTGGTGAAATGGAGTTCTCCAAGGTCAAGGAGGCAACGAGCAGCCGAATCACCGTAAGCAACCTGAATCTCACCAAAACTTACATATAGCCTGCCAACATCAATCATGCGTCTTGCTTCGAGATATGAGTCAACGGCGCTTTGGGATTTGAGAATTCCATCAACGGGAAGCATTCCACCGGGCCCGTTAATAAAGCTCCTGCAAATCTGATGGATTCGCGCTGGATCCTCCGACAAACAAGAAGGCAATTCAAAAATGCTCCAAATCGGAACGAACTCATCGTACGCGAAAATCCAAAAATACCGGATCCAGGAAGTGGTCTCTGTTCGTGAGGCAAGTGAAATCTCCATAACGAACCTCAACTAGGGAAATGGAAAAGCGTTTCTCAGTAGAAATACAATCGTTCTGATCGCCCGCTCCAAGAGGCAACGATCGTCAAACTACTGATTCCGTTCTAGAACCGAACGAATCCTGACGGCGTACTCAACAACCGAAAGCCGTACATCATCGCTTGGCACCGGTTTGGAGATTGCATTCAAGAGTGATTGCTGCAATATCTCCGCGCCGAACTTCTTCCACGAACGGCCACCATTTCGCGTTTCGAAATAAAGCGGATCATTCTCATCGGAAAAGAAGAATATCCAACCGTTATCGGGACTGACGAAATCGAACGCCGCGATTTCTCGCGCTGCGCTGGGGATTTGAATCGGGTGCCATTTTCGTCCGCCGTCGTCCGTTCGGAAGATTCGGTTTTCGAGGCGTGTTGAGAACCAGCCGTGCCGATCATCGATGAACTTAAGTTGTGTAACTTGAGCCAAGTCTGACGACCGTCTGCTGGCCCAGATTGAATTCCAACTGCAACCGCCATCGTTCGTCCTAAACAACGAGTAACGCCGGCTTCGATCCTCAGTCTGGGATTCGGTCATCACCCATCCTTCGTCCGCGGTAACGAACGCTGCCGAAATCAGGTACATATCGGGAATTTTCGTGCCGCAAGATCTCCAAGTTATCCCGCCGTCACGGGATACAAGATTCTCCAATTCCGGTCCGCGATTCAACCATCCGATTTCTGGACTCGGAAAAACTATCGAATTGATGGCCCCAAGATCTGTTTTGCGCCAAGTAGAACCACCGTCGAACGTCTCCCAAGTATATAGTCCCGAGAGCCAACCATGGATGCGGTCAACAAAAAACAATCGGGCAGCGTAGTCTCTGCCGTGCCTCGATAGTTCGTCATCCGAACCAAGAAACGATATCTGCTCCCAGTGCTTCCCCGAATCCGAGGTTCGTACCAACGATTTGCCTTCCGAATCGAAAGCAACAAAGAAGTCAGCATCTACGGCGAACGGGCGAATTAGTCTGCGAGCACCCTTCACTTCGTTCCCGGCCCGGTTTGTCTCCAAGAGGAGGCGGCCATTATCCGCCAGGTTCTGATGCGGCCCGAGCTGTTTTCTAATCCCGAAGACTAATGCCCCTGACAGAAGCGCGAACAGAAGCAAAAAAGTCAGGTGCGTGAACTTCATCGATGGAAAAATCATTTCGACACCTCCTTACCAGAATCTGCTGCCGCCAATCACCGTGCCTCGCCCGCTCGTGCCCCCACGATTGAACCGAAACCCAAACTGAGGGCCACTATTCACCAACCGCCGGATCGCTTGAACCGCCGCAATCAGGTTGTCGCACTCACCGGGAACGAAGTTGAACAATTTCCGTTTGTCCTTGGTCAAGACTTCCTGCAGGCCACCGACAGAGAGGTTCTGATAATTTCCCGGTGCAGAACTCGCGAACTTGGCGGTCTTCCCTGGAGTGGTGACCGATTCGAACTGATTTGGCGCATTTGCAACGGCAAAGAACGTATTGTTTGGAGCCGATGGATAACCTGCCTCCCCCAATCTCAAATACAAAACGCTCGCCATCGCATCGTATTCATCGGTTGATTGGGGTCGAATTGTCATCGCCGCTCCCGCAGGGCCGTTCGTGGGAATCCAAATTGACGATGCCTCAGCAAAAACCACTCTGGCCGCATAGTTCAGATCTTCGCCCGTGATCTCAAGATTTCTCACTTTCCAAATGAAATCATCGGCAAAGAAATCAGGATCACATTTGTCGCCGAAAGACCCGCCGCCCCCTTCCCCAATGTAGCCGCCATTGCGAACTGGAGAAACTCCAAAGAATATCCACCACCAACTTGCGAAAGTAGAAGCCCAAGTGTGGACTTCCATCCTGAAAATCGGAACTTCGTCGTCAAGCCCACTCGGATCAACAAAGTTCGTCGGCTGGCTTTCGACGTACGAATAACGGTTCCAGCTTTGCGGATTGCCGACCGAGGCCGAGCCGTTGTACGGGTCGGGCGATGTCCAGCGCCCGGCGCGGTTTTCGTTTTTGCGGAACCACGTGTGGTTGAGCTCTGTCGAGTCCTTTTCGGTCAGGCCGTAGCCTTGCCGGTTCGAGGTCGGGGCGCCGAAGCCCTGAGCCGTCGTTCTCAGGCCAATTCCCGAGGCGATCGGTTCGCCGAACGCCTGATGGTCGGTTCTCGATTTGACGAAACCGCCGGCATTGACTCCCGCACGGACCGATCCCTGCCAGTCCTGCAAATGGTATTTGACGCCGCCCTCGTCCTGCGGTGAATCCCGCCGTATTCGGCGGCGAGCTTCGCGAAAGCAAAATTCGTTGAGAGAAAATCACGCCGATATCTCCATTTACAGGCGACCGGATAAATCCAAATCGCGACAAAACTCATCCATTCCATCGACAAGAATTTGAATTGTCATGAACGCGATGATGTGAGGCAGACTCGGATCCCCATTGGGTGCGGTACAATCCTCAAACAGCGGGTTTAAGTAACACTGTTTTGATACAATCTTCACGATCCGAATCCGTTGATATCGCGTTTCGGCGACAGAGAAGTCAAGTTTTTCGAATTCGCGGCACAAAGCATCGCGAATCTGTCGATTCGCCAAGGCGGTCGATGCTTTTGACCGGAACTCAACGATGTCAGGCTTGTCCAAAAGGCGTCCGGTTGCAGTTTCAAGCACCGTCTCAAAAAGGCAAACCATTAGCTTTGAAACGAACGAATCGCGTTGAGGTTCATTGTCATTGAACTTAAATTTGATTATCCGCTCCCAAGACAAGAACGCCTGAATTGCGTTTTGTTCAAACTCATTGTATTCGTCATCCGCACGATTCGCCATAGTCGTCAAGTGTATTTCCAATTCTCGAAGCAATGAAATCGATGTTAATCCCAACTTCCACCTGCTCCACCGCCACCCAAATCTCCTCCTCCAAAACCGTCCCACACCACACTTCCGCGTAACCCCGCCGACGCGACACGAGTACGGGAACTAGGACGAGCAACTCCGGGACTCGACCCTAGGAGAACACGCGGAGATTTTTGACTCTTGAATCCAACTGTTTTCGGTTTCGGTTTCGGTTTCGGTTTCGGTTTCGGCTTTGGCTTTGACGGCGGCTTTGGTTTATCTGGCGGTCGGTCCGGGTCGCCCGGGGGCAACTCTGGCGGAGAACTTCCTGGTCTACATATTGACCACCAGAACAGCGCCATTTCAACTAGCGCCCGGCATGCAATTGACGGGTTTGTGCCGCCGATGCATCTCAACGCCAAAAGAGTAAAGGCAGCCGCAGCAGCGCACGCGATGATATCTACGGGCCCTATTGCCGAACTACCTATTGCACCGCCGTCGACGATACCCCGATCACCCGTTCGACCAGTATCCTGTTCCGTCGGACACCACTGCACCTCAAATGTCCGTTGCCTCGGCGTATCGAAGTCAATCGTTATGTAAAAGAGAGTTCGACAACCCGAGGCCTGATAAAAAAGACCACTCGGATCAACCCAGTTTGTCGGATCATTTCGCACGTAAGTGAATCGATTCCAAGATTGGGGGTCATCCACGTTAGCGGATTCACTTAATGGATCGGGCGATGTCCAGCGTCCGGCGCGGTTTTCGTTTTTGCGGAACCAGGTGTGGTTGAGATCGGTCGCCGGGTCGTTCTCGGTCAGGCCGTAGCCGTGCCGTATTGCCGGGGCACCGAAGCCCTGGGCCGTCGTTCGCAGGCCGATGCCGGATGCGATATCCTCGCCGAACGCCTGATGATCGGTCCTCGACTTAACATATCCCGCGGCATTCAACCCGGCGCGGACCGAGCCCTGCCAGTCCTGCAGATAGAACTTGACGCCGCCCTCGTCCCCGGGAACCGTCCCGCCGTATTCGGCGACGAGTTTCCCGAACGCGTCATAGATCACGAATTGCCAAACATCATTCACCTTCTCGGCAACCCGGTTCCCGAGCGCGTCGTAGACCGACACCGCGTCGGGCTTGTTTGCCTCAGACGCCCGGACAGTGCGTCCGTTCGCGTCGTAGCCGTAGCCGAGATTGCGGAACTTGCCGTCCGTGACGACCTGTCCATTGTCATTGTACGCCGTTCCAAACCAGCGGTTTGCGACACTCGAATTCGTTCTCCGAAGTTCATCCAGATCCCATGATCTCATTCACATAGTTGTTCCATTCCGCGGAGTCGGCAAAATCTCGTTCGATCGAACTCAATTCCTTCGAGAATCGTAAAACAACGTCGATCGTTCGATTGCACGGAGAACCACACTGCTCGTTGACAATCAGAAGCTTGCCAGTTAGAGTGAGTCCTCTAATTTTTCCGCGAAACACAATGGTTTCAACGGTGTGCGACCGGATCTTAGACCGTGCGCCCTTGATCTTCAACGATGTCCGAAAAGAAATATTGCCACTGCTGCCGTCATACTTCACATCCTCAAGAATGCCGAGCGGCGGATCTCCGATTGGCAGAAGATCGTCGGACCCGGAAGCGATCCCCCGGTAATTTTCTGCCTGCTCCCAAAGCGAGATGGAATACCCCCACTGATGTTCACCATCGGTGCGGACGCTTGTATAGGTTCCTTTGAAGACGATCGGCGACTTCCGTGCCGGACTTCTGAAAACCTCGTTAGTTTGAGTTGGAGTCGGAGTCGGATCAGGATCGAGTGACCGGATATCAGCGGTTTTGCTCGTCTGCATACAACTTAAGCTCGTCGCGAACGCGACGATGAATCCTATTATCATCCGTTTCATAAATCACTCCGAATAAAAGAAATCTGCACCTCAATTAACCCCGAGGTAGTTGAAATGATGCCCTCCACCGTGTCCTTTTCCTTGCTCGAGGCTGCACCTCTTTGCAAAAACCTTGATTTGACTAGCGGTAACGCCTGCAATTGAAATGTCAAAGGCGGTTCCCCTTGTGTGATTGCTTATCTTGGCAGACGGACGCTCAGCAAGGTCATGGCCACTTTTGCCTATCTCCTTTCGGAGTTGGGTCTTGAGATTTTGACATTCTGGCTGCTTATTGTTTTTTAGCAGCTGCCATTTGTCCCAAACCTCTAGTAAATGATCCTGATATGCCTGAGGACGATAGCCGGAATTCACTGTAAACCCGCGCGCGTCGGTGGAACCGGTTTCGAGAGGCTGACCCGGTGCCACCGAGGCCAATTCAGGTACAATCTGATTCTGCAGACAGCGTAGCGCGTCGCGTGTGCCCGAAGTCAATCCTCCCAGGTTCACTCTGTCGCCACTCTCGTATTTCTGTGCGTCCGGATTGGTTATCGGGCTTAGAGGTGCGACGGCGCACTGTTTCGGCTTATTTTGACTTTCAGCACCGTCCCCGCCCGCGCCCGCGCCTCCGTCCCAAGGTCCGCGTCTGCCAGTGTCCCAGCCCGCACCATCATCGTAAACCAATTGGCACGACCAATCACCATAGATCCGATTACCTTCGCCCAATTCGAAAAACGGTCTGGTGCAACTCCAAATTCTCAACAACCCGCTCGGATCAACGAAATTCGTCGGCTGATTCTCAACGTACGAATAACGGTTCCAGCTTTGCGGGTTGCCGACCGAGGCCGAGCCGTTGTAGGGGTCGGGCGATGTCCAGCGGCCGGCGCGGTTTTCGTTTTTGCGGAACCAGGTGTGGTTGAGCCCCGTCGAGTCCTTTTCGGTCAGGCCGTAGCCTTGCCGGTTCGCTTGCGGGGCGCCGAAGCCTTGGGTTCCGGTTCTCAGGCCGATGCCGGATTCGATCGGTTCGCCGAACGCCTGATGATCGGTTCTCGATTTGACGTACCCGCCCGCGTTCACACCCGCGCGGACCGATCCTTGCCAGTCCTGCAGATAGAACTTGACGCCGCGTTCGTCTTGCAGGCTTGTACCGCCCAATCTATCAACAAACATCAGGGAAACGGCAAGTCATTCACACGAATCGCATTCAGATTTTCCTTTGCAGCCTGTCTCGCTACCCAATTACTGACTACGGCAACTTCGCCGAATCATCCACGTACATGTTGAACTTGTCTGACGCCTAGGGACTTGATCTCCGATCCGCATTTGTGGACCTTCTATAATGAATCAACATACTTACGAACGTGTAGATCGGGATTCCGCTAAGAACACCAATCAGCCACACGATCATAAACGGTAAGCCCGCGTAGACGGGCGACCCGTTTTCGTATCGATCAACAAACCCAGAACCCACCAGCGACAATAGTAAATAGGATTGCCAAAAACAAATCCGCGCAGGATACCCGCTAAGGATTTGAAGCTTGTCTGCGGCGATGCCGACAATGGTCACAATGCACGTCGCAAGCACACCGATCCCCAAATGTCCCAAGCATGTCAATGCGCCTGTTCGTTGAAAAAAATAAATAAAACTCGACATTCTGGATCCTCAACCCTTCACCGTGACCGTTGCGATTGTATCCAACTCAACAGGGCACGGCGTCGCGCCTTCTCGTTTCAACTGTCGAATAATTCTCGAGGCATTGTTCCGGGCTCTTGTTTCGAAAGCGTTAGCGTCATACGTTGCGCCTGCCGCGTTCGATCCGGGCGCAATCAGGGCTTGAAACCGCCCTTCAACCGTGTAACCTATAACAAATCCGACTGTTCCAAGCCGTCGGTACTGGTCAGAATGCGTAATTTCATGGGCTAGAAACTCCAGCGCCTCCCAAGTCGCTCCGAGAAAGCTCAAAAAGTCCGCTGAGCTGGACGTGTGGATAGTGTTTCCAACAGTTATTCCTCCGATTGTCCCCCCAGCCGTCGTCTTCGTGGGAGCCCACTCAGGTAGCCCGAGTTCAACACGAATAGCGTTTAGATCAAGGTTCGGAAAGAACTTTTTCAACAGATTCTTCACACATGGCGTGAGACCCGCCGTCGAACTGGCGGCCCCGCCACCGCCTCCTCCACCGCTTCCGCCCGGCAGGCCCGGATCGCCACCGGGTGTCCCAGGATCCGCGCCGCCAGTTCCGTCGTCATACCAATATCTATTAATGTATTCGGTGCAATGAAACCGTCCGTCGTTCGGATTAAACACGCAACCCAGCCCCTGCCTTACATCGATATATCTCAACTGCAAACCGCTCGGATCGACGTAGTTCGTCGGCTGGCTTACAACATACGAATACCGGTTCCAGCTCTGGGGATTGCCGACCGAGGCCGAGCCGTTGTACGGGTCGGGCGATGTCCATCTTCCGGCGCGGTTTTCGTTTTTGCGGAACCACGTGTGGTTGAGGCCGGTCGCCGAATCCTTTTCGGTCAGGCCGTAGCCTTGCCGGTTCGAGGTCGGGGCGCCGAAGCCCTGGGCCGTCGTTCGCAGGCCGATGCCGGATGCGATGTCCTCGCCGAACGCCTGATGATCGGTTCTCGACTTAACATATCCCGCGGAGTTCACACCCGCGCGGACCGATCCTTGCCAGTCCTGCAGATGGAACTTGACGCCGCCCTCGTCTTGCGGAACCGTCCCGCCGTATTCGGCGACGAGCTTCCCGAACGCGTCATAGATCACGAATTGCCAAACATCATTGACCTTCTCGGCCACGCGGTTCCCGAGCGCGTCGTAAACCGAAACCGCGTCGGGCCTGTTTGCTTCCGACGCCCGGACAGTGCGTCCGTTGGCATCGTACCCGTAGCCGAGATTGCGGAACTTGCCGTCGGTAACGACCTGTCCATTGTCATTGTACGCCGTCCCCGACGCGCTTGTGAAGCGGTTTTTCGCCGGGTCGATGTCGCCGGGTTCGATCGGCGTGAAGACGATCGGCGTGTCCTGTCCGGTCGTCGGGTTCGACGTCGCCTTTCTGAAAAGGTTGCCGAAACGGTCGAATTCGAAGACCTGTTTGTAGGACAACGCTTCGTTGTCGCCGCGCGTTTCCCTCGCTTCCTTCAAACGCCCGACCGAATCGTAACTGAACTTCTGCGTCCACTGTTTTTGGCTGCCGATGTAACTGACTACGCTCTCGAGTTTGCCGTTGTTTTTCAACTGGCTCTGCGCATTGAGTTCGCCGAATCCGTATTCGTATTTCTGCAGGACCTCGGTCCCGCGTTTCAGATCCTGCGACTTCATCTGAAGCCGTTCGTTGAAATCGAAGTTCTGAACCGTCCCGTTGCCGAGCGCGATCTGGGTCGGCAGCGTGGCGGCGCCGAACGTGACGCCGCTCAAATACGTCCGATCGGCGTCGGCGACCGATGACATCCGGCCCATTCGTGTCGTTTTCGTTCAGCGTCGCATTCGCTTCGACCTGTTATTTCCAGATTTACGGCTTCGCTCGCTTATATCGGGCAACGAGGCCCACGCAATAGCCCAGTATGAGAAGAAGTGGAATAATTCGAGCGAAATCATCAGCAAAAATGTTGAGCATTACGAAACGACAGGGCGACGCACCTTCCCCGAACAGGCATCGAACGAGATCCACAACTATTAGCCAAAATAACATCGCGCAGAACATTATCAGGGTCATCGTAAGCCCTTCCACGATAGTCTCTTTTGCAAAATTCATATAAGCTCCATTGATCGGCATCAAAACGAATGTGTGGCAGTCCGATTTCATGCCATTATCCAAGAAGAATCGGTCGCCGATCCCAAAAGCGCTTCGGTTTGTATTTTCGATCGCATCTTTGCAATGCTCGCCGTTTGTCAGCGAAAAACTCGTCCCGTTTAACAGCATTCGGATAGGACTTTCGAATAACATCCATTGTTAGGTTATATGCCTTCCATGCTTGGGTTTCGTTAATGATGTAAGATCGCGTGGCCCCAACTATTACGAAACCAGCCCCAACGACGGCGCCGACAATTGCACCAGGGATACCGGCTCCGAAATACGCACCAATGGCAGCACCGGCCGCAACCGCCAATACTCCCCAGAATATCGCTTCTTTTGTCGTAATTGCCCCTCCATCAATCGCAATTTCGCGGAGATCCCGAGCCAACTTCGTCTGAAGGTTATAGTCTCTGATTTCGGCTTCCGATGCGGCAGGAGGCTTAGAAAAGTCCTTTTCGACCTTAGCAACACAATCGTCATAATCCGGATTGCCCGCGGATGCGCTGCCGCTGCCGCCTACTCCGCCGCCCGGTTCGCCAGTTGGAGTGCCGATGCCCGGATCATCGTTGACTATCCACCAGCCGGTCAGTGTGCAGACGGTAACAAACCAATCGATATATAGGACTCGTTCGCAACTGTACATTGGAATCGCCATCCGCAGACCACTCGGATCGACGAAATTCGTCGGCTGGCTTTCGACATACGAATACCGATTCCAGCTTTGCGGATTGCCGACCGAGGCCGAGCCGTTGTAGGGGTCGGGCGATGTCCAGCGTCCGGCACGGTTTTCGTTTTTGCGGAACCACGTGTGGTTGAGCCCCGTCGAGTCCTTTTCGGTCAGGCCGTAACCTTGCCGGTTCGCTTGCGGTGCGCCGAAGCCCTGGGCCGTCGTTCTCAGTCCGATGCCGGATCCGATGTCCTCGCCGAACGCCTGATGATCGGTTCTCGACTTAACATATCCCGCGGCATTCACACCCGCGCGGACCGAGCCCTGCCAGTCCTGCAAGTAATACTTGACCCCGCCCTCGTCTTGCGGGACGGTCCCGCCGTACTCGGCGACGAGCTTCCCGAAAGCGTCATAGATCACGAATTGCCAAACATCATTCACCTTCTCGGCAACCCGGTTCCCGATCGCGTCGTAAACCGAAACCGCATCGGGCTGGTTCGTCTGCGATGCCCGGACCATTCGTCCGTTCGCGTCGTACCCGTAACCGAGATTGCGGAACTTGCCGTCCGCGACGACCTGTCCGTTGTCATTGTACGCCGTTCCCGAGGCGGTTGTGAAGCGGTTTTTCGCCGGGTCGATGTCGCCGGGTTCGATCGGCGTGAAGACGATCGGCGTGTCCTGTCCGGACGTCGGGTTCGACGTCGCCTTCCGGAAAAGATTTCCGAACCGATCGTACTCGAAAATCTGCTTGTAACTGACCGTGCTCGTCGTCGGATCGCCCTTCAGTTCCTTGGCTTCCGTCAAACGCCCGACAGAATCATACTGGAACTTCTGCGTCCATTGCTGGGCGGTTCCGATCCAGCTTGAAACGCTTTCAAGCTTGCCGTTGTTCTCCAAGCCCTGCGAAGTGACCTCTCCGAAGGTGTATGCGTATTTCTGAAGCACCTCGGAGCCGCGTTTCAGTTCCTGCGACTTCATCTGAAGCCGTTCGTTGAAATCGAAGGAACCGTCGAATTTCCGTATGTCAGTAGCGACGGAAGCGTGTCCGATCCGAACCCGACCGAAGCGAGGAAGGTCCTCTGCGCGTCCGCCACGGTCGAAAACCGTCCTTTTGAATCGTAACCGGTCGTGACGACGCGGCCCGACGGATATTTCTGGGAGGTGAGCTGTCCCGCCAGATTGTAACCGTATTCGAGCTGATAACTCTGGTCGCCGATCGTCTGGACGTGTTTCACGAGCCGTCCCATCAGATCGAAATCATAGAGCGTCTCGGTCGCGGGCGTCGCCTGCGTGCCGGTTCCGGCGGCGGTGGTAACCTTCGTCAGCGCGCCGATATTGTGGAATCCGGAACGCGCCTGATCGTAGTAGTAATCGACGTCGGGCGTTTCGTAGCCCGATTCTCCCTCGTAAGTCACTTTCTTCAGCCTGTTCAGACCGTCGTACTGCATCGCGGTATGGACTCCGTTGGCGTCGTACGCGTCGGTCAGAAGACCGTCTTCGTTGTAAGTGAGGACTTTCGTCCACAGACCGCCCGTGGTGACCTTCGTCCCGGCGTCGTTGAGCGTCGCATTCGCCTCGACCTGCCGCTCGTGCGTCAGGCGCGAGAGCGAATCGTATTTGAACAGGCGTTCCTGCGTGACGGTTCCGTCCGACTGGGTGACCTTCGAAAGATTATCGTTCGCATCATATTCATAATGGGTCGGTAGGTTGGGTGATGCGACCGAACCGAGCGCGCCCGACGCATTCGGTTCGTCGACGCGGACCGCGCGGCCGAGTGCGTCGTACAGCATCCGGCGCTGTTTTCCGGCCGGATCGGTCGAAAGTACCCACGTTTTCTTAAGGCCGTCCGGATCGTCTCATTTTCGTTCCCGTCCTGCGGGATTCGTGAACTATTGGGAGTCAGGCATTTCAATTCCGAGCAAACGTTTCATCGACAACCCTCGCGAGCCGTCAAGACAAATCCTGCGCGGTCATCCGCAATCCGCGCCCTGCGTCAATTTGTATCGTCTTGGTCATCCCAAGGCTCATCGGATAGCCATTCGGCGTCTCCGGATTTTGTCGGAACTAAAGCCACTGTGTACCCTCCCCCGAACAAAGTCAGCTACTTTCTCATAATGTATTGACAAGCCCGTTTTATCTGTCAAAAGGAATCGGTTGCCGTGGCGGATTTCCGAACCGATTCCTGCCGGACGCTCATCGGGGCCGTAGATCGAATCAGCGGTGGATTAGCGAGGGTGGCGTCCGGTCGAGCCGCTTTCTCTGAAACTGTCTTCAACGGCGCGCGGGCCGATGGCTGAGAGCGTGGAAATTTCGAAATACTTCGTTGTCGGGTTGTCGCAGGCCCGTTCCGGGCGGTTTTCGCGCGGAACGGGCGGGGTTTGTTCTTCGGTCTTTATTCGATATACTTTCCTTTTTCTTTATATGAGCTTTTTAGCACTGCAAGACATATTGCGCACCGCGATCGCGGCGAGCGCTCTGAAGAATTTCGGCGTCGAACTCGAAAGCGTCCCGTGCGAGGTTCCGCCGCGCACGGAACTCGGCGACCTCGCCTTCCCCGTCTCGTTCGAACTCGCGAAACGGATCAAGCAGGCAACGGGCGAAAAGCGCAACCCACGCGAGATCGCGGAGACTCTGAAGGCGGCGCTCGAATCGTTCGACTTCGTCGGCAAGGTCGAAGTTGCCGGCGCCGGATATTTGAACGTGTTCTACGACCGCGCGAAATGGCTCGCCGAAAATTCCGACCGCGACTTTCTGCGAAGCACCGAATCCGGCCCGAAAGTGTGCGTCGAACATACGTCGGTGAACCCAAACAAAGCCGCGCATATCGGGCACGTTCGAAATTCGGTTCTCGGCGACACCTTTGTTCGGATCCTGCGCGCCGGCGGCCGCTCCGTCGAAGTCCAAAATTACATCGACAATACCGGCGTGCAGGTGGCGGACGTCGTCGTCGGTTTCGTCCATTTGCGAAAACTCGATCTTCCGGCGATCAGGCGACTTGCCGCCGAACTTGCGATACCCTTCGACTATTATTGTTGGGACCTCTACACCGAGGTCGGCCGTTTCTACGCCGAAGCCGAAGAAAACAAACAACTTCGGGCCGAAGTGCTGCACGAACTCGAGCGCGGGTCGGGAGAGATCTACGAATTGGCCGACTGGATCGCGACGCGAAACGTCGAATGCATCCTCAAAACGATGGAGCGTCTCGGCATCCGTTACGACCTGCTGCCGCGCGAGTCGGAAATTCTACATTTGAATTTCTGGGCAAAGGCTTTCGAGTTGATGAAGGAACGCGACGTCATCCGGCTCGAGACCGAGGGCAAGAACAAAGGCTGTTGGGTGATGCCGTTCGATTCGCACGAAGGGACGGACGAGCACGACAGCGACAAGATCCTTGTGCGTTCGAACGGGACAGTGACCTATACCGGCAAGGACATCGCGTATCAGATGTGGAAGCTCGGGCTGCTCGGACTCGATTTCAATTACAAGCTTTTTCAGACCTACGCCGACGGCAAGCAGGTCTGGATCACGTCGGGCGAAGCAACCGACGCTTCGGGCGTCCCCGCATTCGGCCATAGCGACACGGTTTACAACGTCATCGACACGCGGCAGTCGTATCCGCAGGAAGTCGTCAAAAAAGGCGTCGCGACGATCTTCCCGGAAAAAGGCGAGGCGGCGAGCGTGCACCTCAATTACGAAATGGTCGCGCTTAGTCCGGCGGCGGCGGAAGAACTCGGTTTCAGGCTTTCCGATGAGGACCGCGCCAAAAGCTTTATCGAAATGTCGGGCCGCAAAGGGCTCGGCGTCAAGGCCGACGATATGATCGACCGCCTCGAAGCGAACGCCAGGGGCGAGGTCGAATCGCGCCATCCCGACGTCTCGGACGATGAAAAAGCGCTGATCGCCCGCCAGATCGCGGTCGGTGCGCTGCGATATTTTCTGCTGAAATTCACGAAGAACACGGTTGTCGTATTCGATTTCAAGGAAGCGCTGTCGTTCGAGGGCGAAACTGGTGTTTACTGCCAGTACACCGCCGTCCGCACGAATTCCATCTTCCGCAAACTGCAGTCCGGCGATCTTGATGCCGCCCGCGCGCTTTTGCGGACGAATCGTGCCGAGGTTTCGGAATTGTTCGGTTCCGAGATCGGAAACGATATCTGGTCGATGGCGGCGGCAGCGTCGCGGATCGAAGAAGCGATCGCCGGCGCGGTGACGGCGGCCGAACCCGCGATTCTCGCGAAATATTGTTTCAGTCTCGCGAAGTCTTTTAATCTCTTCTATCACAACCACCGGATCATCGCCGAGGAGAACGCGGTGAAACGTGCCGTGCTGGTGGTCGTCGCCGACGTCACGCGCCGCGCTCTGACGGCCGGGTTGGCGACGATGGGAATCGAAGTTCCCGAGCGAATGTAGTTCTTATCCGGGCGATGGCAAAGATTTGCCCGCGAATCGATGCGATTTTGTTTTCGCGTATTTCGCGTCTTTCGCGGGAGAACGATTTCAATGCGTATGTGGGTTTATTTTGCGTGGCAAGCGAATTGCGGTGGCAAACGTGGACGCTGAATTTTCAGCCCAAACCGGCATCGCGGCATATGTTTCTTGGGTAAAGTGCGAAAACGGATTCGCAAAACGCAAATGGACGAAGCGAAACAGAGACTGATCCGGCTGGCACAGAAGGCTCACGCCGGCGAGCGTGCGGCGGCGTTGGCATATCGCGGCCATATCAGGGCGCTTACGCGTCCGGAAGAGATCGCCGCGGTGAAGCGGATCGAGAATGACGAATGGCGGCACCGGCGGCAGTTGTCGAGAATTCTTGCGGCGTTCGGCTGCCGGCCGCTTGCGTTACGCGAACTCGTTTTCAAAGCGGTCGGAACGTTCATCGCGTTAGGATGCCGTTTTTGCGGACGTTTTCAGGCGACCTATTTCGCCGGCGTTCTGGAGAGCGTCAATGTCTGTGAGTACAAAGAGGCGGCGCGGCTCGCTGAAACGCTGGGACTGGCTGAACTCGCGAACGAGTTCCGGGAAATGGAACGGACCGAGGCGGAACACGAACGGGTTCTCAAGGAAATGATCGACGGACACCCGTTGCTTCTTTTTTTCGCCGCCGTCTTCGGCTGGGGTAAGTCGGTTGAAGCCTCGAAAAAGATCGCGTTGAATTGAATTTTATGCTTATTGTAATGAAACCGGATGCGTCGGCCGAGCAGGTCAAACGCGTCCTTGAAATCATCGAACATCTTGGATTTCGCCCGCACGCGATGCCGGGAGCGTCGCGGACGGCGATCGGGATCACCGGCAACCAGGGCGCGGTCGATCCGGCGCATTTCGAGAATTTGCCGGGCGTCGCCGATGCGATCCGCGTCACGAAGCAGTACAAGCTGATCTCGCGTGATCTGCGGCCTGAAAAATCGATCGTCAAGGTCGGAAACGCAACCATCGGCGGCAGCGAACTGGCGGTGATCGCGGGACCCTGCGCGGTCGAAACCGTCGAGCAGGTCTTCGCGGCGGCCGAAGCGGTCGCGAAGAGCGGCGCGAAGTTCTTCCGCGGCGGCGCCTTCAAGCCGCGAACCTCTCCGTATGCCTTTCAGGGCAAGGGCGAGGATGGTTTGAAGATCCTTGCCGAAGTGCGCGAGCGTTACGGGCTGAACATCGTGACGGAAGCAATGGACGAACGCGGCGTCGATCTCGTCGAGAAATACGGCGATTGCATCCAGATCGGGGCGCGCAATATGCAAAACTTCTCGCTGCTCAAGTACGTCGGACGGACCCGCAAACCGATCCTGCTCAAACGCGGTCTTTCGGCGACGCTCGATGAATTTCTGCTTGCCGCCGAGTACATTATGGCTGAAGGAAACTACGACGTCATACTTTGCGAACGCGGGATCCGCACGTTTGCGGACCACGCGCGCAACACGATGGACCTATCGATCGTTCCCGCCGTCCAACGCCTGACGCATCTGCCGATAATCATCGATCCGTCACACGGCACGGGTCGCAATTATATGGTGAATCCCCTGGCGCGTGCCGGCGTTGCCGTCGGCGCCGACGGTTTGATCATCGAGATCCATCCGTGTCCCGAAGAGGCGCTCTGCGACGGCGCACAGGCTTTGACGCTCGATCAATATGCCGAACTCTATGAGCAGGTTCAGGCGATCCATACGGTTGTTTCGGCGCCGTCGTTCGCGGTCGCCGAAGCGTAACGCTCGTACGAGTAACGCCTTCAGGCGTGATCCGCAGCGCTAAGCCAACGGTTTCGTCGAATCATCGCGGTTTCAGACCACTGTCGCTGTCACGCCTAAAGGCGTTACTCAAACGGGTTACTCATACGGGTTACTCATACCGGTTACTCAAACGGGTTACGCATACGGGGTGATCGCACGAAAAAAGGGGTTGCCGTCGGGCAACCCCTTTTTTCGATTTGAACCAATCTCTATTTGCCGGCAGCGAGTTGCGCACGCGCCTGAGCCCGGTCGAGATTGTCCTTGTGGCTTTCGTATTCCTCAGCCGTTCCCTGCCAACCGGAGAGAGCCCTTCCGGCCGCATCGAGAGACTGTTTGGCATTTTCGGCGTCGATATCATCCGTCGTTTCGGCAAAATCGGCGAGAATCGAAACCTTGTTGTTGCTGATCTCGACAAAACCGCCGGCAATCACCATCTTTTCCGACTGCCCGCCTTTGGTGTAACTCAAAACGCCCGAACGAAGAGCAGAGATCAACGGCGCGTGATTCGTCATAATTCCAACATCGCCCGAAGCGGTCGGAATCGTCACCGAATCGACCGTCGCGTCAAGGACCTTTTTTTCAGGTGTTACGATTTCTAAATTCAACATATCTCAATTTGGGAATTGTGATTTGTGATTGCGGATTTGCAGCCCCGGTATTCCGAAATCGCAAATCCCCAATCACACATTGCTAAGCTGCCGCCGCCATCTTCTTGGCCTTTTCGCGCGCCTGTTCGATCGTTCCGACCATATAGAAGGCCTGTTCCGGCATATCGTCGCATTCGCCGTCGAGGATCGCCTTGAAGCCCTTGATCGTGTCCGGAACCTTGACGTATTCGCCCTTGAGCCCCGTGAACTGTTCACCGACCGTGAACGGCTGCGAGAAGAAGCGCTGGATCTTGCGGGCCCGCGAAACGGTCAGTTTGTCGTCTTCCGACAATTCGTCGAGACCGAGGATCGCGATGATGTCCTGAAGGTCTTTGTAGCGCTGCAGGATCTTCTTGACCGACTGCGCGACGTTGTAGTGTTCGTCACCGACGATCTGCGGATCAAGGATGCGCGAGTTAGAAGCCAGCGGATCGACGGCCGGATAGATCCCGAGTTCGACGATCTGGCGGGACAGAGCGGTGACGGCGTCAAGGTGCGCGAAGGTCGTCGCCGGCGCCGGATCGGTGTAATCGTCGGCCGGGACGTAAACGGCCTGGATCGACGTGATCGCGCCCGTTTTCGTCGACGTGATGCGCTCCTGCATTTCGCCCATTTCGGACGCGAGGTTCGGCTGGTAACCGACCGCCGAAGGCATACGCCCGAGAAGCGCGGACACTTCCGAACCGGCCTGCGTGAAACGGAAGATGTTGTCGACGAAGAAAAGCACGTCGTTGCCCTGATCACGGAAATACTCGGCGACGGTCAGACCCGACAACGCGACCCGAAGGCGCGCTCCCGGCGGTTCCGTCATCTGTCCGTAAACAAGCGCCACCTTAGACCCCTTGATCGATTCATGATCGACCTTTGTCAGATCAAAAGCGTGGTTCTCCTTGAAGTTCTTCATAAAC
This sequence comes from Acidobacteriota bacterium, assembly GCA_016715115.1. Classification (NCBI taxonomy): domain Bacteria; kingdom Pseudomonadati; phylum Acidobacteriota; species Acidobacteriota bacterium. The sequence goes on from JADKBM010000011.1 coordinate 1,146,249, forward strand.
TCCGGACCGTACGTGATGACCTCGGACTCGACCATTTCGCGCAGAAGATCGTTTCCTTCGCGTGTTCGCTCACCAACTCCGGCAAACACCGAATAACCGTCACGGCCTTTGGCGACGTTGTTGATGAGTTCCATAATGAGAACCGTCTTGCCAACGCCCGCACCGCCGAAAAGGCCGATCTTTCCGCCACGAAGGAACGGTTGGATGAGGTCGATGACCTTGATGCCCGTTTCGAACATCTCAAGAACCGTCGACTGCTCGTCAAACGCCGGGGCGTGACGATGGATCGAGGCGCGCGTGTCGCTGACGACGTCGCCGAGTTCGTCGACCGGATCGCCGATAACGTTCATCACGCGGCCGAGCGTCGCCGCGCCGACCGGAACCGTGATCGGTCCGCCCTGGTCGATGACCTTCATTCCGCGGACCATACCGTCGGTCGGAAGCATCGAAACCGCGCGGACGCGGCCTTCGCCAAGATGCTGCTGAACTTCCGCAATGACGTCGATCGTCGACTCAACGTCGAAACCGTCGCTGGTGATGCGAAGCGCCTGATAGATCGGCGGTAAATAATTGTTTGAAAACTCTACGTCCACGACCGGTCCGATAACCTGAACTACCTGTCCGATCTGTAGGGTGTCATTCTTAGCCATTTTATTAAGTTCTGCTCCTTTGATAGAAAAGAAAAACGTTCGTATAACAAAGGAAAAAGATTATCATATCGCTCAGATGAAACGCAAAGATCGCTTGTGAAATACTTCCCTTTCACCCGCGGAAATGCTGATCATCCGGTAGATTTGATTGACAGTCGAATGACCATTTAGTAGCCTCGCTTTAGAATTTCAGACAAGGACTTTGCGTATTGAGCAATTTAAGAAAGATCGAACTTCCGCCGGCTGGTCTCAAGACCCTTTTCGGCGTTCAGGATCAAAACATAAAATATCTTGAAACGCTGCTCGACATCTCGATCGGTGCTCGCGGCAATGAGATCATCCTCGACGGCGACCCGCAGGACATCGCCGCCGTCGAGCGGATCCTGCGCGACTTTGCCGAGCTTTTCGACGAAGGCAATCATTTCACCGACAAGGAATTGCGCGACGCTTTCAAGCAGATCGCGGAAGATCGGGCGTTTTCGCTGAAGGACTATTTCACGCGATCGCGCTTCAATCCGTCCGGCAAGAAGCAGGTCGGTCCGAAGACCGCGAATCAACGCAAGTACATTGAAGCGATCCAGGATCACGATCTGACGTTCGGCATCGGACCGGCGGGAACGGGAAAATCCTATCTTTCGGTCGCGATGGCCGTCCAAGCGCTGTTCACGAAACAGGTTTCGCGGATCATCCTGACCCGTCCGGCGGTCGAAGCGGGCGAGAAACTCGGTTTTCTTCCGGGAGATCTTCAGGACAAGGTCGACCCTTACCTTCGTCCCCTGTACGACGCGCTTTTTGATCTTGTTGACGCCGAGAAGGTTACCAAGATGCTTGAAAAACGGATCATCGAGATCGCTCCGCTCGCATTTATGCGCGGGCGCTCGCTCAACGATTCGTTCATCATTCTCGACGAAGCGCAGAATACGACCGGCGAGCAGATGAAGATGTTTTTGACGCGCATCGGATTCGGTTCCAAGGTCGTCGTCACCGGCGACGTCACGCAGATCGATCTCCCGCGCGGCCAGCGCAGCGGTCTCAAGGAGGCGGAACGGGTTCTGCAGAACATCGACGAAATCGAATTCGTTTATTTCGACAAACGGGACGTCGTCCGCCACCGGTTGGTGCAATTGATCGTCGAGGCTTACGAGAACGAGGCGCCGCAAATCCGGGACGAAGACACTCCGCACCGCAATGCACGAGATCTACAATAATCAAAGGAAAGTTAAGGTGTCGCGGCGGGCGTTCGAGAAGTTTCTTGAGTCGATCTTTGACTCGATCGAAGAAACGCGGACGAGATCGGCCGTGATCGCGCTTGTCTCCGACCGCAAGATGCGCGGACTCAACCGTGATTTTCGCGGCAAGGACGCGACGACCGACGTTCTTTCCTTCCCTTTCGAACCCGATGAATTCGATTCCGGCGACAATCTCGGCGACATCGTGATCTCGGTTGAACAGGCGGCGCGGCAAGCGACTGAGAACGGACTTGACCTTGAATCCGAGATCAAGCAACTGATCCTGCACGGCGTGCTTCATCTTTGCGGGTACGACCACGAAACCGACGACGGCGAGATGAATTCGCGGGAATTGGGATTGCGGGAGATGTTTGGTATCTGAACCGATCTGAACCTTAAGACCTTGACTGAAAAAAAGAGACCGGGCGGCTTTGCCAACGCCCGGTCTCTTTTCGTTAAATCAATCGGCTCTTTCTGAAGGCGCGAGAGTCTAGCCGAACCATTTCGTGCTGACTCCTCATACCTGAGGATCAACCTTTGATCGATCCGATGAAGTCGATGAACGAATCAACGATTCCTTCAACGATGTTGTCGATCTCATCCTGAGTATCGGCCATCTGCTGGGCTTCGGTTTCGTCATCGTCGTCCCAGTCGCAATCAACCCGGAATCCGCCGTCGTCGTTCTTGTAGATATCGATCTCCAATTCGATGATGCCTTCGCCGTCACCTTCCGGAACGATGATCACTTCGGCGGCTTCGAGCAGTTTTTCAACTGATTCTTCCATCACATCGGTCGATACACCGATGTCCGAACCGTGGACCGTAACGGTAACGTCAACCTTGACACTTCCCTTCGGTTTCGCCTGCAAATTCGCTGGCAGTACAAAGACCATTCCGCTGAACAACGCTAACGCCATCGCGCTGCGCAAGAAGTTATTTACTAGCTTATTCATTTTTTTCTCCTGACGTTTCATTAATAGATTTCTGCTGTTGACATCAATCGTTAGGTCATTGAACTGCCTATGGTGCGATTCCCAAACCGTATCTGTCAAATTTCATATCGCAAAGTCTCCAGCAACATATTGTCAAAATGGCAATTCTTGACCGCTCATCCGGGTAAAACGAGTTTCGTCTGAAAAAAGGGGCATCACAGAGTGAAAATAAATCGCCGTTTTTTGAACCGGATTCATACCGGGAGACTAAATTTTGTGTTTACAAATGTTTGTAGCGCATCGCTTGGGAAACACGGGAAGGTTTTGTGCGCCTCTCCGGCGTCAATCGAACCGCAACGGCAAGTCGGTCCCGGGAGTATTTCGCGACTTTCGATTTCCGGCCCGCGAGGTGTGATCTCGCGCAAAATGTTGTTCTCGGGTTTTGGCGGCGGTTGCATTCGGCCGGATCGCGCGGGATTGACCACAAAACGTGTGGTATATTTTTCCGAATCGACGGTGCCGGCCGACGATCTTGATACCGAGGAATCCAATGCTTCTTGCAATTGCAAAATTCGTGACCCGTGTCGTTTCAACCGCATTGCTCGTGCGAAGCGGCCCGAGTCATCCGTCCGGAAACGAGCTCTTCGAGCGCTTCATTGAGCGCGCAACGGCGCTTGAGCGCCCGAAAGTCCTTGAACTCGGGACAAAACGGATGATCGAGTCCGTCAAAACGAAACACGACGATTGGTTGCCGAACGCCGAACGGTTCGACGGCTTTGACATCCAGGAAGGCATCGACGCCGATATCGTCGGCGACGTCCACCGGCTCAGCGAGATCGTCGGCGCTGAAACGTACGATGTCGTTATCTCCTGTTCGTCGTTCGAGCATTTCAAATACCCCCAACTCGCGGCGCACGAGATAATGAAAACCCTCAAGATCGGCGGACTTCTGTTCATTCAAACCCATCAGTCGTATCCGATCCACGGCGTTCCAAACGACTATTATCGATTTTCGCGCGACGCACTTGCAGCGCTTTTCGGAACGAAAATGGGTTTTGACGTGATCGCCACCGATTACGAATTCCCGGTCCGGATCTTCACGCCCGAAACCCCTTCGGCGCTGATGAAAGCATATATGAACACCCGTCTCTTCGGCGAAAAACTCGCCCCGACGCCGGAAGAATATCTTTACGAGTTGTAAGGTTCCAAAATCCTCGTTAGACCGCCCGACGGTGAGGTATTTGAGCACGATCCCAACCCGAACGGCCGGCACAACAGGCAACCCGCGGCGATGTCCGGCGAACAAGTGGCGACGCCCGGAGAAACTTGAGAATACGTTCTCGCAGGACTATCATCTAAATATAAGCAGATGCTCTGCTTGTGAGTTTGTTTTGCGATCACCGCTGTTTGAAAAACCGGATCATTCACCTTGTGGAGGTGTGAAATGAAACTAACTGGATTATTTCGATTTTTTTTGGTTGTTTTTGCGACCGTTGTGATTTCAGTCAACGTATCGGGCGCTGATGGGGACCTCGATACGACATTCAACTTTGTCGGCTTCAGATTTGTTCCGATCGGCAACACTGCTTACGTCAAGCAGATCGCGGTTCAAACGGACGGAAAGATCGTCGCCGCAGGCGACACTTACTCCGGGACCGATTATGATTTTGCATTGGTCCGATACAACGCCGACGGAAGCCTCGATTCGTCATTCGGCACCGGCGGCAAACTGACGACCGCTTTTGCCTCAGGTTCCAACGACTTCGCCTTCGGAGTCGCAATACAAAACGACGGCAAAATCCTGGTCGCGGGTTGGACCAACGTTGCCGGCGGCAGCATCGACTTCGCGGTCGCCCGTTACAATTCAAACGGAAACCTGGACACGACATTCCATACCGACGGTAAAGTGACGACCAACATCGGAACGATTCAGGCCGACGATCAGGCTCGCGCCATAGCCCTGCAAACGGATGGGAAGATCGTCGTCGCCGGTTTCTCGCACAGCGGCTCCGACGACGACTTTGCCGTCGTACGGTATAACTCGGACGGCAATCTGGACACCTCGTTCGACACCGACGGCAAGGTCACCACACCAATTGGCACAAGCACCGACGAGGCTCATTCTGTCGCGGTTCAAACCGACGGCAAGATCATCGTCGGCGGCTGGCTCGTCGGCCCGAATGCGATGGCCGTCGTTAGATACAACTCCAACGGCAGCCTTGACACGGCATTCGACGGCGACGGCAAGGTTACCACATCAATCGGAGTCAATTGCGAGGCCTACGCCGTGGCAGTTCAGCCGGACGGGAAGATCCTGCTTGGCGGATTCTCGCGGGCCTCGACGGACAATGACTTTACACTGATCCGGTACAACTCCGACGGCGGTCTCGATACATCGTTCGATACGGACGGAAAGGCGATTACGCCGATCGGTTCCGGCTCGGATATGGCCCATTCGATCGCTATCCAACCAAATGGAAAGATCCTTCTCGCCGGATCCTCGAACAACGGGACAAACGACGATTTTGCGCTCGCGAGATACAATGCGAACGGCTCACTGGACAGCGCGGCGATAGCGGCGACGGGTGCAAGCCTCTTCGGAACCGGCGGATTCGTGACGACTGCGCTCGCCGGAATAGACTACGCGCGTTCAGTCAAACTCCAACCCGACGGAAAAATCGTCGTCGGTGGAACGTCAAACAACCAGTTTGTCGTCGCAAGATACAAGAACGCGATCTTAAAGCCGATCTTCGATTACGACGGCGACGGGAAAAGCGATATTTCGATCTTTCGTCCTTCGAACGGGCAATGGTGGCTCAGCAGATCGACGGCAGGGGTTATCGCCCACACTTTCGGAAACTCCTCGGACAGGATCATCCCGGCCGATTTCACCGGCGACGGCAAGTCGGACGTTGCGATGTTCCGTCCCTCAAATGGCGAGTGGTTCGTCCTGCGGAGCGAGGATTACTCTTTCTACAGTTTCCCATTCGGCCTCTCGACCGACGTGCCGGTCCCGGCCGATTATGACGGCGACGGCAGAACGGACGCGGCGGTGTTTCGACCGTCCAACGCGACGTGGTATATCCAGCGATCTTCCGGCGGAACGACGATCCAGGGTTTCGGCGCAGCGACCGACCTTCCTGTTCCGGCCGATTATGACGGCGACGGCAAGGCCGACATCGCGATCTTCCGTCCAAGCCTCGGCCAATGGTGGCTGATGCGCTCGGGCGCCGGCGTGATCGCGGTGACGTTCGGCAATTCGACCGACAAGCCTGTGCCGGGCGACTTTACGGGCGACGGCAAGTCCGACATCGCGATTTGGCGCGCATCGAGCGGCGAGTGGTTCATTCTTCGAAGCGAGAACTACTCGTTCTACAGCTTTCCGTTCGGCGCGAACGGCGACATTCCGTCGCCGGCCGACTACGATGGTGACGGACTTTTCGATGCCGCTGTCTTTCGTGGAAGCAGCGGCACCTGGTACGTTTCGCGATCGAGCCAAGGTTTGCTGATCCAACAGTTCGGCGCGACCGGAGACCGGCCGACGCCGGCAGCATTTGTTCCCTAACAGTCTCGCGGAGTTAACGCAATCCGATTCGCGTTCGCTCCGCGGCTTCCAATTCGCAAATCCCGGTCGCCTTCGCGCGCGACGTCAGCCCCAAGTTGGTTGTCTGAGAAATTCGTTGTGGTAGAATTCGAAATTCGGAGGAGTATTTCTATCAGCAACGTTCACGGATTTACCAAAGGCCTGAAGCACAACCAATTGCGCCGTATCGAACGGCTCGCCACGCGACGGGTCGCTCCCGAGCAGATCGTCTCACCCGAACTCGCCCGCCAGATGACCGAGATCTCGCACGAAACGGGACGTCAGATCGGCGTTCTCCTGAATCGCAAGGGACAGGTCGAGTACGTTATGGTCGGCAACGCGAAGCAGATCGAAATGCCGGATTTCGGACGCGCGCGCGTTTCGGCGGATCGTTTTCGCGGCCTGCGATGCGTGCACACCCATCTCAACGGCGAGAAACTGACGCCGGATGACCTGACCGATCTTGCGCTTCTCCGGCTCGACCTGATGTCGGCGATCCAGGTCAATTCCCTCACGGGACTTCCCGATCTGGTTTACTCGGCACATCTCGTACCTTCGACTGCCGAAAAACTCGAGACCGAAGCGCAGTCGCTGCCATATGAATTCCTCGAACCGGATATTCCGTCGCAACTCGATGCGAACTTTCTCGCGCTGATAAACTCGCTCGAAAACGAGATGGCGCGCGGCCGTCTGACGGCGCGAAGCAAGCAGACCAACCGCGACCGCGTGATCCTTGTCGGCGTCACCACCGGCTATGTTTCGGACGCCGAAGAGTCGATCGCCGAGCTTGAGGAACTGGCGCTTTCGGCGGATGTTGTGGTTCTCGACAAAATCGTCCAGCGCCGGCCGCAGATCGACCCGAAAACGGTTCTCGGACGCGGCAAACTCGAAGAACTATTGGTTCGTTCGATGCGCCTCGGCGCGGATCTGATCGTTTTCGACACCGAGCTTTCGCCGTCGCAGGTGCGTTCGATCTCGGAGATCACCGATTTGAAGGTCATCGACCGCCCGCAGTTGATCCTCGATATCTTCGCGCAGCGCGCGCAATCGCGCGAGGGCAAACTGCAGGTCGAGTTGGCGCAGCTGAAGTATCTTTTGCCCCGTCTCGCACAAGGGCAAAACTCGGCGTTCTCGCGATTGGCAGGCGGAATCGGCGGGCGCGGGCCCGGGGAAACCAAGCTCGAGACCGATCGCCGCCGTGTGCGCGACAAGATCTCGCAGCTCGAAAAACAGGTTGACAACCTCGGTCGCCAGCGGCAGGAGCGGCGCAAGAACCGCGTCCAGAAGAATCTCCCGATCATTTCGCTGGTCGGTTACACGAATGCCGGCAAATCGACGCTGCTCAATACACTGACTCAGAGCAAGGTCTACACAGAAAAGAAGATGTTTGCCACGCTCGACCCGACTTCGCGTCGATTGCGTCTGCCGTACGATCAGGAAGTGATCATCAATGACACGGTCGGGTTCATACGCGATCTGCCGGAAACGCTCGTCGCCGCGTTTCGTGCGACATTGGAAGAGATCTCGGACAGCGACCTCTTGGTCCACGTCGTCGATGCCTCGAACCCGAACGCCTTGGCGCAGATCGAATCGGTCGAAAAGATCCTCGGCGAACTCAACCTGAACGAGATCCCGGAGATCGTGGTCCTCAATAAGGCCGACTTGGTCGAAGAAACGACGCTCGCCGCGCTCGAAAGGCAAATCACGATCGACAAGAACCGCGAAACGGTCGCGGTTTCGGCTCTTGCCGCAAAGACCCTGCGGCCGATGGTCGAGAGGATCGAAGCAACAATCGGAAAAGCGATCGCGATTTGAAAGGATTTCGGATTTCGGATTTGGGATTTGGGATTTGGGAGCTTTGAAAAACTTGGTTAGAACGCGTCCTGGTTGTTTTTCGTGATTTTTTTGAAATCGGACCGCGTTCTTTTCATCGTTTTTGCTTTTGTCGCTCCTTTTTCGGCTTCGGTTCTTGGTTTCGGCACCGATCTTTCCGTTCCCGATCGGTTTTCGAAACCGGTTTTCTTCCGTTTTTCTCTCTTCAGGCGCACTGCCGCCTGAGCAGGAAACTTGCCCTCAGCACATTGTAGACCGTGCACCACATCTCGAACCTCAGTGTGTTTCGTATCCTGTTGCGTGCTCCGAGAACTGTCACTTTCAGCTTCTTGCGCATATATCCGAAGACATGCTCCACCGACCTCCGGACCGCGGATTTGCCGCGATTGCGCCGCTTCTGTCTCTTCGTCAGCGGCTTCGCCCGGGCCGCCCTGTCAAGCACGCCGTAGAAGATTCCCATCTTCCGCGCCGCCTCCTTGTCCCGCCGCAGCCGGTAGCCTTTGTCAGCCCAAACGCTCTGCTCGTCACCGCTCATCATCTCGTGCATCCGGTCCAGATCGGCCACGTTCGCCGGCGTCAGGTCGCACTTGCGGATGATCTTGCTTCCCGCATCCATCCCGATATGCCCCTTGTAACCGTAGTATTTCTTCCGGTGCTTGACCGCTCCCGCCGCATCCGTGTCGATCTGCCGGCTCGGCTTTGCCTTCTCCCGGTTCTCTTTCGTCAGCGGCCGGTTCGCGCTCCTGATCAAGGTCGCGTCAACGATCGTCCCCTTCTTCAGGATCAATCCGCGGGACTCGATCTGACTCACGATCTCCCCGAATATCTTCTGCGTCAACCCCGCCTTCGCCAGCTTTTCCTTGAACTTCCAGAACGTCGTGAAATCCGGAACCTCCTCGTCGTATCCCAGCCCCACGAACTGCTGAAACGACAACCGGTCGATCAGCTGATCCTCAAGCTCCTCGTCGCTCAGATTGAATGTGTGTTGCAGAAACAGCATCCTCAGCTTCACCTCGAACGGCACCGGCGGCCTCCCGCCCCGTCCCTCGCGCGTCCTGTCCAACGGCTCGACGATCTTCACCAACGCTTCCCAGTCCACCAGTTTGCCGATTGATTCCAGCGTCTCGACCGCCCGGCTCGTCTTCTTCCGTCTCGACATCGTCAGCATCGCATCCATCAGCGTCAGTTGCTTGTTTTTCATGCAACTATTATATACTGCAATCAGTTACAACCCCTTCAAAACCGAGCTTTCGAAGGGAGTTTTTCAAAGAACCCGATTTGGGATTTGGGATTTGGGATTTGGGATTTGGGATTTGGGATTTGGGATTTGGGATTTGGGATTTGGGATTTGGGATTTCGGATTTGGGATTTGGGAATCGTTGGAATTCGGAATCGTTGGAATTCGGAATCGTTGGAATCTGGAATCGTTGGAATCTGGAATCCTTGGAATCTGGAATCGTTGGAATCTGGAATAGCTGGAATCTGGAATAGCGGGAATCTGGAATAGCTGGAATCTGGAATAGCTGGAATTCGGAATCCTTGGAATCTGGAATCGTTGGAATCTGGAATCGTTGGAATTCGGAATCGTTGGAATTCGGAATCGTTGGAATCTGGATCGTTGGAATCTGGAATAGCTGGAATCTGGAATAGCTGGAATTCGGAATTTCCCAAATCCTGTTTCGAGTTGTGTTAAAATAGTCTCCGCAAAATGAACCGACGAGACCTTCAGGAATTGGCATCGCCCGTAACGAAAGTCCGAAAGGCGCTCACGAAGCACTTCCGGCGTTACTGGGACAAGTTCACGCCCGGGCAGCGCTTCTGGGTCGGATTCGCACTCCTGTGTCTGATCACGACGGCACTCATCAACAATCCTCTCTGGCGCACGACCGCCGAGCAATACAAGGAAGGCGACATTGCCCGCGAGAGCATCGTTTCTCCGGCCGATATTTCGGTCACCGACAACGATGAGACCGAACGGCTTCGGGAAGCGGCGCGCACGACCGTCCAGCCGATCTTCCGATACGAATCGAATAAACCGGACCAGGCCGTTCAAAGATTCCTTTCGTCTTGGGAGAAGCTGCAGCGCCACAACGACGGCCCTGCGAACACAAACGCCAAGCAGTCGAATTCGGATTCGAAGAACGAATCGCACTGGACCGGTTCGGGCGGACCGGAAGTCGGCAAGGTGCTCGCCTCAAGGAATTTCAGCCGCAACGAGATCGATACGGTTCAGAGCGCGATACGTGAAAGCAGTCAGGGCTACATCTATGACGATTCCGAGGCGCAGTTTTTCGAGACAGAGGTCGCGCTGATGGATCGTTCCAAGCCGAACATCGAACAGAAGATCTCGATGCCCGAGAGCAACTGGACCGCGCTTTCGTCCGCCCGAAACAAACTAAAGGAACGATTGACGGCGATCCGCAGCTTTTCGCCGAAAGAGGTCGACGCCTTCTATCGCGGAACTGAGCTGTTTGTCGAACCGAGCGTTGCGTACGACAGCGTCGCGACCGCGAACGCGCGCGAGGCGGCGGCCAATTCGGTGATTCCGATCAATATCTCGCTCAAACGCAGTCAGAAGATCGCCGACGAAGGCGACATCGTCACGCCTGAGGTTCTTTCGAAGATCAATGCCGTCAGAAGCTACAGCCAGTCGAGCCGGCAGCTTAATCGCTTTCTCGGACTCCTGGTTATTATTTCCGCGCTTTACTGGGTCGCCTGGAAGTTCATCCAACACAACCAGGTCGGGATGCGGCTGACGCTTTCGGAAGAAAAGACGTTCGCGCTTTTCGGCTTCATCATTCTCGTTCAAACGGCGCTGATGGCGATATTCTTCAAGCTGGCGGATTTTACTGCGCTCCAGAACCTGAAGGCCCCGCTCAACGACGCGATGCTTTGGTCGTTCGCGATTCCGTTTGCGACGGGCAGCCTTTTGATGACGCTTCTCGCCGACCGTCGCACGGCGCTTTTTACCGGACTTATCCTGGCGCTGATCGCCGGACTGCTTGCCCCGCGCCCGCTCGAGTTCGTCCTGTTCGCGGCAATCGCTTCGGCGGTCGCGGTTTACGGCATCGGCCGCTACCGTTCGCGCCAGTCGGTTACGATTGCCGGCGTGCTCGTCGGTCTTGCGAGCGCCGGCGCCGGGGTCGCTTTGATCGGTTATACGCAACAGCCGTTCATTCTGAACACCGTAGCGTTGTCGATCGCCTGCGGACTCGTCAACGGATTGATCACGGCGGCGGTGACGGCGGTCTTGCTGCCGCTTTGCGAATCGGTCTTCGGGATCCTGACGGACGTTAAGCTGCTCGAACTTTCGAACGCCGATCTGCCTGTTCTCGGACAGCTCGCCCTGCGGGCGCCCGGAACCAATCAGCATTCGCACGCGGTCGGCCAACTTTCGGAAGAGGCGTGCCGCGTCGTGGGCGGAAACGGACTCCTGGCCCGCATCGGCGCGCTATATCACGATATCGGAAAAACAGCGGCTCCTGAGCACTTCGTCGAAAACCAGCTCGGCAAGAATCCGCACGACAAACTGCGTCCCGCACAGAGCGCTAAGATCATCATTAGCCACGTCACATACGGCGTGAAGCTCGCAAAAGAGATGCGGCTGCCGCAGCGGATCATCGATTTCATTCCGCAGCATCACGGCACGCGAACGCTCCATTATTTTCTGCGAAAGGCACAGGCCGAAGCGCACGACGAGAACGAGGTCTCGGAAAGCGAGTTTCGCTATCCGGGTCCGAAACCGCAGTTCAAGGAAGCGGCGATAATGATGATCGCCGATAGCTGCGAAGCGGGCGCGCGTTCGCTCGAGGAGCCGAATCCCGAGAACATTCGTTTCATCGTCACCAAGATCATCGATGCGATCCTGGCTGACGATCAGCTTGACGAATGCGATCTGACATTGCGAGAACTGACACAGATTCGCGAATCGATGATCAAATCGCTCGTTGCCATCTATCATTCGCGCGTCGATTATCCAGGCTACACTCCGCCCTCGTCATTACAGAGGATTTTGATTCCAAAGGAGTTGCTGGATACGGAAGAGCGCGGAATGCGTTTTGCGAATCCGGCTGACATCCCGATCAGCAAAGGCGGCGAGATCGAGGACGAGGCGATCGACCGGTCGGTCCAGCCGGATTCAATTGAGAGAGTCAATTGATTTTGGATTTTCGATTTTCGATTTTCGATTTTCGATTTTCGATTTTCGATTTTGGATTCGGAATCCTGAAATCTGGCAGCCTGTCGGAAGATGCCGTTTGAGAACTGAATTGCCTTCTTCAAGCGTGCCGAGCACGCGAACTTGCGATAGCACCACGTGAAGCGGAGCGGAACCCAGCTGGCTGGACGCCCGAGTTCCCAAGCGTGTGTAACACGCGTAACTCTCGTTGTTGCAACAGGTCTGCGTGTTGCACACGCTCGCTTGAGTTAATCGCGGCTGACATGTGCTCCGCCTGGAATCTGGAATCTGGAATCCTGAATCCTGGTATCTGGAATCCTGGAATCTGGAATCTTGAATCCTGGAATCCTGGAATCTGGAATCCTGGAATCCTGGAATCCTGGAATTTGGAATCTTGAATCCTGGAATATGGAATCCTGGAATCTGGAATCCTGGAATCTGGAATCCTGGAATCTGGAATCCTGGAATCTGGAATCCTGGAATCTGGAATCCTGGAATCTGGAATCCTGGAATCTGGAATCCTGGAATCTGGAATCTGGAATCCTGGAATCTCGGAATCTGGAATCTGGAATCTGGAATCTGGAATCCTGGAATCTTGAATATTTCTATGAACGAAGAATCAAAATTCAAAGGCGCCGGCGGTACCGAAGGCGGCGTCGCCGAGTTCTTTATCGGGCTCGGAATGGCTGTCGCGGGCGGATATCTTTTGACGAATCAAGTCATCGTGACGAGCGGCTTCTGGTCCTTTTTTGGATTCAGCGCGTTCGGATTTTCGCTGATCCCATTGATCTTCGGGATCGGGATTCTGTTCTTCAATGGAAGATCCATCGCCGGGTGGCTGTTGCTGTTCGCGGGCGTGATCATCATCTTCGCCGGGATCCTCTCAAACCTCCATATTTATTTTCAGCCGACGAGTCTTTTCAACACGATCGTGATGCTTGTCTTGCTCGCCGGCGGAATCGGACTTGTCGCGCGCGCTCTGCGCGCACACGTTTGATCAGGCTCGAGCTGAAAGAGAGATCATCGTTGTCCGCCGATCTGTTTGGAAATGACCTCTTCGATCGTCGGAAAGCGGCCGATGTTTCGAACCGCGCGAAGAACAATCTCAAACATCGGGTCGATGTACTGTTCGAAATGCGTCTTTCCGCGATTCGCCGACTGAAATGAGAACGTCCCGATAGCCTTCAGGCATCGTTGGATCGTCTGCATCCGAAACTCGTCGGCAAATTCCGTTTCATCAAGATTCTCGAATCCGAGCCGAACGCGTTCGTCAAGCAGCACCCGCCGCTTCGCCGCGAGCCAATCCGCTGACGGCGCCGTCGTCACGCGATCCAGCAAAAGCGAGACGAGGTCGTAGCTAGCCGACCCGATCCGCGCATCCTGATGATCGATGATCTTCAGTTCCCCGTTGACAAGCATCAGGTTGGCGGCGTGGAAATCCCTGTGGGCCAGGACCCGGGCGCGTCCCGCAAGTTCGTTCACGACATCGTTCAACTCTTGCTCGAAGGCCTCTGGCAGATCGGACAAACTCAGCCGGCGAAGCGATTCAAAATAGTGGGCCCGAAAGAAATCGAGCTCCCACGAAAGCTTTTCGAAATCGAACGTCAAACGCGATGCGATCGAATTAGAGTCGAACGCACTCTGAGTAGCCGACTGTATCCGCGCGATCAGGCGGATGGCCTTGTCAAGGTAATCTTCACGCGTTGCCGCGTCCGATGTCTCGAGCACATCGCGAAGAATCGTGTCGCCGAAATCCTCGTGAACGATGATCCCGCGGTCCGGCGCCGATTCGAAAATGCGCGCGACCGGAAGTCCGGACGCGAGAAAAAGTCCCGTCACATCAACGCACGCCGCAAGCTGGGCATCGCCTGCCTCGTCCTGCGGATAGACGCAGGCGATCGCGGAGGTCCCTTCCCAACCGACGCGGAAATACTCGCGTGTCGAAGCGTCGGGAGTAAGCGCGGCGAAGGAAACTCCGTCGCCGTTGATCCCTCGATCCCGGAACAGATTTTTGAGCCGCTCAACCGCGGAGACTTCGGACATAATCGCTAAATGTATTCGATCAGCGGAACGACGTAATTTTCGCCCTGAATATATCCTTTGAGGGCTTTTTCGGGGACTTCGTCGCAATTGCGGACCATATCGGCGCGGACTATCGCCGCGTTCTCGAAATGCTCGCCCGGCAGGATCGTCACGTCGTCGGCGATGATGCAGCGGTAGATATGCGCGTCATCGCCGATCTGGACGTTGTCCCACATAATCGAATCCTTGACAACCGCGCGGCCAGAAACCATACAGTGCTCGCCCGCAAGGACGCTTGTGCCGTTCATCATCTCGAGCGAGACATCGAGGTAGCGCGGAATGGTCGAGAGTTCAAACCAGTTGGCGTTAGTGATGTGAACGCCAATCTTTTCACCCTTTCTCAACGCCGGATTATAGAACGTCGGGACGATGTCGGAATAGACTCCGCGCGGTATGTAATCGAAGACCCGCGGCTCAAGAATATGTATCCCTGTAAACATCAACGGCGCGGTCAGGTCACGCGTCGTATCCTTGATCTCGCCCGCCGAAAGCGACTGGGCGTAGTCGCCAAAACCTTTCAAGAAACCGTCTTTTGTGTAAACCTCTGTGAACTTCTCGCGCTTGATGTTCGGCTTGAGGACCATCGTCGCGATCGCGCCCGACCTCTTGTGCGCATCGACCGCCTCGGCGATATCGATGTCGGTGATGATCTTCCCGTTGACGATCACGAAGGTATCGTCTTCGAGCAGGTGACGAGCATTGTCGAGCGCTCCCGCAGTGCCGAGGATGTCCGGGATCTCTTCCGTGTAATGAATGTTGACGCCAAAATCCGAGCCGTCGCCGAGTGCGCGCATAACCGATTCGGGCTGGTGATGAAGATTCACGACGACATCCTTAAAACCGAAGCGCGCAACGTATTCGGCAACATAACCGACGAGCGGCTTTCCCAAGAACGGAATTGCGGGCTTCGTGCGGTCAATGGTCAATGGAAAAAGCCGCGTACCAAAACCGGCGGCCAGGATCATCGCTTTCATAAACGGGTTCGACTAAAATGTCGAACTTAAAACCTACTTTTTTTGATCCGCAATTGCAAACTTGCGTCGAAATTAATTGTCCCTAAAATCGTATGTGATGGACGAAGCAACAAGCCGAAAAAGCTACGCGATATTTGGCGGTCTACAATCCGCTGAATTGCGCGAGACGATTCTAAGTTCGGGAGGCAGCGTCATCGAGATACCGGTGCCGAAAATCATTTGGAACGACGATCCGGTTGATAATCAGAATCTCGCGCGCTTCGAATGGATCGTTATCGGCGACGCCTTCGCGGCAGAGTGGTTCATCAGACACTTTGGCTCGGCCGAGGACCTCGATTCGGCACGGTTCTGCTCGCTCGGCGAATCGACGGCCGAAGCCTTGCGGCTCGCGCAGATCCACTCCGACGTGATCCCGTCGAGAACTGATCCCAAATCGAGCGTCGAAGCGCTCTTGCAGTACGAAACCGATCTTTCCGGCATCAACGTTCTTGTCGTTGCCAGTTTCGAGTATGCGGAACGTTTGAGTGACGAACTGATTGCGACAGGTGCCGTTGTTTCGCGTTTCGATGCGTACCGGGCCGAATTCGAATCGAAATCCGAGATCGCGCGTGTCCGGAGCCTGTTTATCGGTGGCGCGATCGATGAATTCTATTTCCTTGATCCGACCGAGATCACATTCCTCGCCCTTTTGATCGATCTCGATACGAGTTCGGAGATTCGCGGTGAAGTTCGTGTTGTCACGGCAAATCCGGCAGTCTATCGCTCCGCGGTCGAAGCCGGGTTGGGTGCCCGAATCCGTTCCAAACGCTAACAAAAAAACGGCCGTAAAAATCACGGCCGTTTTTCGTTGTCATCCAGAGAAACGAATTAATGGACATCCCAGTTATTGACCGGGTAATCGCCACTCTGTCCCCACTCCATTTGCTGAAGCAAGCCGTCGCTCGACCGACGCACATAGAAGAAATTCAGAGTCGGATCGACATTTGAACGCCAAATGGCGATGTCGGTCTTTCCGTCTCCATCATAATCTCCCGGCGTGATAAAGTCGCCCGAAATGCCCCATTGGAACGGGCTCTGCGGGTTGCCGCCACCATCGGATTCCCGAATCCAGAAGTACTTGAACGTGCCCATGCCAAAATTCGCGTTACGTGAAACGCAAATGTCGTCACGGCCGTCGCCGTCGTAATCTCCCGGAACGACGAAGTCAGAAGACAGGCCATAATTGGCGATCAATACCGTTGCGCCATCGCTTGATTGACGAATCCAGAACGAAGCTGAACCACCGCCGACGTTTCGCTGAACCGCGACATCCGATTTGTTGTCGCCATCGTAATCAAGAGCAAACGCGACGTCGCCGTCGGTTCCCCAAACGATGTAATTTACGCTGGTCGGCGTCGTTTCGTCAGCCCAGTAGAAAAAGCTCTGGGGCGAACCGGCAGTGCCGTCGCGATATACCGAGAGATCGGCTTTGCCGTCGCCGTTAAAATCGCCGCCCATCGTCGGATCGTCACCAGTCTGACCAAACAGCCTGGTTGAGACGGTGTTCGTCGAAGATTTCAGGATCCGGAACGCCGCGACGCCTGCTGCACCGGGCGACCAAACGGTCAAGTCATCTTTGCCGTCGTTGTCATAGTCGCCCGTCACGAAAAAGTCGGTATCCTGACCAAGATCGAAACGACCGATCGGCGCACTTGTCGCCCCGTTGGCCGTCCACCATCCGATTCCGGCCTGCGGGATCAGGCTTTCGGCCCGGCGCTGCATATTGCCGACCTTGTCCTTTCCGGCAATGTCATTGGCGCCCATGAATTCAGCCAACGGTGGTCCGTCCGCCCGGACAACGATAAAGTCGCTTTTGCCGTCGCCGGTAACATCGTTCGAACCGTTCGCCGTAACCGCTGCGCCGTCAACGGTCAGCGTAACAGCCGAAACGGAACCCGTGTCACCATCGCAGCCATCCCGGAGACGAAGCGTCCACGTGCCGTTCGGATTGGCGACACCCGCAAACGCGGCATCCAAATTGACCGTCGGTGCCGGACTCGTGACGCCCGCTCCACCTGAAACCACTGGCGTGTACGTATTTGCCGGAAGCGGATTGGTCGCCGACACTGACCATATATTCGGGTCTGCGGGATTTCGAAAACCGTACGGGCCGGCAAGATCCGACGATGTTCCTGCCGCAGTAGCGGTGGTTGCGCCGACACGCCCGAAAACAACCGAAGATGTCCCGCCGGGAGCGATCAAGGTCGCGGTAACATCGCCGCCCCAAGTATGCGCCGGCGAAAAAGTCAAGTTTTTGATCTCGACATTGGTCGGGGCACCGGTGATGCCGGAAACGTTAAATGTCACGTTTTTGTCGACCCAGCCCGAAACATGGCATCCGGAAGCGTTAACCGGATAGTCGGGGATCGCACCAAGTGAACCGGCGTCGGCCGGAAAGTCAGCCGCAACCGTCTTCAATGCAGTGAAGCAAAGCATACATGCCACGGCAAACAGAACCGCAATTGAACGCAAAAATAAACCTCTATTCATCAATTCCTCCTCAAGAATTTTCAGTCGTTTGACTCCTAGCGGTTAGACCGCAAAGTAATTTATCGTTGCCGAAAGTAGCCTGATTTGACTCAAAAGTCAAGCGATTTTTAATTTTCGCCGTTCCAGGTTCAAGCGGATTCAGATTCCGTGGACCACGAACATCAATCGATTCATGAAAGAATCGCGATCACTTCGTTCGATCGTACTGAGACCTGAAACGTCGGAGGTTGCCCGAAGACGGGGGGTGTCGGTCGGTCGCGCGGTTCTGCAATGCTCCGCACGCGCTTGATTTCGATCGTGGCGGCTGGTCAGGCTAAACAACTCGAAGAAGTCGTTTTTGAAGCCTTTGGTTTGCTATAATCGCACCTCACTGATGAATCCGGCGAGTGATAACAGTTCGGTAATTTTGTTTTTCATCGACGGCATCGGCATCGGCCGTCGCGGTGCCGATAATCCGTTCGACGCGGCCGACGGTCTCGAACCGCTGGCGCATTTCGAGGGCGAAACGGATCGGGCCGCATACGGCGGCGTTATGGTTCCGACCGATCCGCGGCTCGGGGTCGAGGGTCGGCCGCAGTCGGCATCAGGCCAGACGACAATACTGACGGGCGTTAACGCGCCGAAATTGCTTGGTTATCATAAGCAGGGCTTTCCCAATGAACAACTGCGCGAGGTCATCAAAGAGAATTCGATCTTCAAACGTCTGAAATCGGCTGGAATTGCGGACGTCGTTTTCGCCAACGCATACACGCCGCGCTTCTTCACGGAGCGGCCGCGATGGAAATCGGCGACGACCGTTGCGGTCGAAAGCGCCGAGATGCAGTTCAGGCGTTTGCCGGATCTCGTCGGCGGTCATGCCATTTTCCATGATTTCTCCAATCGCTCGCTGATCGAGAGCGGTTTCGACGTTCCGCAGTTCTCAGCGGCCGATGCCGCCGCGATTCTCGCACGGTTGAGCAAAACGCACCGGTTCACACTATACGAGCATTTCATAACCGATAAGATCGGCCATGACCAGGATTTCGAGCGCGCACGAGTCCATTTGCCCGAACTCGCCGAATTCGTACGCGAGACGCTGCGGCTCATCGACCGTGAAAACACCACGTTCATCTTGACAAGCGACCACGGGAACATAGAAGATTTGTCCGTTCGAAACCATACGCTGAACGACGTTCCGACAATAATCTGGGGTCGGAAGCGCGACGAGGTCGCACGTCGCATCAGCGATCTGTCCGACATTGCGCCCGCGATCTTCAAACTTCTAAACGAATGAACAATCAAGAGACATACGGCAAGAACGACCGGAAAGAAATTTTCGGATGGATGCTCTACGACTGGGCAAACTCGGCCTTCTTTACGGCGGTTATCGGCGTACTCATCGGACCGTACGTACTCAATCTGGCGCAGAAGGCCGTCGGCGAGGACGGCGTGGTCTTCAGTTTCGGATTTTTCGACGTTACCGCCAAGGGCTTCTTCGCCTTCTGCACCGCGCTCTCGACGCTGTCGCTCGTCGTTTTTCTGCCGCTTCTCGGCGCAATCGCCGACTATACGCACCTCAAGAAGCGGATGATGTCCGTTTTCTGTTATCTTGGCGTCGTTTCGGGCGGACTGTTGTTCTTTGTAGACGAGTCCTATTTGTGGTGCGGCGCGTTGATCGTCGTTTCGAATATGGCGTTTGCCGCGGCGAACGTCTTTTACAACGCCTTTCTGATCGACGTCACGACCGAAGACCGCCGTGACAAGATCTCAAGTTACGGCTACGGACTCGGATACATCGGTGGCGTCGTGATGCTGATAATCAGCATCGCGCTGATCCAAAACGCGGAGGGAATGGGAATTTCGAAGGGGCTTGCGGCGCGGATCTCGTTTCTCGTCTCGGCGCTCTGGTGGGGCGGATTCGGCGCGATCAGCTTTTCGCTTCTTCGGACGCGCGACGCCGACAAACAGATTCCCGACGGCAAATCTTTGGTCACGGTCGGTTTCAGCGAGATCTGGCAGACGCTCAAGGAATTGAAACGCCTGCGTTACACGATGTTGTTTCTTATCGCGTATCTCTTTTACAACGACGGCATCCAAACGGTCATTCTTCAGTCGTCCGTTTTTATGTCGTACGAACTGTTCACCTCAAAGGGACTCGAGGTCGACAACTCGTTCCTGCTTTCGATCTTCCTCATAGCCCAGATTTCGGCGTTCGCGGGAGCGATCGGCTTCGAACGGATCGCCCGCGTCATCGGTGCGAAATCGACGATTCTGGTTTCGCTCGGCATCTGGTGCGCGATCGTGATCTATGCCTACGGGTTCTTCGAAACAAAGACGCAGGCTTACTTTATCGGAGGGATGATCGGAATGGTTCTCGGGAGCGCGCAGGCGCTGTCGCGATCGCTCTATTCGCAGATGATACCGGTTGGCCGCGAATCATCGTTCTTCGGGCTTTACGAGATCTCCGAAAAGGGCACATCCTGGATGGGACAGATAATGTTCGCGATCATTGTCAGCGCAACGGGTTCGTTCCGCCACGCGATTCTCGGTCTCATCGTTTTCTTCATCGTCGGCAGCGTCATTTTGTTTTTCACGAACACGAAGCAGGCGATTCACGAGGCGGGCAACCTGACCCCGGAAGAGGCCGAAAAGGAACTGAGCGTACAACCGAACGCCGCCTGATATTGGTCAATCAGGATTGAATCGCTATAATCAAAGCGTAGAAATTCAGACATTTCGGAAACCACGTGATACTAGACTCAAAAGACAAAATCGTAACTATCTTCGGCGGCTCGAAATGCGCAGAGGATTCCGAAGAATACCGTGAGGCCAAGCTTCTCGGCGGAATGCTCGCCGAGGCCGGGTTCACCATCTGCACCGGCGGCTATCTCGGCGTGATGGAAGCCGCTTCGCGCGGCGCACGCGAGAAAGGCGGTCGCGTTTTCGGGATCGTGATGAACCAATTCAAGTCGGAACCTAATCGTTATCTGACGGACAAGGTCGCAACCGACCATTTTTACGATCGCCTTCAAAACCTGATCACGCGTTCGGTCGGATTCGTCGCGTTTCGCGGCGGGATGGGAACGGTCACCGAGATCTCTTTGGTTTGGAACAAACTGCAGACACGCGTTCTCGAAAAAAGGCCGCTCGTGCTGATCGGAGACTGCTGGACCGACGTCGTTGCCACCTGGCAAAAGAGCCTTGTCGTCAGCGATTCGGACGTTGCCCTGCTCGACTTCGCTCCCGATGCCGCCTCCGCTTGCCGGATACTGATCGAAAAGTGCGGTCAACGCTGAGGCTGAGGGCCTTCAGGAGTTTCAATCGGGAGAACCACAATGAACTGCCCTAAATGCAGCGCACCATTGCTTTCAAATGCCAGGTTCTGCGGAACCTGCGGGACCGTTTTGACAGCGGTCGAACCGTCCGCGCACGTTCCGCAGGCTACGCAAGGACCGCAGCCTCCGCAGGCAACCCCGCCGGCGTCCGCTCAGCCTCCGCCGCCACTCGCCGGAGCGTTTCACTTTGACACTGACGGACGCGGACAAGGTCGCGGATACACGTGGGCGATCGAACACGCGGGAGCGTTCGCGCTTGCGGTAGTTAATCTTCAGCCCGAGCAGTCGATCGCCGCCGAGGCCGGCGCGATGGTCTCGATGTCGGCCAACGTCGAGCTGTATTCGGAAATGAAGGGCGGCGTTTTCGGTGCGCTCAAACGAGCCGTTGGGGGCGAATCGGCTTTCGTTTCAACTTTTACCGCACGCGGCGGTGCCGGCGAGGTCACTTTGGCGCCGGGCGCGCCGGGCGACATCGCCGGTATCGAAATGCAGAACCAGACCTTTATGGTTCAGTCGAGTTCGTACCTTGCGGGCGATGCGTCGCTGCAAGTGGACACGAAATTCGGCGGCGCGAAGTCGTTTTTTGGCGGCGAGGGCCTGTTCGCCTTGCAGGTTTCGGGCGCGGGACTTCTGCTCGTCTCGTCGTTCGGATCGATCCACCGCAAGACTCTGCGGACCGGCGAGCGCTATGTCGTCGATACCGGCCACCTCGTTGCTTGGGAAGGTCATCTGCAATACCAGCTTCGGAAGGCGGCAAAGAGCGGCTTTTTCCGGAGTTTTCTGAGTGGCGAGGGAATGGTCGCGGAGTTTGCCGGTCCGGGCGAGATACTTATCCAAACCCGGAATCTTGCCGCATTCGCCGGATTGCTCAAGCCGTTCTTCCCGAACCAGGGCGGCGGAAGCGGCGGCGGATTCAATTTCGGCAACTGATCCAACTTAAATGAAAAAGGGTTCGAACAATCCACCCGCATCGACGATCAAAGCCCGCGCCGTTTCGCGCGGGATCGCGGTTGGGAACGCGGTGTGCCTGTTCGGACGCAAACGGCAATTCTACCGGATCGCCATCGAAGAACAAATGGTCGCGAAGGAGATTCGCCGATTCCGTGCGGCATTGCGGCTCGCCAAACGGCAACTCCGGCGCATTTCGCAGGGCAGCGAAAACAATCGAAGCAGTATTTTCGAGACCCACCTGATGATTCTTGATGATCGCTCATTCCTCGATAAGGTCGACAACGAGATATCGGACCGCCGAGTCAATGCGGAATGGGCCGTAAAGACGGTCACCGACGCCTATGTTGCGGCGCAGAAGGCGATACCGGACGAACATCTGCGCGAAAAGTACATCGACCTTGAAGATATCTCCGACCGAATTCTGACTGCGCTCGGCGGCGGACGCGAGTCGTCGCTGGTTCTCGAAGAGAATTCGATCGTCGTCGCCAAAGAACTCCGCCCGTCGACTTTGATCGAACTTACGGCAAGTAATCCGAAGGCGATCATTACCGAACACGGCGGTTGGACATCGCATACATTCATTCTGGCGCGCGAGTTCGGACTGCCCGCGATTACCGGAATCAAAGGATTGCTTCGCCGTGTCCGGACCGGAGATCGCTTGATCGTTGACGGGTTTGGCGGAATTCTGATTATCAATCCCGATCCTGAAGCCGTTGCAAAGTGCGCCGAAACGAACGTCCGCGAAGCACCGGGATCCGATCCGGCAGAAGCGCTTTCGCCGGTGGTCAAAACCCTTGACGGCCGCGAGATCGCGATTCGCGCCAATGTCGATATTCCCGACGTTTACGGTCGCGCGAAACGTCTCGGTGCGCGCGGGATCGGACTTTACCGGTCCGAATTCCTGTTCAACCAGTACAAAGGATTTCCAACTGAAGCGGAACAGATCAAAGCCTATCGCAAGATCGCCAAGGAAGCGGACGGCGATCTGGTCCGGATTCGGACATTTGACCTCGGCGCCGATCAGGTCGCTTCGGAGACGGGCGAAAGAGAGAAAAATCCGGCGCTCGGCCTCCGTGCGATCCGCCTGATGCTGACAAACAGAGCCGAGTATCGGACACAGCTTCGGGCATTGTTGCAGGCGTCCGCCGATTTTCCGATCGACATCGTGCTGCCGATGATCTCCGAGATCAGCGAGATCATCGAGACCAAACGCCTTCTCGAGCGCGAGTCGGCTTCCCTTCGACGGAAAGGCGTCGCCGTCGGCAAACCGAGGGTCGGCGCGATGATCGAGGTGCCGGCGTCGGTGATCATTGCCGAAGAGATCGGACGCGAAGTTGATTTTTTCTGTCTCGGGACGAACGATCTGGTACAGTATCTGCTTGCCGTCGATCGCGACAATGCATCGGTTGCGGATTCGTTCCGGACCCTCCATCCGGCGGTTCTGCGCGCGATCAAAACCGTTCTGACGGCCGCGGCCAAGTGCGGGATACCGCTCGTGGTCTGCGGCGAAATGGCGGGTTCGCCCGCATATGTCGCGCTCCTCATTGGGCTTGGCGCGACCGAACTCAGTATGAACGTCAATTCGATGACGCGGGTTCGCAGGACGATCGAAGGAATCGCATACGAAGAGGCTCGATCGATCGTCAACGAACTCGCCGCTTTCAGTACGACCGAAGAGATCGAGGGACACGTTCGCCGGCGATTCACCGAAAAATGGGCCCATCTTTTCACGAACGAACTGCTTCCGGCCAAGGCCGCCTGATAGAAGATCAAGGAAAATTACTAGAATCTCCAATGTTTTGAATCTTTATATGAACGTGGCCGAGCGGTCGCCGTTCTTATCGGACTTGCCTGAAGTGCGGATTTAACAATATATTAGACGATTCCGTTTATTCGCGTCCGAGCAGGTTGCTTCAAAAAGAGGTTTGCCCCGACTTTTTGTGTTATGAAACGAACTTTCACGTTGCTGACCGTTTTCTGCGCTGTGCTTCTGGCCGGCGGGATCGATGTCGGTGCCCAGACCAATCCGGGCGGCGGGAAAAAGAACTTCGGATACTCGCAAAATCCGAAGACCAAAACGCCGAGCGAAACGCGGTCGGTTGTTGCAGAGAAGACTGAACCGGCTTCTATTCAGACGCCGGCAGTTGAGGTCGCGAAAGCTACGGTTGCGCCCGAAGCAACACGACCGGAGACGTCGATTGCCGAAAAGACGCTCGGCGTCGTCAAACAGGCCGCGAATCGCTCGAAGGCCCCGACCGAAAACTATATCGTCGGATCGGGCGACGTTCTTTTCGTCTCGCTTCAGAACAACTCGAAAGCTTCGACCTATTTTACGGTTCTGAATGACGGGACGATCGACTATCCGCTCGCGGGAGAAATGGTTTCCGTTGTCGGAATGACGACCGACGAGATCGAAGAGATCCTGGCGACGAAGATAAAACTGTACGAGAACCCGCTGGTTTCGGTGAGGGTCCGCGAATACAACAGTCATCGGGTAACGGTCCTTGGATTGGTCGAAAACGGCGGTGAGCGTTCGATACAGCGCGAAGCGGTTCCCCTGTTCGTCATTCGCGCAGATGCCTCGGTTCAGCCGAAGGCCGATACCGTTTCGGTCAAGCGCACGGCGGGCGCGAGCGAAAAGTATCTTCTCAAAGACGCCCAATGGGAAAACGTCCTCGTGTTTCCGGGCGACATCGTTGAGTTTTCGGCTTCAGCCGAAGCTGA
This sequence comes from Acidobacteriota bacterium, assembly GCA_016715115.1. Taxonomy (NCBI): domain Bacteria; kingdom Pseudomonadati; phylum Acidobacteriota; species Acidobacteriota bacterium. The sequence goes on from JADKBM010000011.1 coordinate 1,171,227, forward strand.
AAAGGCGAATCAGTTTGTATTCATCAGCGGCGAGATATCGAACAGCGGCAAGCTGGCGTTCCACAGCGGATTGACATTGACGCAGGCGATCATAGTCGCCGGCGGGATAAAACGGACCGGAATCAAGAAAGCGGTGATAAGGCGAAAGAACGCGGCCGGATTGCTCGAAACGAAAGAATACAACCTGAAGGCGATCAACGATGGAAAAATGCCGGATCCGAATCTCGCCGACGGCGACATTATCGAGATCGGAAGCTAACCAGCGAAATTGATTAACTGAAGTTTTAGTTGTTCAACATTTTTTGCTAAGATATTCGGGCCTTGTTTTGAAACAGATCGGGCAGTCGCTTGCCGTCAAGGCAAGAGGAAAGTCCGAACACCAAAGGGCAGCGAGCCGGATAACGTCCGGGAGTCGAACCGAAAGATTCGGCGACGACAAGTGCAACAGAGAACAGACCAACCCTGGGGAATTTCGGATTGGGGATTTGTGATTGAGGATTTTGTATCGTCCATTCCCAAATCACAAATCCCGAATCCGAAATTCCCCAGAGTGATGGGTGAAACGGTGCGGTAAGAGCGCACCGGCGCGGTTGGTAACAGTCGCGGCCAGGTAAACTCCTCGTGGTGCAAGACCAAATAGGAAAGCGTTTTATGAGCGGCCCGCTCATTGTTTCGAAAGAAACGGCGCTTTCGGGTAGGTCGCTCGAGCTTTGCGGCAACGCAAAGCCTAGATGAATGATTGCCGTCCGCTTCGCGCGGAAACAAAATTCGGCTTACAGATCTGTTTCATACAAGGCACGCTTTTAGTTATCTCGATCTAAAGGAGTTATTCAGTTTATGGTTAATCGAAAAGGTGTTTTTATCGGTGCGTACGTTCCCAACGAGTTGAAGGAGTCGCTCCGTCGTCGCGCTGCGCTGGAACACCGTACGCTGTCACAGGAGATCACACGCATCTTGATCGAGGCCGTTCACGGTCAGGGGTTGCCCGTCGGCAGCGTTGACCGGCGCGGCGGAACGACGATGCCGAGACGCCGCGCGACCGATCCGTTGCCGCGCCGCAGGGCCGATGATCTGCCGTATATTACTCCGGAGAACGAGAAAAAGTAATCTCCTTCTTCACCGAATCAAAAGGCGTCATTCGAGTTTCTCGGTGACGCTTTTTCTATTTCCCGAGCACTTTGGTAGAATCAACTCCAATGAGCGACAAGTACTTTTGGGTAACTATTATTGGAATGATCGTGAGTTTCTCAGGCGGATTTCTGCTTGCCAACTCGCTCAATCGAAACGAGATCTCCGCGCTCCAGTCGCAGGTCGAGCAGGCGAAAAAGAACCCGGCGCCGACCTCCCCGACGATGCCGGGCTCAACGAATCAAGCGGAGCCACAATTGAGCGATGCCGAGATAAAGCAGAAGATCGCCGAAGCGGACAGCGCTCCGGAAAACACTATCTTCCAACGCGATCTCGGGGCCGCGCTTTATCGCTACGGCGGAATGAAGCAAGATCCGGGTCTGATCTCGGAGTCGGTTCGATTGTTGAAGCGCGTCGTCGAAAAAGATCCGAAGGACTACGACGCTCTGGTGCTCACCGGAAACGCGTTGTTTGACATCGCGGCGATGCGAAAGGACTCGACCGGATACGCCGCCGCGCGCGACTACTACAAAAAGGCGCTCGAGATCAGACCGAACGATCCGGAGGTTCTTGCGGATTACGGATCCACCTATTTCCTCGGTCAACCGATCGAGATCGAAAAGGCCCGGACCGAACTCCAAAAAGCCCTCGCGGCGGACTCCTCAAACGAACGGGCGCTTCAGTTCTTGACCCAGGTATACATCAAGACTGGCAACAAGGCCGAAGCCGAAAAAACATTCGCGAAGCTGAAATCGGTAAATCCTAGCAACCCGATGCTTCCGACACTGACGACCCAGATCGCTACCGGGCAGGTCAATTAGATGAAGGAGTTGTTTGTAATTCTCGCGGTCATCGCGGTGATGCTTCTGTTCGTCGCCTTCCGCTACCGCCGCCAGATTCAGACCGCGATTCAGGTTTGGCGTATGTTTCGGAAGATGCGCGAGGCAGGCAAATCGGCGGGCGGCGGCCAGGAGATCGGCGACAAAGCCTCAAACGACAACGTCGAACTCGTTCGATGCGCGAGTTGCAACTCCTGGAAACCCAAGTCCGAGGCGCTGAAATTCAGCCGCGGAACGTTCTACTGTTCATCAGCTTGCGTCAACCAGGCGATGAACGTTCGCTGATCTATTGCGGGACGAAGTTCTGCAGATACCAGAGAATTATCCGGTCGCCGAAAAGAAGAGAGACGAAGGCGCCGATCCCGAGGAAGATCCCGAACGGAATCTGCGTCTGCATATCTTTGTCGCGGTCCTTCGCGATCAGCGCGACTCCGATCACAGCGCCCGCAAACGCGCCGACGAACAACGTCAGGAAAGTCAGACGCCAGCCGAGAAGCGCGCCGACGGCGAACATCATCTTGACGTCACCGAACCCCATCGCCTCGACGCCGCGCAGTTTTTCCCAGAGCCAACCGATCGACCATAGAAAGCCACCGCCCACGAGCATTCCCAGGAACGCGCCGGCAAGCGAAACGATCCAAACCGGATATCCCGCAAGATATGTCAGCGGAGAATGATGGAGATCGGAGAAATAGGCGTCGCCGAATGCGAGCGGAAAGGCGATTCGCACGACGACCGCAACGAAAAGCAACGGGAAGTTGATCAGGTCCGGCAGGATCATATGCTCGGCGTCGATAAAGACGAGCGAGATCATCGAAGCGGTAAAATACAACGCCACCGGAAGCAAGGGCGTGAATCCGATCTGCCAGAACACAAGCAGGAAAAGGAGTGCTGTCAACAATTCGACCGCCGGATATCGCGCCGAGATCGGCGCCGAACAATTCCGGCACTTTCCTCTGAGTATCAGCCAGCTGAGGATCGGAAAATTGTCGTACGGCTTGATCGCGGAACCGCATTTCGGACATGCCGAATTCGGAAACACGATCGACAGTTCCCTTGGGATACGGTGGATAACGACGTTCAGAAAACTCCCGACGATCGCGCCGAAGAGAAATACGAAAACGTAGCCGACAAGATCGGGCAGTCCGGTGACCGCTTCAAAGTTTGAGATCTGGAGAATCATTTGGTTTGCAGGTTGTCAGGAAAAACAAGACGGACGCGAGAAATGGCGCCTTCAACATAATAAACGTTCTGTTCCGATTGTGAAAGAAAAAATTGCGCCGGACCCGGACCATTCTCGCTCGGCTCGAGCGAGATCAGCGCGTTCGTCGATCCGGCGAGCTTGGACTCCTGTCGGCCAGACCGACTTTCTGCAGAATCACTTGAAAACGCGGATCTCGTTCGAGAAATTCAAATTCGCGATCGAACCTGATCCACGTCAGATTCGGGTCGCGCTCTTCGACGGCGGTCTCTAGCCACTCGATCGTCTTTTCTTCGTCTCCCGATGCGGCGTAAACCGAGGCGATATTCGCGCTGCTGATATATCTGTCAGCCTTCATCTGCAGCAACTTGTTCGACGTTTCCTGAACCGCCCGGCTATTTCCGCGAGCCGCCTGCAAGATCCCGCGGAGCGAAAGCGTCAGGGAATTTTGATTTGAGAGGCTGACTGCTCTTTCGCAATGCGATTCGGCGTCATCAAGACGACCGCTGTCAAGAAAAGAAAACGACAAATGGTAGTGTGCGGGATAAAACTCCGGGAAAGATCTCAATGTCTCTTCGTGGATACGAATCGAGGCTTCCGTTTCGCCGCAATACCGAAGGACTTCCGCCAGCCAGGTGTCATGGATCGGAGAAAGCGGGTCCAGTTCCCCGGCTTTCTTCAAAGCGCTAATGGACTCGGCGATTCTTTCGACACGGCATAGGTAAACGCCAAGAAGTTCGTAGGCATTCGAATAGTTCGGATCCGCCTTGATCGCGCGGTCGAATGCAACTTCTGCCCCGGACCAATTCCAATCGTAATGCAGAATCGCAAGACCGAACGCCGTGTGGGCCTCCGCCAATTGCGAGTCAATTTCGAGAGCTCTCAACGCGGCCGCCTTGGCCTTTGGAAAGTAATCGCGCGGCGCAAAGCCGTCGATAAGTGGAAGAACGTTGTAAATGCCCGCCAGCCCGGCATACGCCAGCGCGTACAACGGGTCCGTATCGATCGCCCTCTTGAAGCATTCGATAGCCTTCTCGTAACCGATCAACGTGCATTTGTTCCAGTAGTAACGACCCTTAAGATATTCCTGATAAGCTTCGACATTTTCTGTGTAGCGTTTCCTGAGTCTGGTCTGAGATTCAGCCGTGAGTTTCCTGTTCAAAGCATGGACGACGCGCTCGGCGATCTGGTCCTGAAGGCTGAAAACATCATCAAACTCGGCATTGAAACTGTCGGCCCAAAGCGCATTGCCGCCCTTGGTATGAAGCATCTGGACGGTCAGCCGCAGTTTGTTTTCAAAACGCTGAAATCTTCCTTCCAACACCGCGTCAACCCGCAGTTCCCGTCCGAAGGAAACCGCGGTTTTTTCCGACGAATTGTAATCCAGAATCGAACTGGTTGGGCGAACTTGAACCTGCCCGGCGCGGCTGAGTTGCGTAATGAGCGCGTCGGTGAGCCCCAAGCCGAAAAAATCCTCGGCGGCTTTTGCGCCGAGCGGTTCGAACGGCAGAACGGCAAGGCTCTGAACCTCGTTGAGCACCGACGGTCGGCTGGGCGACGTTTCCGCGTCGCTTTCTTCCAAGGAACTCGAAAACCTGACATTGAGACTTCGGTGAACCAGCAAACCAGCTTCGCCGTCCAATTGTCTGATGGCCGCCTGGAATCGATATCCGCGTTTCGGCAGAGTCTCGATCAGCTCAGCCCCTTCCGTATTCAAGATCTTCCGCAGACGGGATATGTTCTTGGCGAGATTGCCCTCTTCGACGAACGACTCTGCCCACAACGCCGACATCATTTCGACTTTCGTCAGAAGCCGGCCGTTGTGTTCGATCAGAAGCAGAAGCGTGTCGAATACTTTGCCGGTAAGATGAACGGGCACGCCATCGGCAAGCAAAACCCTCTCCCGCGAATCAAGAATGAACTTCCCGAACTCGTAGATGGATCCGCTCTTCTGGCCTCCTTTGTCCATTGTCAAAAAAATGTCACGAATTTGTCCGAAAAAATCCAAGACTTGTTTCGCGCCTATCGGCGACGATGTCGAGTCCCCAAAATTTTGCGCCGGAAATCAAGCCGATTGTAACGTCAAACCCCGCGCAAAACAAGAAAAAGCAATGAGACGAAATACCGAGATTGAAATCGAACTTAACGAAACCGTTGCCTTCAGCCGCAAGACCGAGCGATTCGAGAGCTTTTGCACTGAATGCCGGGCGCTCGTCGAAATGTCGTCTCCACAGGTTGCCGCGATACTCCTGCAAAAAACGGAACGGGAGATCTATCGCGTCGTCGAAGCGGGCAGAGTTCATTTTGTCGAAACGGATAGAGTGCTGATTTGCCTGAGATCTCTGAAAGAGGCATTGACCGACGCAGGCGCAAAACCGACGACGTGGATTGTTCGATGTCATAAATGAAATCGTATGGCGTTACTGAATAGGCAAGGGTGATGATTTATTTAGGATCAATTTCTTGGAGAAACACTATGACCGGCAAATACTCGTGGGTAACAGCAAAGGCAGTATCGTCTGCATCGAATCAATATCAGGCGAGACAGAACATGCGCGGATTGGTACTGTTGGCGTGTTTGGCGTTTGCACTGCCGGCGATGGCCGGTTGGATCGAGCGCCAAAAGATCACATCCTCGCCACGCGGTGTCGGAGCGCAATTCGGAAATGCGGTCGCGATCAACGGCAACACGATGGTCGTAGGGGCGCGGTTTGACAGCACGACCGCCTCTCAGGCTGGCGCCGCCTACGTTTTCGTTCTCAGCGGCGGGACGTGGACACAACAGGCGGTTTTGCTGGCAAACGACGGCGCGACGTCCGATAAGTTCGGTTATTCCGTGGCGATCAGCGAAAACACGATCGTCGTCGGCGCTTACAACGACGACTCACCGTTTTCAAACGCCGGTTCGGCTTACGTCTTCGTCCGCATCGGCACAAGTTGGTCGTTTCAGCAGAAATTGACAGCCAGCGATGCCGCCGCCGATGACCAGTTCGGCGTATCGGTCGCCATTGGCGGACCGACGATCTTTGTCGGAGCCAATTTTTCCGACCAACCGAGCAACTCCGACGCCGGAGCCGTTTATAGATTTTCGCAAAGCGGGATGGTTTGGACGCAAACGCAGAAACTCGTTCCCATCGGCGGAGTCATCCTCGGGGACCATTTCGGTGAATCGGTCGCGACCAGCGGCAACAAGCTGGTCGTCGGCTCGCCTGGGGCCGACATCCCGTTCACGGCCGCCGGCTCGGTTTACGTCTTTATCGAGGGCGGCGGCGGAGTCTTTACAATGCAGGACAAAATATCAATTCCAGGCGGCGCGAACGGCGATAGTTTCGGTGCATCGGTCGCAATCGAAGGCAACACGTTCGTCGGCGGAGCGACCCAGTACTCGCCGGTCGTCGGCCAAACGGCGTACGGAGCCGCATACGTCTATGAATTCAACGGCGCGGCCTGGGTGTCGCAAGGGAGACTCGTCGCCGACGACGGCGGATCCGTCGACCGTTTCGGTTGGTCGGTCGCGGTCAGTGACAATACGATCGCCGTCGGTGCTCGCGACGACGACACGGTCGCCGGCGGCACCGACGCCGGTTCGGCATACGTTTTCGTCCGCAGTGGCGCGAATTGGGGTCAGCAGCAGAAGATTGCTCCGCCGGACCCGTTCAACGGCGACCGCTTCGGCTCGGGCGTCGCACTGAGCTTCGGCAATCTTGTCGTCGGCGCCGCCGAGAAGGCGCTGTCGGCGCCGAACGGACAGGGTGCGGCATATTATTTTGTCCGGCCATCGAAAGTCAGATACGACTTCGACGGTGACGGAATCTCGGACATTTCGATCTTCCGCCCGATCAGCGGGCAATGGTGGTATCAGCGAAGTTCCGATAGTACGGTGAGGGCGGAAACGTTCGGGACATCGACCGACAGGCCCGTTCCGGCCGATTATGACGGCGACGGGAAAACGGACATCGCCGTTTATCGGCCTTCAAGCGGCACTTGGTATGTATTGCGGAGTTCGAACCTGAGCTTTTATTCCCTTCCCTTCGGAATCTCGACCGACAAGGCGGTACCGGCCGACTTTGACGGCGATGGTTTGGCAGATGTCTCCGTTTTTCGGCCTTCCGAAGGCGCCTGGTACATCAACAAATCGTCCGGCGGCGTGCAGGTTTCGCAATGGGGAAGCAATGGCGACGTTCCGGTCACTTCGGATTACGACGGCGACGGCAAGGCCGATTTGGCGATCTTCAGACCGTCAAACGGCCAATGGTGGCTCAACCGGTCGACCGCCGGTACGATCGTCCATACGTTTGGAAACAGCGCAGACAAGCCGGTTCCGGCTGACTATACGGGCGACGGCAAAGCCGACATCGCCGTTTGGCGGGCGTCAAACGGAAGCTGGTACGTCCTCAGAAGCGAAGACTCTAGCTATTATTCCGCTCCGTTCGGCAACAGCGGCGACGTTCCCGCACCGGCCGATTTCGACGGCGACGGCAGAGCGGACTTCGGAATTTTCCGGCCTGACGGATCAAACTGGTTCATCCAGCGATCGACCCAAGGGATTTTGATCCAGCAGTTTGGTGCGGCGGGCGATATCCCGGCGCCTTCGGCCTACATCCCTTGAAGTTGCGCGCCCGGATCTTTAGCGTTTCAGATTTTGCAGATCTCAAGTAACGTCTTCGGAACGCGCGCGAAACGCTACGTATCGACGCGCCGGCGCAATTGTGTCAATTTCACGATCTGACGGTGGCCCGTTTCATTGTGTGTTATGTTTAGCAGCTCATGATTTCGGCCGGAACTCGAGTCAGCGTGCTGTTCGTGGCTTGTCACCGGCTTACCTTGCGAGGTCGTATCGGTCAGACGCAGGCACGCTGCCGGCGCACAGAATCGAAGGTTCTGACGACGCGAAAATCGACTTGCGGGGTAAGAGGAATCAAAACCACGGTTGATGGCGCAAACGAAAGACAAACACCACAAAGATAAACGGCTTATGCGCAAACGGCTGAGGTCGCGGCACACCGATCACTCGCGTGGTGAAATTTTCGAACGGCTTGCCTCTTTTTTTTGTAGACTCGGGGCTTTTGGCGGGTTTTCATTCATCGTCGATTAATGTTTCCATTTTTAGAAGAAACAGAGTCGCGCCGAAACCCATCAAAACCAGGACCACAGTGACAAAAAGCATATCCATTCTGGAAATTGAAAAAATCAGCGATGCCCAAAGGACGGCAATTGTGATGATCTTCGCTCGTAACGGAATGCCCCGGCCTTCTTTGATATTCCTGATGTAGCCGCCGAGGTGCTTATTTGACATCAGCCAGTTGTGGAGCCGGTCGGAACCGCGAAGGTAACAGGCGGACGTCAAGAGAAGAAACGGGGTCGTTGGCAACAATGGCAGAAAGATACCCAGAATGCCCAAGCCCAAAGATATGCTTCCGATGACAATAAAAACCACCTTCATTCCGGACTACAGTGTCTCTCAAAACCTCTCATTTTCAAACTTGAAAAGCCCGTCTTTTCAAACCCGGCCTGATTCCCAACTTATCGGCTTCGAAAACTATGAACACGAAATGAGTCGCAATCAATTCAATATCTACCAAAGCCATCCGTCCTCCCAACTCTCT